>MHEA01000232.1:2875-7203 GCA_001805085.1 Nitrospirae bacterium GWC2_57_9
CATCTCGGAGATCACGGGCAAGCCGAGATAGGTCACATTGCCGAAGGACGCCGCCAGCAGCATAACGCCGAAGGCAGGCCGCTCTATCCTGTTGAACCAGGGAAGGAGTTTATAGGCGATATATCCGCCGAGTATTCCCGCCAAGGTCACCACTGCGGCCGTCAGGGGAACAGCAACAAGACTGCGGTCCAGAGGGGCCGTAGCCAGCAGCCCGAAGGCAAGCGCGGGCAGAAAAAAGTGAAGCACGGTCACGCTGAGCGCGTGCCGGACCCGGTGCCGGTCGAGGCCTGCCGGATCGAAGAACCGCCAGACATACCCCGCCGCAATGATCAGCCCGAATGAGTAAAGGACCTTGTTGATAACTGCTCCTTTTTAATTATAGCAGCTCACATCCCGGCGTCAAATCCGAAAAGACGCGGAAGGCTGCCGCCGTTGCAGGAAGATAGCACAAACCCGAATGCATATCAATATATCTTCTTCCACATGGCCTCTTTGACAAAGACCCCTTTTCGGCCTATAATGGCTTCGCCTGACAGGCAGAATGAAAATAAGGGAAGGGGGGAAATAATAATGCCATTATCACAATGGTCCGGACTGCTGGCGGTACTCATCATGGCGGGAGGTCTCGGCGGTCTTTATTATCTGATCGTGAAGCAGAATGCTGTCATTGGGAACAAGGCCATTCAGTTCCTTGCTATCGTGTTCGTCCTGCCGCTTCTCCTTGCGCTCGGCACCTTCAATGTGCTCGGCAGGGAAACGATAGGAACGCTCATCGGCGTGATCGTCGGCTATGTTCTTTCGAACATGGGTAAAGAGTAGCAGGGATCGAAAAAGATCGGTTGCGGAAAAGGCAGACACCCGCAGGCGTCTGCCTTTTCTATTCATTCGGCCGGGAAGCCGGGTGGTATCATTGAAGCATGAAATTCTCCGCTGATTCGACAATCCGCTTCAGTGTGGAGCACGGGTTCAGTGAGACCTTCTACGTCATCTGCCCGATCTGCTCGAATGCCGGGATCAAGGTAATACGCTGGGAGGACGGGTCTGAAGAGACGCTGGGTTGCGCCACGTGCAGGCGCAGGGAGAGGATGATGGAGACCAGGGAGACGGAATAAGAGCGACGACGCAATTTTGCGAGATGCAGAAAAAACCGGCAAATTTGACACTGATATTTGCGGATTTACTATGATTTAGCACGGCTGACACCTTGGCCTGCTCAGTGAAAATCATATATCATCGGCTTTTTTCCGTGTCAAAGCTTTGTGGTTTATTTTCTCAACCGATTCTCTCTCTGCCCTGTTTTCAACTTTCTTGAGAAAGAATTTTAAGTATCTTCTTTCCCGTCGGCTATCCCTGCTTCTCCATCTTGTCTTTCGGCAGAAAAGGTATGGTGAGCATGCCGGGGATCGTCAGGAAACAGACGACGATGAAGAAGGCCCGATAGCCCACCGCCTGCTGAATATAGCCGCTCAGAAATCCCGGCAGCATCATACCGAGCGCCATGATGCCCGTTGAGATGGCGTAATGAGAGGTCTTATACCTGCCCTGGGCCGAGTACATGAGGTATACGGTAAAAACGGTGAAGCCCATGCCGTATCCGAACTGCTCCAGCGCAACCAGCGGATACACCAGTCCGATGGACGGCTGATGATAGGCCATGTACACGAAGAAGAGGTCGGGGATATGCATGACCAGCACCATGGGCCAGACCGCGCGCCGGAACCCTATTCGTGAAAGTACCCAGCCGCCCAGGATCCCGCCTGTCACCAGCGCCAGGACCCCCACGGTCCCGTAAACAAGCCCTACGTCCGACGTGGAAAGCTCGAGCCCGCCTGCAACCCGTTTATCCAGCAGGAAGGGCGTCACCAGTTTGAGCAGCATGGCCTCGCCCAGCCGGTAGAACAGGATAAAGGCGATGATAACGCCCACCCGCTCCTGCCTGAAATAGGCTGCAAAGACCTCGGAAAAGGAATTGCCGGAAGAACCCCCTGCGGGCGCTGGTCCATCGGCAGCCGGATAGGGCAGCATGAACCGGTGATACGCAAAAGCGAGAAAGAACAGCACTCCCGCGACGACAAGCACGATCGTCCAGCTGAAGGGAATGTTGCCGGTGGCGGTTTCAAGCCTTCCTGCCAGGTAGACCAGGAATCCCGAGCCGAAGATCATCGCAAGCCGGTAGAACGCGGACCGCAGTCCCACGAAGAGCGCCTGGTCCTTTCCGGACAGAGCCAGCATGTAGAACCCGTCCGTCGCGATATCGCAGGTCGCTGAAACGAAGGCGCCGAGCACAAAAGCGAAAAGGGAAAGAACGAAGAACCCCTTGGTATTCAGGGCATAGGCAACCAGCAAGAGCGCAACGCCCATGGCAAGCTGGGTCCCGAGGATCCAGTTCCGCTTGGTGGAGCGGATGTCCACCATCGGGCCCCAGAACATCTTGATGACCCAGGGAAGATAGAGCCAGCTGGTCCAGAAGGCGATGCTGGCGTTATCGATCCCCATGCGCTTGAACAGGATGACCGAAACGGTGTTGATCAGAACATAGGGAAGGCCTTCGGCAAAGTAGAGCGTGGGGATGAACGTCCAGGCGTTGCGGGCGGGTGTATTTTGCATGGCCGTAACCTAACAGATTGAACGGTAAAGTTCCAGAAAAAAAGGCAGGGATCTCTCCCTGCCTTTTTCTTTCTTTATCGCAATACCGTCTATTTTGCAGGCTCCGCCGCCTTGCCCTCTGCCTTCACCAGATCGAGGGTCTTTTTTGCGTCCGGGATGAGCGCACTGTCGGGGAACTGCTTCATGAACTCCTCGAGCTCATGGATCGCGCCTGCGCGGTCGTCCTTCTCAAGGTAGCCGAGCGCTTCACGGAATTCCCGCAGTTCCTCCTCGGACACCGCCTCTTCTCCGGTCTTGCCTTTCCAGTAAAGCTTCATCGGTGAATCTTCTTTGGCGCCGCGTACGCCGGCAACACCGGTGCTGAGCGGAACGACCTTCCGTGGAGCGATCTGCGAGATCTTCTGCTGCAGTCCTTTGAGCCATTCGGAAATGGTCGGCCCGGGCTTGCGCTCCTGCTGCTGCGCCATAGCCATGGAACTGCAGAGGCTGATGATGAATACGAGTATCGCGGTTTTTGTGTTCATAGTGCCTCCCCTGTACGTTGACGGTAAATAGAAACTTCCAGAAGCAAATTCCTTGCAAACCCGCAAGAATGTTTACCACGGAGAACACGAAGCGCTGAAGTTAAAAGTAACGCACCGACCTGTCTTCTGAAATTCTTTCGAGTTCTTCGTGGTGCAAATGCTTTGGTTCCGGCTTGTCCCGTCAGGCGTTACTACCCCGAACTCGGAACTCTCGACTCGTTTTTACTTCACCGCGCCCAGACCGGTTGCCAGATCGCTGTGCTGCCTCAGGAGCCTCGGATCGGTCTCGGCCGCTTTCTGAAAGAGTTTCCGTGCCTCCTCTTTTTTCCCGAGGCGGAGCAGGAGGCGGCTCAGATTGACCATGGTCCCCCACTCCTCGGGGTCGGTCCGGAGCACTGCTTCGTAGGCCACCCTGGCGTCCTCGAGCCGTTCCTGCAGGAAATTGATGTTGCCGATATTGTTCAGGGCAAGGCTGTTGTGCTTGTCCGCGGCAAGGATCTTCTGGAACTGTTCGAGCGCTTCCGCGTACAGCCCGTTCTCTCCGTACAGGATGCCGAGCTGGCCCAGTGCGGCCGTGTCAGCGGGGTCCTTCTTCAGGCGCTGGAGGTACTCGGCCGACAGGTTGGCAAGCCGCTGGGTGCCCAGCCCCTCGAGCTCGTCCTTGAACCTGGCCTCGATTTCTTCCCGGGAAACCTTCGCCGCCCTCGTGTCCGTGGAGGGCAGCGTCACCGGCTTGAACAGCTCCCACGCCTTCTGGGTGTTCACGATCTCGGCCTTGCCCTTGGCGGACCAGTCGCGGTACTCTTCCGCGCCCTTGCTCCAGGCCCTGGTGAACGAAGAGCCGACCATCGTCATCTCCACGGGGATCCATACCCAGCCCTCATGGGTCACCAGCATCTCGTCCCGGAAGCCGAGGACCGCCTTGTCCTTCTCCCGCACGCCGGTATTGAACAGGATGAACACATGGCCCGGCACGTCCACAAAGGCCGTGGCGATCCCGATGTTCTCCAGCGACGCCGTGAACAGCACCGAAAGGTCATCGCAGTCCCCGCTCTTCCTTGCCAGCGTATCCCGGGGATACTGCAGATAGTCGGCGCTCCCGCTCTTCTCCGAAAATTCCTGGAAAGGGCTCGTGGGGTCCACGATATACTTCAATCCGATCACGCCGAGCGCGTCATAGAGAGCACGTGCGTAGAC
>MHEA01000232.1:7266-10598 GCA_001805085.1 Nitrospirae bacterium GWC2_57_9
GGAGACCGAAGGGTCCTTGGAGGTCACGAAGGCTCCCAGTTTTGCCTTCTGGTCCCAGAGCATGGCATGCCGTTCATACAGGGTGACGGGAAAGCTCCTGGTCACCTTCCTGGGTTCGCCCGCAATATGATAGGTGAGGGCCAGTTCGCTCTGCACGGCAGTGTTCTCGGTAACGTCCAGGATCTTGTTGCTGAACACCGGCTTGAGCTGCACCTCCACCTGCTGTCTTGCCGGGACCTGCTCTATCTCGATCTCGGTCGGGTAATCCATGAATTCCTTGATCGCAAAGGACAGCTTGATCCGGGGATACACGTTGTCCGTGTTGTTCCTGATGACCACCTTGCCCGCCGGGTGGGCCTCGTAATATTTATATGCCGAGGCGAAGATCTCGCCGATCTCCACGGATGCGATCTCGAGCGGCGGCAGGGTGAGCGAGGCTTTCGGGGTGGACGCGAACATCACTTCGCTTGCCGGGCTTTCATCACCCTCCTTGCCGACCGCTGTCACCTGGTAGTAGTACAGGGTTTCATCGGCAAGCGGGCTGTCGATGAAGAGCGACCGGTCGGCCTGGCCGAGCAGCTCGAAACCCGAGGACAGCTGCTTCGTCCGGTATACGCGGTAGTTGCCGACAAAAGGCTCGAGGTTCGGCAGCCAGGACAGGGTTATCTGCTTCTCGTTCGCCTCGATCCTGACCTTCTTCGGCGCTGCGGGGATGAGCTTCGGTGTCGTTGCCGAAACCGGCGCAGACGCCGCGCTTTCATTCCCCTCCCGGGCCTTGCCGGCCACGCGGTAAAAGAACGTTTTGCTGCTGGCCAGCCCCTTGTCCAGGAAGAACGCCTGGTTCGACGTTCCCGCGGGCAGGAAAGGACCGCTCGCCGAATCGCTGCGATAGACCTGGTACTGTTCGAGATAGCTCTCGCTGTTGCTCTTCCAGCTCAGCTGGACCTCGTTCGCCCGCGCCTGCGCGGAAAGTTCGGCAGGCATAGCCGGCGTCTGGCGCAGCGCAAACACCTGCACCCGGCCGTTGCCCCGGTCCCCCACATACAGCCGGATGCCGTCCTCCAGGGCCATTCCCTGGGGCGACCTGAACTCCCCGGGCCCTTTGCCTTCGTTCCCGAACTTGCGGAGGAACTTGCCGCTCCCGTCGAAGACCTGGACGCGGGCATTCCCGGCATCGAGCACGTACACCTCGTTGTCGGCGGAAACGAGGATGTTCGAAGGCGCGTTGAACTCGCCGTCCCGGCTGCCGGTCCTGCCCGTCTCCCAGAGGAGGGTGCCGTTGCTGTCATACTTCGCGATCCGGTCATTTCCCTGGTCCGCGATATAGAGCTGCTCTTTCCCGTCCGCCGCGATGTCCACGGGCTCCGCGAATTGGCCCGCGAGCTTGCCCGGCTTCCCGAACATGCCGAGGAACATCCCCTTGCTGTTGAACACCTGCACGCGCTTATTGCCCGTATCAGCGATGTAAAGGTTGCCCTTGGCACCGATGGCGACCCCCGAGGGCGAACGGAATTCGCCTTCGCCGGACCCGGACCTGCCGATCACCTGCAGAAGGTTCCCCTCGAGGCTGAATTTCTGCAGCCGGTCGTTCCCGGTATCCACGACCCAGAACTTTTCCGCGGAATCCATGGTCAGCGACCGGGGATTTTTGAGCATAGCCGGTTCGCTGCCGCGTGAGCCGATGGTACGCCCGGCCGTCACGCCCACGGCCAGGAGGGAATCGCCGGACAGGCCCCAGATCCTCTTGCCCGGGACAAGCGCGGTCACCTGACCCGGGAACTCTTTCATCAAGACGACCGACGGCGGAGGCGACGCAGGAGACAGTGGCATTCCTTCGGTCTCGGAGACGAACACCTGCAAGGTCTGCTTTTCCGAGTCGAGCACGTACACTTTCCCGTCGGGAGCCACGGCAAGCCCGGAGGCTTCCCGGAACTGGCCGGGTCCGCTCCCTTCCGAGCCGAGGGAGGCCACCAGCTTTCCCTGCCGGTCGAACTTCTTCAGTTTGTTGTTTCCCGTATCCGAGACATAGATATAACCCTGCTGATCCACGGCCAGGCCCTGGGGTTCGTCAAAACCTTCGCTCCCCTTGCCGCTCGTGCCGAAACGGTCCAATTCAACGCCGTCATGGTCGAAGATCCTGACCTTGTTGCCTTCCTGGTCGAGCGCATAGATCCTGTTCTGCAGGTCAGCGGCCACCGCCACCGGCGCCTTCATCTCGTCCTTTTTGGTCTTGACCAGGATCTCCTTCAGGAAGATGCCGTCAGAGGACAGGACCTGCAGCCGGCTGTTGCCGGTGTCGGCCACGTACAGAAAACCGCGCTGCGCAAAAAGGCCTGAGGGGCTGCTGAACTGCCGGGGAGCATCACCCTTTGTACCGATGGTGCGGACCGGTTTGCCGTCCCGCTCAAAGACCTGAATGCGGTTATTGCCCGTGTCCGCCACATAGATCCGCCCCTCTTCGTCCACGGCAATGCCCGCAGGCGACCGGAATTCACCGGGCTTGTCCCCTTTTGAACCCCAAACCTGCAGGGTCTTGCCCTCCAGGTCGAGGACGAGCACCCGGTGCGCCTCGGTGTCCGCCACATATATTTTATCTCCGGACAGGGCCAGCGCGCGCGGGCCGTTCAACTGGTGCTGCTTCGTTTTCTTGTCAAAGTCGCCTGTCTCGCGGATGAACTCGATCTGCTGATAGGCATGGGAACGAGCGGAAAAGAGCAGGATGAGCAGAAGAGGGATGAAGCGTTTGGTCATGGACTTCCTCCAAGAACTGGAAAAATGCAACAGCCTTGGATGTGCTGCTGCGCCGGGAAACCGAGTGGAAAAAACAAGCTATCGAACGGCAGTCAAATTATACCACAAAGGGTGTATGAACAGCAATTGTTTTAAAGAACAGGTTTTTTAGGTTGGCCTCTTTTGTTCGTAACATAACCTCAATAAAAAACCGACCCCGAGGTCGGTTTATCCTTACTTTATTATTTTTTCAGGGTATTAGTTACATCGTGCCTGGTTTCTCCCTCTCAACCCGGCCTCCCGGCTTTCTCACCCGCCTCTCGCCCGTCCGGCACGTCAGATTGTTTGAGTTCGATGCATCGTTGTATCATTAGTTTCTATTTTATAGCAACAATTTCGCATTTGGCGCCATATCATGGACTATTTCAGCAACCGCAGTTCCGTGGACCGAAACCTTGTCTCCGGACGGCTCCGATGCAAATGTCGTTGGTACACAGCTACCGCTCGTACAATCAATCTTGACTATATTTGCCGGTAGTTCGTCATACGCTATTGAACTGGCAATGTTGCCAAACCACAGGTCTATGACCGCTACTTTAACC
>MHEA01000233.1:0-6248 GCA_001805085.1 Nitrospirae bacterium GWC2_57_9
GTTGCTGGCCGCAACGATGACCATCCTGCCCTATACGTCGGGAGCCTTCTCGTCGGAGCACCCGGGCTGCAGCGGCGACTGCAGGGAGTGCCACAAGCTTGAGAAAAAGGATGCCGAGGCGCTCATCAAGAAATTGAACCCTCAGCTGACAGTGCTGGAGGTAAAGCAGGCGCCGGTCAAAAGCCTGTGGCAGATCGACGTGGATGCCGGCGAAGGCAAACGCGGCCCGATCTTCCTGGATTTTTCCAAGAAGAACCTGCTCGTCATCCAGCAGATCATTCCCGTGGACAGCATCGGAAAGCCGGCTCCCCAGCGAAAGATAGATTTTTCGAAGCTGCCGCTCCAGAGCGCCGTGGCCGTCGGGCCGAAGAACGCGAAGAAAAAGATCGCCGTGTTCACCGATCCCGACTGCCCCTACTGCCGCAAGCTGCATGATGAAATGAAGAAAGTGCTGGAGAAGCGGAAAGATACGGCGTTCTACGTCTTCCTCCGTCCGTTGCCCATGCATAAGGATGCCTTTAAGAAGTCCGAGGCCATCCTCTGCGACAAAGCAAAAGCGCTTGCCCTGCTGGACGATGCCATGGCGGGTAAAACACTTCCCGAACCTTCCTGTTCCACCGCAAAGGAACAGGTGGAGAAGAACAACGCTCTGGCCGATTCTCTTGAGTTCCGCGGAACGCCGACCATGGTACGCGGGGACGGACTGGTCAATTCCGGCTACCTTCCGGCAGAGCAGCTCTCGGCCTGGATCGACGGCAAGTAGCAGGCGGGGGCCGCCCCATTGAAACTGGTCAGATTTCTTGCACAAGACGTCCCGGCTTACGGGATCGTGAACGGTGATGAAGTGGCTGAGCTGGAGGGGGGCTTCTTTTCCCCCTTCAAGACGCTCAAGGCCTGTCATTCTCTTTCCCGGGTAACGCTGCTCCCGCCCTGCCTCCCGTCCAAGATCGTGGCGGTCGGGCTGAATTACCGGGACCATGCGGAAGAACTCGGTTTCGCCGCTCCCGATGAACCCATCATCTTTCTCAAACCGCCGACCGCCCTGCTAGGACCGGATGACGCGGTGCTCTATCCCGCTTCGAGCTCCCGTGTTGATTACGAGGCTGAACTCGGCGTCGTGATCAAGGACCGCGTGCGCAATATCCGGCCTGATGAGGCGGGCGATCATATTCTCGGCTATACCTGCGCCAACGATGTGACGGCACGGGACCTGCAAAAAAAGGACGGGCAATGGACCCGTGCCAAATCCTTCGATACCTTCTGCCCGGCAGGACCCTGGATCGAAACCGATCTCGACCCCGGAGACCTGCTGATCGAGTCCTATCTGAACAATGAGCGGAAACAGCGGTCCCGTACCTCGAATTTCATTTTCGATGTTCCTTATCTCGTCAGTTTCATATCCCGGATCATGACCCTGTACCCCGGGGACCTGGTCATCACCGGGACGCCGGCGGGCATCGGTCCCATGCAGCCGGGGGACAGCATCGAGGTCAGGATCGAGGGCATCGGCAGTCTGAAAAATACAGTGCGGAGTGCGGAATAAAAGCATTAGGGCATCGTTCGCCCGGCGTTGATCCATGACGATCCGTGTTCAAATTTAAAATTGGTTTTTCCGGAGGAGGCTTGAAGGAAGTGCAGAAGGAGACTTACATCCAGGGGCTTTTTGCAGAGCGTATCGGCGGCAGCATGTTCGGCAAAGAGACCAAGATCTACAAGTTCGAGAAGATCAAGCGCGCGAAGCGGGCGGCTCTGGCAGCCAATCCGGGATCGGAACTGATCGACTTCGGTGTGGGCGAGCCGGACGAGATGGCATTTCCCGGCGTTGTCCAGGCCCTTCAGAAGGAAGCGGAGATGCCGGAGAACCGCGGCTATGCGGACAACGGCATCCAGGAATTCAAGGACGCCGCGGCGCGGTATCTGCACAAGGTCTTTGGCGTCAGCGGCATCAACCCCGAAACCGAAGTGCTGCACGGGATCGGGAGCAAGCCGGTGCTTGCGATGTTCCCGGCTGCGTTCATCAACCCCGGCGACGTTACCCTGATGACCGTTCCGGGCTACCCCATCATGGGGACGCACACCCGCTGGTACGGCGGCACGGTCATGAACCTGCCCCTGCTGGAGCAGAATAATTTCCTTCCCGACCTCGATGCCGTCCCAGCTGATGTCAGGAAAAAAACCAAGCTGCTGTATATCAACTATCCGAACAACCCGACCGGGGCAGGTGCGACCACGGCATTTTTCGAGAAGGTCGTGCGGTTCGCGAAGGAGAATGACATCGTCGTGGTCCATGACGCGGCCTATGCCGCGTTGATGTACGGTTCCCGGCCGCTCTCCTTCCTTTCCGTCCCCGGCGCCAAGGACGTGGGCGTCGAGATACACTCCCTCTCCAAGGCCTACAATATGACGGGCTGGCGCCTCGCCTTTGTCGCTGGCAACGAGCGAGTGGTAGCCGGCTACGGGAACGTAAAGGACAACTACGATTCGGGCCAGTTCAAGGCCATCCAGAAGGCCGGCATCCATGCACTGGAGCACCCGGAGATCACCGATGAGATCACGGCCAAGTACGAGCGCAGGCTGAAGGCAATGGCAGACGTACTGGCCGGCCTTGGCTTCAATGCAAGGGTCCCGGCAGGGACGTTCTATCTATACGTGAAAATGCCGAAAGGAGTCAGGAGCGGCAGGCGCTTCGCGAACGCCGAGGAATTCTCCGAATTCCTGATCACGGAGAAGTTGATCAGCACGGTGCCCTGGGATGACGCGGGCTCCTATATCAGGTTCTCCGCCACCTTTGAGTCAAAGGGCAAGGCGGACGAGCAGCGCGTGCTGGAGGAGTTCAAGAAACGGATGTCGGGTCTGCAGTTCGAGTTTTAAAACCTTTTTTGACACGGATAAAAGCTGAAAGGGCGGATAATGACGGATCAGGCAAAAAATAAAAGGCACCTTTTTTGTCCGATGCTTCCGTCTAAATCCGTGTCCCCATAAGTTCTATGCCTGTCACTGCTTATATCGGAATCGGCTCGAACGTGGGCGACAAGAAGGCCAACTGCCTCAAGGCGGTCGAACTGTTGAAGCAGGCAGGAAACGTGCTTGCTCTTTCGGCGCTCTACTACACCGAACCGGTCGGGTATCATGAGCAGGAGGATTTCATCAATGCGGTTGCGGCGTTCGAAACAGAACGCTCTCCCAGGGAGCTCCTGGACCTCTGTCTTCGCATTGAAGACATGCTGGGGCGGAAGCGGACCGTGCGATGGGGCCCGCGGACGATCGACCTGGACATTCTGCTGTATGGAGACGTGGTGGTGAACCTGCCCGACCTCGTCATTCCCCACCCGCTGATGGCAACGAGGAAATTCGTGCTGGTCCCGCTTGCCGAGATCGCACCCCAGGCAGCGCATCCGCTTGTGAAAAAAAATGCCTCTAAGCTTCTGAGCGAACTCAAGGATACGAGCACGGTCATGAAGTGCAGGCCGGACCGGACAGGGCCATGAGCAAGTCCGCCATTCATACTACGCGTTATATTGTGACGGAAGGCCCGATCGGCGTAGGCAAAACGAGCCTCACGACGCTGTTTGCCGACGAACTGGGCGCCCGCCTGATTCTGGAGCAGGCCGAAGAAAATCCCTTTTTGTCCGATTTCTACAGAGATTCCGCGCGGTACCGGTTCCAGACGCAGATGTTCTTTCTGCTCAACCGCTACCAGCAGCAGGAGGAGATGGTCCAGCCCGACCTGTTCACCCGCATCACGATCAGCGACTACCTCTTTGCCAAGGATCGCATCTTCGCTTACCTCAATCTGAACGATCATGAGCTTGCACTGTATGAGCAGATCTACAAAATGCTGGAGCCGAAGATCGTCCGTCCCGACCTCGTCATTTTCCTGCAGGCCGATACGGATACCCTGCTCAAGCGCATCAGGCAGCGGGGCAGGCCCTTTGAGAAGGAGATCAATCGCGACTACATCGCGGCGGTGAACGAGGCCTACAATCAGTTTTTCTTTCACTATTCCGAAACGCCCCTCCTGGTCATCAACACCTCGGACATCGACTTCGTGCATCGCCGGGAGGACCTGGACGACCTCCTGAAGCAGATCATGAGCATGAAACAGGGCACCCAGTATTATGTGCCCAAGGGAAAACGCTGACCCCTCTCGCTCTTCACCTGTCATATTTTGCATAGATACTCGTTTATGGCACTGCGGGATGGAAGAGGCCAGACCGTTAAAGCACCTGGCTGCTTAAAGCGAAAAAGAGGGCTAGGTGAATAAACAAAAAGGCGGGGCTGTTGCCCCGCCTTTATACTATCACTCAGTTTTGTACCTTGCTCTTACGGCGTGTGGTAGCCGTCCGCGTATCCCTGCGCGGTCAGATCGTCGGTGATTGGTGTTGAGGTCCCGGGATTGATTGCGGGGTCATGGCACTTGCCGCAGGCGTATCTTGGCGTGATGTAGTTGGAAGCAATCCATTTGCCATCACTGTTCGTTCTCGTCATGCTTGTCGCAAGCGCATCGATCCTGAAGATATGGGTCTTTACGTCGCCCTGCCGGCCCCAGGTTCCAGACTTGCTGGTGGCCGACTTGGTCGCCTCTGCCATGTGGCAGTCTATGCAGGTAAGGCCCCGGTGTGCATTCTGCATTTCAGGGGTTTTAACCTGCTTGCTGCCATGGCAGCTCATGCTTACGCAGCTCACCTTGATAGCGCCTCTCGCTTCGCCGGAAAGATGGTTATCCGTAATGCCAAGCAGGTTGGTGACCGCATCCACGACCTTGTGCGACCGTTTGTGCGGGTCGTGGCAGGGTACGCACTTCAGCCCCGCGTGAACACCGTCGCTGTTGTAGCCGACCAGTTCGTTGTACTGCTCGTGATGGTTGATGAAGTTCGCCGGGGTGCCGTCGGAATTGGCCGCCAGGGCGCCGTTGGTCAGGAACTTGGGATTTGAATCGCCTCCGCATTCTGCATTATGATCGACCGCTGTTGTATTCTCAGCCCTGATATGGCACTTGGCGCAGATTTCAACACCACCCGTTAACGAAAGCACGTTCATTTTCGCTGCTGTTGTTGCGTGGTTCTGGCCGGGACCGTGGCATGCCTCGCACTGGACACCATCAAAGGTCCATGAACTGTAGTATCCGCCATGATTCTCTGGGCCCATTCCGGGATTTTTTGCCCAAGGCTCGGTACGGGAAGGAGCAGCGTTGGTGCCGGCATCCGTTCCGCAGTCGTAGCCTTCCGTTGAAACGATGCCGTTCGTGTTGTGGCATATCGCGCACTCATACTTTTTGTCCTTTCCTCCATTGTAGGCAGACCAGGAACCGTCAGCGACATTATACTGGGCCTTCGGTCCTGCCCAGACAAAGCCGGTGGAAGTGGTTCCGCCGGTCATAATGGTGTCCCTCAAGCCCCATCTGATCTTCCAGCCGAAGCCGCCCACCGTATAGTTGATGGCGGACCAGTCAAGAAGCCCGGCGCCATCGGTAACCCAGAGATAGTTCAAACTAAGCGTATTGATATAATCCGTCGTGGTTACAGGCCTCGTGTACAGACCCGGGAGCGTCGAATTATCCATTATGGCCCCTCCGGTATGCGTGTACTTGTAGGGATGGCCTGATTTCAAGAACTCCCTCTTGTCAGGAGCAACTGACCCATCGTGGCAGCCGAGACAGGTACTGGTGCCTATGTATCCCCTGTCAATTGCCGTGATCGACAGCCCTGTTGTTCCTTCTTTTTTATCAGATCCGCAGCCTGTCAGCGATGATAAAGCGAGTGTTGTTATTGCCAGCAAAAGAATAAAACGTTTCATGCTCTGAATCCTCCTTTTTAAAATTAATGACATACGCGGCAGGTCCTTTCGCCGCTTGCACTTTTCAGTTTGCTTCCGTCCCAGCCCTTGGGATGGGGGTTCACTCTTACAGCCTGTTTGGCGCTGTGGCATTGGAGACAAACATCGCCTTCCGGATGGCATGATTGGCAGGCCTGCAGGTTCCTTCTGGCTTCCCGGGAATGCTCCGAGTTCCAGATGAAGTCCTGTCCGACAAAGGTCTTGACATGAGACTTGATGTTCATGGTGTTGCTCTTCTGCCTGCTGTGGCAATCGAAACAGAACGTCGCGTCATGGCAGCGGTAGCAGCTTTGCAGGTTGTCGAGCCTGTTCAGCGCATGAATGCTGATCCAGTCGGAACGATGGCTCTTCGGCATGTATTCCCCTCGCCGCGACAGACTGCGCGTCAGGTCCGGCTCGATTCCTCCTCCCGT
>MHEA01000233.1:6312-16175 GCA_001805085.1 Nitrospirae bacterium GWC2_57_9
GATGGCAGGCAGTGCACTCGGCGATCTTCATATCGCGATAATCGATATGCGAGGTCTTTGCAGCGACAAGCTGGAACGCGATGATGAGGAATCCCACAACAGCCAGTCCCGCAACAGTTACTTGTTTTTTCATCGGATCCTCCTTTCCTAGAACTCAGCGTTGACAGTAGCAACGCCCTGGTATTGTTGGTCATACTTGACGTTCACATTATCTTCCGCGCGCACCATCAGAGATATAGTTTCGTTGAAACGGTGAGTGCCGCCGACCCAGTACTTCTTCACCGTCTCATCCTCAAATGTTTCACGGCGGAAGTCATCCCAATCGATCCCGGCCGAGACCGCCGTTTTCGAGGTGACGGAATACCTGCCGTTGAATCTGATACCGCTCAGTTCGCCGCCGTAGCCGTTTCGCCTGTCATAGCTGACGTTCAGGGCAAGGTCGGCGATCGGTCTTGCTGCGATTCCCGCCTCATACCGATTCGCGTCCTCTCCGTCATCGAAATCCTCTGCAGCATAGGACATGAATAGTTTATAGTCCTCGGTCAGGGCATATTCCGCCTTGATCAGGGATTCCTGGTACTGGTTAACAGCAAAGACGCTGTAGATGGATGTCGCGTCAAAGGTTGGGTAGCTTTGATAATATTCGCCGGTCAGCGTCAGACGTTCGAGCGGCGAGAATTTGATGCCTGCCAGAAGCTCACTCGTCGTTTCGGAGAGCAAATCGTATTTCGCCTCGCCGTACACGGCAATGCGTTTCGGCAGGTAAGTTGTTATGGTGATTCCGACTGTCTCGCGCGCCACCTCTGAATCATCGGTCTTCCGCGCATAGGCCGCTTCGATGTGAGTAAGCTTGATCACGTCCGTCGAGATGCCGGCACCCATGAAACTGTCGTCGCTTCCGCCGATCTCGTTGCGGTCTCCGGAAAATATCACATTTCGTCCACCCAGCAGGCGAAGACCGATGGGCCCGATGTTCCTGATATTCACCGTTGCACCGTCGATAAGGGCGGAGCCGGCGGGAAGATTGACAAAGTGTCTTCCGGCGACAAGGTCGACGTTCTGGACCACATCCCGATAGTCGAGATAGAAGTAGTACAGTCGTCCGAGCAGTTCCTCGTCGCTCTCTGCAGCATCGTCTGCCAAGCTATACGTTCCCCGACCGTATCCATGGATGGTGATCGTGTTTTCCTGATTTAATTTGGTAATGCTCATTTTGAGATATTCAGCAAACATCTCATCGTCCTGGCCGCTCAGCGAATCGTTGAACCAGAGAAATTGCGTCGAGCTTGTCGCACGCATGTCCGCGGCCTCTGCCGCCAGTGGCAGTACCAGCAGAAGCGCCAGAGACAGCAACAGGCAGGTACGTCTCATAGTATTTTCTCCCTTCCTCTTTTATAACCAGGGTCTCCCGCTCTTGGGAACATCAACCCGTGGCACGACTTCCATTTTCCCTCTTGGATCTTTCTTCCCTTGACTGCACCCCCTCTCTCGCCTGTCTGACCCTGTGGCTTTAGTATTATTCGATGGGACGATTTTATGGCTTTTGAACCATTGGCCGCAAGTAACATTACCTTCACGAAATCGGGGAAAATGTGAATTCGATTTCACATGGATTTTGAGAAAGAAAGGAGAGCAGTGAGCAGCGCGGCAGGAGGTAGAGGGATTTGACAGAAAATCATGTCCGATTGCAGCAGCACGACCGTTTTGGCCTGTCTTCTAATGCCCCGAGCACGGCTGCCTCAATAAGCACCCAGGGCGATCCCACCTGTTTTTCCCACTTCTCGTCAACGTAGTAATGCGCGGGTACGCAATTGAGAGCTGCGGCCGCGATTGCATCTACACACTGCGGGCAGCCGCAGCAGCTTTTGTCAACTGCAAGGAGTCGGTCGAGAACCAGCAGGACACGATCTCTATTTGCATCCTTCACCGATACTGGTAAGCGCATGTGGTAACCCGTTCCCGAAAACGCAGTCTCGTCCATTCAGTGAAAACAGAACGCCTGCATTATAAGTTTCAAGAGAATTTCGTCAAGTAACATTGTTTTCACGTTCATTGCCGAAACGTGAAGAAAAATTTACATCAGGGGGAAACTGTTAAAGGGGCAGAGTGGGGGCGTGCATTGAAATTTGCAGAGTGGGGTGCATTGAAATTTAAAGTCAGGAAGAATTGCGCCGCTGGCGTCCAGCGTCAGCAAGCACCGTCCGTGGAGAGAGAAGAATCAGGTGGTACAAATCTCGTTCAGTTGAGAGAGGCAAGATGGGTTTCGAGAATTTTGAGACAGGTAAGCGTCTTTTCACCGTCCCTGGTAATGGTATAGGAACGGGCCTTGTCCTGCTCCACGATGCCAGCTTCCCGCAACATCTTTATATGAAAAATAACCTTGGTATGGTCGTCAATATTGAGTTCGCGCACCAGCTCCATCAGCCGTACCGTTTTTCTAGCTGCAATGATGCGCATGATCTTTCTCCTGATGGGATTGGAGAGCGAGCTCAGGATGCAGTCGAGATCGCCTTTAACGCCACAGGAATCGAAGCTCGCCTCCTCGATAACACGCCGTATTCTGGTCAAGAGGTCGTCGATCTTGAACGGTTTGGCAATGTAATCACTGGCTCCCCGCTTGATAACGTCCACTGCATTGTCGACCGTGGCAAAGGCCGTGAGCATGATCACTCGTGCGCGGGGCGCAACTTTTCTCAGTTCGGTCAGGACTTCGGCACCTCCCATTTTCGGCATCATGAGGTCGAGGAGGACCAGGTCGAAATCCTCATCAACCGCCTTCTCGATAGCCTCGATGCCTGATGCCGCCTCTTCGGTCCGAAATGCCGCGCCTTTCAGGATCTCGACCAGATGGGACCTCAATTCCCTATCGTCATCCACGACCAGAATTCTTTTCATGATCCTCCCTCCCCGGAAGCTGAATCGTAACCGTCGTGCCCTTGCCTGCCGTACTCGCCACCTCGATCATGCCGTTGTGCTGCTTGACAATTCCGTAGCAGATCGAAAGACCGAGGCCGGTGCCGGCGCCCACTTCCTTGCTCGTAAAGAACGGATCGAAGACCCTCGACAAGTTCTCTGCAGGGATCCCGCTCCCCGTATCTTGGATATGGACCCGCGCGTTTTTCCCGTCAGAGAACGTCTTGATGTGTATAACGCCACCGGCAGGCATAGCCTCCGATGAATTTGACAGAATGTTGATGAAGACCTGTTCCAGCTTCCCGGGGTCACCCATCACGTCCGGCATGACGCCGAGTTCCTGCCGTACCAAAATACCTTTGAGTTTGTATTGCAGGAGGGTCAGCGCGCCGCGGATCACGGTATTGACCTTGAGCGGGACGTATTGCCCCTCCTGCTGTCGTGAGAACTGGAGCAACTCGCGCGCAATGGCGGACGCACGGTCAATATTCCTCTCGACGTTCTGCAGTTTTTCCAGGAAAGCAGCATCAGCTTTTTCTGATTTCCATAATGCGGTCAGGCGTTGTATGCCGAGCGACGCATTGGTCAGGGGGTTGTTGATCTCATGGGCAATGCCGGCAGCAAGTTGACCCAGAGAAGTGAGCTTCTCCGCCTGCACGATGCGACGCGCCTGCTGCTCGATCTTTCTTCTCGTTTCAACATCGAAGATGTTGAGCGCCTTGATAATGAAATGCGTTATGAACAAGGCAGAAATGCCGCGGAGCATCTCGACGGGAACGGGGAGCCGGAACAACGTGAAATTTGAACCAAATATGCCTGCGAAGACGGCGTAAAAGCCGAAGGAAACGCCTGCAAAGGACAGGTTCCTGGACGCAGTGCGGCTGAGTGCATTGATCTCCCGGGAATACACTATCAATCCGTACGCGGTCAGCATTCCGCCGACGAATCCGAAAGTGTTGCGGGTCGCAATGGAAACCATTCGCAGGGACCGCAGGTCGCCGGCGAGACCGATATTCCAGAGGTAAAGGAAAAAGATCAGGAGCAGGACGGCGGGGATAGCCGGAAGAAGACGAGTTCTATTTCCAACGGTCACCCTCAAAAGGGAGAGCCCGAACGCCAGAAGAAAAAAATAGGAGGCGACAAACAGCAGCAGCGCTCCGAGCTTGGTCAGATAAATGGCCCGGAAAGACAGATTTGACCCCTCCAGAAGCGGATAGAGCTGCATCCATTCATGAATGCCATGGGTGAAACCGAAAACAACGAGCAGCCACAAGCTGCCGGCGAGTTTAAGGTCGCTGCCCTTCATGTCCTTTGCCGCAATGGAGGCTGCCATGAAAAGAAACGCGGCGCCATAAAAGAAATAGATAAGGTGATAGAGAGGCAGAATGTTTATGAACAGATCGTTCATCGGTTGGACGTAAGGCACGGTTTCAGGCAAGTCCCTTCGGAGTTTGCTGCGTCTTTACTGATTCGAATACTAAGCGATTGACAGGAAAAAGTCAATTTAAGACGGCTCAGCCAAGATGCCTCCTGTCAATTTGCAGCCCGGTCACGTCTGGACAATTGCCTGAACTGATGTTATGATATGCTCCGGATTTCCAGAGGGAACTCGATGAAAACGATCACCACCATCGCCGATACGCAGTCCCTTGCCGAATCCTTCCGCAGGGAAGGAAAGCGGATCGGGTTCGTGCCGACCATGGGGTTCCTGCATGAAGGCCACCTCTCGCTCATGCGTCGAGCCCGGGACGAGAACGACATCGTAGTCGTCAGTATCTTCGTCAACCCGACCCAGTTCGGTCCGAAGGAGGACCTGGACCGGTATCCGCGGGACGCGGAAGGCGACCGTAATAAGTGCGAATCAACTGGTGCTGATATTCTTTTCACGCCTGGTGTCAAGGAGATGTATCCGGAAAAGCCGGAAGTGTTCGTCACGGTCGAGGATGTTTCGGACCGACTCGAGGGCGCTATACGGCCCGGTCATTTCAGGGGTGTTGCCACCGTAGTCGCAAAGCTGTTCCATATTGTAAAACCGCACAGGGCCTATTTCGGCCAGAAGGATTTCCAGCAATGCGCGGTGATCAGGCGGATGGTGAAGGGTTTGAACCTTGATGTGGACGTGGCCGTGCTCCCGACCGTGCGCGAACCGGACGGCCTTGCGATGAGTTCGAGGAACAGCTACCTGAATGCTGATGAGCGGCGCGCAGCGACCGTTCTGTTCAGGGCGCTTTCCACGGCGCGTACCTTGTTTCTTGAAGGTACGAAAACGCCTGAAAAGCTGAAGAAAACAGCGAAACGCATTATCGAGGAGGAGCCTGAAATGATCGTCGATTACGTAGAGATCGTGGATCGTGAAACACTTGCTCAGGTTACGACCCCTGGCCGGGAAATGACGTTATTAGTGGCGGCAAAGATCGGCAAAACAAGATTAATTGACAACATTATGCTATAATAAAATATTCATACTTTGGTTTTGCTTTTTTACTACTTCCGGATAAAAACGGCAAACGGTCAGACGCAGGTCCAGCAGGGAAAAGGAGCTTTTTATGGCAGTGCTCAAGATGAACGATCATGCTCTCGGTATCATCATGACTGCCAGGACCGTCGTATCCCAGCTTGAACTTGAAAAGGTTATGGTTATGGCGCTCAAGAAGGCAATGGAGGTTGCCGAGGCCAGCGCAGGCAGTATTGCCCTTTATTCCGCGACTACCGGAACCATGCGCATTCACGCGCACAAAGGCTTCTCCAGGGATTTCCTCGCGAGCCGGGAGTGGAAAGTGCGGCGCGGGGGGCTAACCGACCGCATCCTGAAATCGAGGACCGTCAACATTATCACGAACACCACGAACAAGTCTTTTTTCAACAATCCGATCGCGGTCAGGGAAGGCATCAAGTCTCTCGTCTGCGTCCCCCTCACTTACGCCCACGAGATCGTCGGCATTCTCTACGTGGACGATTTCACGCCCAGAAAGTTCTCCCGGTCGGTAATCCAGTCGCTCGAGATCCTCGGCTCCTTTGCCGCAATCGCCATCCACCATGCCCGGACGCACAAGGAGGTGAAGCTCCTCTCGATCACGGACCCGCTCACCGGGCTCTTCAACCGCCGCTACTTCGAGAACATCCTGGGCAGGGAATTCCAGCGGGCATCGCGTCACCGGCGGGAGTTTTCGCTCGCCCTGGTCGACGTTGACGATTTCAAGAAGTTCAACGACGCCTATGGCCATGTTGCCGGTGACGAAGCGCTCGCGTCCCTGGGAGAGGCGATTCGCCAGACGATCCGGAGCACCGATCTGGCAGCGCGGTACGGCGGCGACGAAATGGTGATCATCCTTCCCGAGACGAAGCTGTCCAAGGCATACGATCTGTTCGCGAACAGGATCAAGCGCGAGATCGAGGACCGCTTTGCCCGGCTTTCCGGGAACCGGTATGCCCTGACGGTAACCATCGGCATCGCCTCCTATCCCCGGGACGGCGAGAACGCCATGGACCTGATCCTGTCCGCTGATAAAGCGCTGCTTGCAGCAAAAAAAGAAAAGCACAGCCGGAGGATCGGCTGTGCCCGCATGGTTCCCGGAGCCCTGCTCGCTACACCATGACCACTTCATACTGTTCCTGGTGCAGGTTGGGGTCCGCCTTGATCACGATCTTCTTCTGAAATTCCTTTTCCAGCTCCTCCACGCCCTGCCGCTCCTCATCGTACATCATGTCGGCCACCACGGAGTTCACCGTTACGAGGGCCTTTTTCTCGTCGGCAGTGCCGAAGGAGCGCCGGATCTCGCGAAACACCTCGTAACAGACGGTCCTCGCCGACTTGACATATCCCCGGCCGTCGCAGTAGGGGCAGGGCTCGCAGAGGGTCCGGCCCAGGCTCTCCCGGATCCGCTTCCGCGTCATTTCGATCAGTCCGATCGGCGAGATATGGGATATCGTCGTCTTGGCTTTGTCGTTCGAAAGCGCTTCCTGAAGCGCCGAGTATACCTTCCTGCGGTTATCCTCACGCTCCATATCGATGAAATCCAGGATAATAATTCCGCCGATGTTGCGGAGGCGGAGCTGATAGGCAATCTCGCGCAGGGCCTCGAGGTTCGTCTTGAGGATCGTGTCCTCCAGCGACCGTTTGCCCACGTACCGTCCCGTGTTGACGTCGATCGTGGTCAGCGCTTCGGTCTGGTCGATGATGATATAGCCGCCCGATTTAAGCCAGACCTTTCTGCCCAGGGCGCGTGAGATCTCGATCTCCACGCCATGGTGCTCGAATATGGGATCGTCCCCGTCATAGGGCTTTACGCGTCGCCCGAGCCCCGGGATGGAGGAATCGACGAAGTCCCGGACCCGATGGTACTCGTCCTCCGAATCGATGATCATGCGGTCCACATCCCGGGTGAACACGTCCCGGATCACCCGGAAGACCAGGTCAAGCTCGTTATGCATCAGCGCCGGCGCCGAGGTCCGGTCCTTCTTCTTCTGGATGTTCTCCCAGAGCCTTGACAGGAACTCGATATCAGCGATGAATTCTTCCTCGCTCCTGCCCTGGCTCGCGGTCCTGATGATATATCCGGTGTTCGGCTTGCGCAGCCGGCTCACGATCTCGCGCAGGCGCTTCCGCTCCTCGACGTTCTCGATCCTGCGGGATACGCCGATATGGTTCACGCCCGGCATCATGACGAGGTACCGGCCCGGAATGCTGATATACGTCGTGACACGGGCGCCCTTGGTGCTGATCGGCTCCTTGGAGACCTGGACCAGAATTTCCTGGCCCTCCTGGAGCAGGTCCTCGATCTGGTTCGCGTGGGAACGTTTGCGTTTGGACTCGACCTCAAGCTCCAGGCCCTCATCCTCCATCATGGGCGTGTATTCAGAAGAACTGTCGAAGACATCGCCGACATAGAGAAATGCGGACTTCTCCAGGCCGATGTCGACAAAGGCCGCCTGCATGCCCGGCAGCACTTTCATGACCCTGGCCTTGTATACGTTGCCGGCTACACCGCGGTCCTTCTTGCGGTCGATATAGATTTCGGTTACCAGGCCGTTCTCGAGAAGCGCGACACGGGTCTCCTCACGGCCTGCGTTGACGATGATCTCAGATGACATAATCTCTCCTTAAATCAATAACTTCTACTAATATATAATAGGTTTTGCAGGAATACAAGGACAAAAGGCGGGTGAAGGCGCGGCTGGCCCTGCATAACGCAACCAAATGCTAAAAATCAAAGGGTGACGACCATGATCCCCGGTTCTGCTGATACATTCCCGTCCGCCTGATCCCGAACAGGGTCGTCTCCTCATGACCGATCGCGAAGCACTGCGCCGCGACATCCTGCACGCGCGGCTTTACCTGGTTCTTGTCCTCCAGCGTAAGCATTAGACGGGTGCATTCTGATGAAGCGCTCAGCGCTATAATGCAGGGCCGGATTTCTTTAGCTTTTCCTTCCCGCGTCACGACAACCGACTCTCTGGAAAGAAAATCCCTTACCCGTTCTTTAAGCGAAGAGGACCATTCATCAGGGACTTCGATCGTGTAGTCATACCTGCCGATGCTGCCCGAAAGCGACGGTGCATTGCGCGGAATGATCTTCGACTCCAGTATCCGGATCCCCTCCGGCAAGCTCCCGTTCAAGTTCCTCGTCATCTCGGCCAGGTCAACGAAAGGGTCCGTTTCCATATCCAGGTATTCCCCTTCGCTCTCGATCCCGACCGACAACGCCGGACCAAAACTGATCTTGGGATGCGGGTTGAAGCCGTGGGAGAACGCGACCGGGATCCCGGCACGCATGACACACCGGTGAATCAGGGTCATGAAGTCGAGGTGGGAAAGGAAGCGCACTTTTCCGATCTTGCTGTATTTCAACCTGATCCGGATGGTCGCTTCCGGAATGGTCGAGGGTGTCTTTGGGACCGGGGTGAAGATCGTTTTCTGCCCGGAAGCCGGAGGAATCCCGAAGCTGCTTTTCCCTCCCTCTGCGCATCCTATTCCGCAGTGGCTGCAGTCCGTGCGGCAGTTGTCCGTGATCTCGGCGGCGACTGCCCGCTGATATTCCTCCTTCAGGAACTTCCCGGTAACACCGCTTCTGATATGGTCCCAGGGCAGCGCCTCGTCTAAACCGAAGGAGCGGGTCGCGCACGCCGAAAGATCAATGCCGGCGGTCTCAAAAGCCATTTTCCATTTGGCGAAATCAAAACACTCGCTCCAGCCGTCGAAACGGCAGCCGCTCCTTACCGCTTCCTCGATCACGCTGCCCAGCGACCGGTCGCCGCGGGCGAAGGCCGCCTCGAGCAGGCTGGTTTCAGGATCGTGGAGCTTGAGATTGATCCCCCGTTTTCGCAAAGCTTTTGACAGGTATGCCTGTTTTCTCCTGATCTCGTCCAGCGGCGCCTGGCCGAACCATTGGAACGGCGTATGCGGCTTGGGCACGTAGGTCGAGACGCTGATATTGATCTGGACATGCCGTTTCGATACGCGCTTGCCGCGTGCCAGCAGCTCGTTGCCGAGCCTTATGATCCCGTCCAGGTCCTCGTCCGTTTCTGTCGGCAGCCCGATCATGAAGTAGAGCTTGAGCACGTTCCAGCCGTTCGAAAAGATCGTTTCCGCTGCCTCCATCAGGTCCAGGTCGCTCACCGGCTTGTTGATCACCCGGCGAAGACGTTCCGTGCCAGCCTCGGGTGCGAGCGTGAAACCGGTCTTGCGCGTGCCCGCGATAGCCCGGATCATCGGCGGGGTTAACGTCCCCACCCGGAGCGAGGGAAGGGATACGGAAACCCTGCTGTCCCGGTAGGTCTCCATGAGCTCCGTAATGAGCGGCTCGATGGCTGAATAATCGCCGGAGCTAAGGGATGCAAGCGAAAGCTCCTCGTACCCGGTGCAAGCCAATGACTCCCGCAGAAGTCCCTTGATACGCTCGGGGCTGCGTTCTCTGAAGGGCCGGTAGATGATCCCCGCCTGGCAGAAACGG
>MHEA01000233.1:16231-16454 GCA_001805085.1 Nitrospirae bacterium GWC2_57_9
GAGCAGCGGCAAGAGGGGCCGGTCGGGATAAGGGGCGGACTCAATCTCCTTGAGATACCTCCGCCGGACCGGATTTCGTCCGAGGGCGGGAACAAAGAATCCTTCCTGTTTGGCAATCGCTTCGAGGAACTTCTGACGGGAGGGATGCTGCTGCTTCAGTTCGATGATCTCATGAACCGCTTCTTCCGCCTCACCGATAAAGAAGACATCGATAAAATCCGAG
>MHEA01000233.1:16542-16707 GCA_001805085.1 Nitrospirae bacterium GWC2_57_9
AGAGGTCGAGTCCGGTCAGGATGTTCGTGTAGGAGAGTTCATACTGAAGCGAGACGCCGACGAGGTCGAAATCGCGGATCGGCAGGTTCGACTCGAGGCTCCGGAGGGTCCTTCCCGCTGCGCGAAGCCTCTCCTCATAATCGGTCCACGTCGAGAACACCCGTT
>MHEA01000233.1:16721-17416 GCA_001805085.1 Nitrospirae bacterium GWC2_57_9
GGCCTCTTGTTCAGAATATCGTAGAGAATGCGCAGGCCGAGATGGGACATGCCCACCTCATAGGTGTCCGGGAAAAAAAGGCAGATCTTCGTTTTGACCGCCGCCGGGTCCTTGTGAACGGCGTTGATCTCCGAGTTGATGTAGCGCGCGGGTTTGGTAACGAGCGGCAGGAAGTCTTCGTACATGGGGCTCCTAAGGAAAAGTCAAATACCGGCGCGGTTACCGTGAAACAGCGAGCGACGACGGCGAAACAGACCGTTGCAGTTTTAATAGAATAACATAAACCGGCGCGTCTGAATGTTCAAGAGCAGTCCGATGGCGAGAAAGGTGGCGATGATCGAGGTCCCGCCGTAGCTCATGAGCGGGAGCGGCACGCCGACCACCGGTGCAATACCGACCGACATGCCGATATTGATGAAGACGTAGAGCGAGAGCATGGACACTATCCCGCCTGCCATCAGCGTCCCGAGACGGTCCTTTGCATTCTTGGCCGTGTCGACGCCGGTCAGCAGCAGTGTGAGATAGAGGACGACCAAAAGGGACGAACCGATAAAGCCGCGCTCCTCGGAAAGTACGGCGAAGATGAAGTCCGTATGCCGCTCGGGCAAGAACGCCATCTGGCTCTGGGTTCCCCTGCGGTATCCCTTGCCCGTGATCTGCCCGGAACCGACGGCGATCTTGGACTGGTTCGCATG
>MHEA01000233.1:17429-17682 GCA_001805085.1 Nitrospirae bacterium GWC2_57_9
CGGGGGTCTATGCTGGGGTCGAGGAAGGCCTTGATCCTGTTCTGCTGATAGGGCTTGAGCGAACCCCATATCTTATTGCGGACCGGCGTGACGAGGAACATTGCAGCCGCCATGGTGGCCCCGATGAGCAGGACGATCAGGACGGCGCGCATGCGGATGCCCGCAATAACGACGATCAGCGTCGAGGTGAGCAGCAGCATCATTGCGGTGCCGAGGTCCGGCTGCTTGACGACCAGCATGAACGGGACCAGAA
>MHEA01000233.1:17864-23813 GCA_001805085.1 Nitrospirae bacterium GWC2_57_9
GCCCACGGTATGGTAATCGGGGATCATCGCGCAGATCATCACCACAAGACCGACGGCCATCCACATGAGCTGTTTGTAAAAAAGCGATGACGGTCCCTTCGCGGTAAAGGTCGCGCTGTAAACGGTGACGAGACCGATGGCGGCGATGGCGAGAATGAGGGTGACCAGGCCCCAGGGCAGATTAGCGAACTGTCTGCGATCCAGCATTCTTCATGATCTCCTGATTTTTCATGTATGCCTCGATGACCTTTTTTGCCACGGGCGCGGCCGCGCTTCCTCCGTGCCCGCCATGCTCGACCAGCACTGCCACGGCGATCTTCGGATCGTCCGCAGGCGCGTAGGCCACGAACCATGCATGGTCCTCCGACTTTCCCGTAAGCTTCCTGCCCGGGACCTTCTGCGCAATGACCTGGGCCGTACCCGTTTTGCCGGCGACCTTCGCGAGCGGGGTTCTGGATGCGCCGCCGGTGCCGCCCGGCTCGGAGGTGACGCCGAGAAGTGCCTTCCTGACAAGCTCGAGGGCCACGGGATTGAACGCGGTTTTTTTCAGGCGCTCAGCGGAAAAAGACCTGATATCCCCTGTCTCGCGGTTCCTGATCATTTTGAGGATGGTGGGCCGGTAGAAATAACCGCCGTTCGCTATGGCGCCGATCATCTGACTCTGTTGAATGGGACTGACCTGTACAAAGCCCTGGCCGATCGAATTGATGTAGGAGTCTCCCGGGTACCATGCCTCTCCGGTCCTTTTTTTCTTCCACTCCGTCGTCGGGATCAATCCGGCCTTTTCATCGGGCAGGGGGATGCCCGTCAAACTGGCAAATCCCAGTTTTCTCGCATATTCGGCCACACGGTCCCAGCCGATGCGCTCGCCCATGGTGTAAAAGTATACGTCACAGGACTCTACGAGCGCCCGGTGGAACGAAATGACGCCATGCCCCTCTTTTTTCCAGCACCGGAACCGGTGCCTGCCGCTCGTGATCGCGCCGCGGCAGGTGACGGTATCTTCAGGCTTGATGACGCCCAGCTCCAGCCCCGCCAGCGAGGGAATGATCTTGAACGTCGATCCCGGCGGATACACGCTCTGGATCGCCCGGTTGTACAGCGGGTGCCAGGGATCATTCATCAGACGCACCCAATCTTTGGGCGGAATTCCGCGCGGGAACAGGTTGGGATCGTAGTTGGGATGGCTGGCCAGCGCCAGGATCTCGCCGGAATGGGGATCCATGGCCACGACCGCCCCGGCGCGTTCGCCCAGCCCTTCCTCGGCCGCCTTTTGCACATCCAGGTCAAGCGTGAGATAGATGTCCGTGCCCGGCCGGGGCTCCTCGATGCCGAGGTCCTTCACCTTCCTGCCGGATGCGTTCACCTGGATCATCCGCCTGCCGGCTACGCCACGAAGATACTTGTCGTAGATCTTTTCGATGCCGCCCTGGCCTATCAGAAGCCCGATGTCCGCCTGCTCCCGTTTCCGTTGGGTCCGGGAAACCTTGCCGATGTAGCCGAGCTGGTGGGAGGCCAGGCCGCCGTAGGGGTAGTGCCTGCGGTGCTCCGGTTCAATAATGGCTCCGGAAAGGTCCTCCTCATGAGCCTCGATCATCGCAACATGCTCCCAGGGCGCCTCTTCCTGGATCTTCACCGGTTCATACTTGGTTCTGACCGGCGCCGCATCCGCCAGCGCTGCGTGGATGGCCGAAGGACTGACCTTGATCAGGGAGGACAGTCTGGCGATGGTGGCCTCAAGGTCCGGCGCATCCTCGGGCACGAGCGAGATGTCGAAAGTGAGAACGCTCTCGACCAGCGGCCTGCCGTAACGGTCGTAGATAATGCCGCGCGGCGGCCTGAGCTTGACGGGGCGGATCCGGTTGCTTTCGGCCAGGTCCTGGTAATAGTCTCCCTTGATCGCCTGGAGGTACCAGAGCCGGACCAGAAGAACAATGATAAAAAAAACGATGAATCCCGCCAGGAACGGCAGCCTTCTCTGGATATCGACGGGATTGTCCTGCTGCAACATCGGTTACTCCTTTAAAAGCGATCGCCGCATCAGCAAACTCATGACATTCCTGCGGTTCATGAACCGCAGGAGAAAGGTTCCGAGCAGCCCGGTGTAGACAGCCTCCGGAACCAAGCGGGTGATCAGGAGACTGAAGAACGGCACGGCCCCGTAGAACGTCTGCAGAAAGAGCGAGATGACCAGCCCCTGCATCAGGGAAAAGGAGGCAAGGAAAATGACATTCATCGGACTGGCGATATCAAGCACCCTTCTGCCCAGATAGCCCGCCCCCACGCCGGCGAGGCCCAGAGTAGTGGCGTTCATTCCCAGCAGGCTTGCCGACCCGATGTCCTGAACGAGACCGACCGCCATCCCGGCCAGGCAGGCCTCTGTCGGCCCCGTCAGCAATCCGATGATATAGATAAGCGCGATTGCAAGGTCGGGTTTGATCCCCGCCAGGGAAAGCGGGCTGAAAAGGCTTGCCTGGACGGGAATGATTACGAGCAGAATCGCCAGATAGGTGCGGGTCTTCATTTCGTGAGCACCAGCACCTCTTCCAGCCGGGATAATCCCACGGCAGGCTTCGCGATCACCGTTTGAAAAGCCGTCGCTTCGTGCTTTGATACCTTCACGACGGTAGCGACGGGAAGCCCTTTGGGGTAGATGCCGTCGAGGCCGGAGGTCACGAGCAGGTCGCCTTCCTGGATGTCGGCATAGTAGGAGACG
The DNA here is from genome assembly GCA_001805085.1 of Nitrospirae bacterium GWC2_57_9. Lineage (GTDB taxonomy): Bacteria > Nitrospirota > UBA9217 > UBA9217 > UBA9217 > MHEA01. The sequence goes on from MHEA01000233.1 coordinate 20,581, forward strand.
TATTTGAGCGCGCAACGGTCCAGCTTGCCTTCCAGCAGTCCTTCCTCCCGGTTGCGCTGCACTCGTACCGCCAGGGTGCTGCCGGGGTCCGTGAGCAAGAGCACCTTTGCCGTTCCGGGCAGGCTTGTCTGCACCTTCCCGACGACGCCGGCTGCGGTGATCACCGCCATGTCCTTCTCTATGCCGTGAGTTGTTCCGTGGTCAACGATCATGGTACGGGAGGAGGGTGAGGAATCTTTCGCAATGACCTGCGCCATGACCGATGAAAGGGGCCGCAGTTTCGCAAAACCCAGAACTTCCCTCAGCCGCTCGTTCTCGATCAGCAGTTCGTTGGTGATCGAGTTTTCGAGCCTTAGCCGGTCCAGCTCCTGTTTCAACCGGTCGTTCTCGCGGCTGGTGCGTACGCGGAAAACGTAATGGTTGGCTGCCGAGCCCACGAAGCGGAAGGGCGCCGTGAAGACCCGCTCGAAGAAACCGGAAATCGCGAGGACGGGTCCTTCCATGAAAGTCAGCCGGCCGGCCTTGACCTGGAAGGTAACGAGCCAGAACATGACCAGGAAAAGGGCCAGCAGGATAAACAATTTGGCGTGTCTTACAATGAACCCGGGCATGCTTGCCGCCGTTCTCCGTTTACCCCGTTCGAGGTCTTTCTCATTGCCTTGTCCGGGCGCAGCCCGGTGTTCCCGGCGATACTATCCAGACTGCTTAAGTCCGCACTGGTACGCATTCTGAAAAGTCCTTACCAAGGGGATCGGGCCGGTTTACATCCTGACCTTCTGGAGGATATCTTCATCGTCAAGCACCTTGCCGGCTCCGAGCACCACGCAGGTCAGCGGGTCCTCAGCGATGATGATCGGGAGTGACGTCTCTTCGCGCAGGAAGACATCCATCCCTTTGAGCAGCGCTCCGCCGCCCGCAAGCACGATGCCCTTATCCACGATATCGGCGGACAGTTCGGGCGGCGTGTTCTCCAGGGCCTGCTTGATGCCGTTCAGGATCTGGGCCACCGGGTCGGCCAGTGACTCGCGCACTTCGTCGTCGTCCAGGATCAGGGTCTTGGGAATACCGGATACGAGGTCGCGGCCCTTGATTTCCATGGTCTGCCGGTTGCTGTCGGTCTTGTAGGCCGAACCGAGCTCGAGCTTGATGTGCTCGGCCATCATTTCGCCGATCAGAAGGTTATACTTGCGCTTGATATAGTTGATGATCGCTTCGTCCATCTTGTCGCCGCCCACGCGGATGGCCTTGCTGTAGACGACACCGTCCATCGAGATGACCGCGATGTCCGTGGTGCCGCCGCCGATGTCGACGATCATGTTGCCCGACGGTTCCGAGATAGGGAGCCCGGTGCCGATCGCGGCCGCTACCGGCTCTTCGATCAGGTACACGTCGCGGCCGCCGGAAGTGATCGCGGCGTCCTTGACCGCGCGCTGCTCCACCTGGGTGATGCCGGACGGAACGCCGATCACGATGCGGGGACGCATAAAGGACTTGCGGTTATGCACACGCTGGATGAAGTAGCGGAGCATCTCTCCGGTCACATCGAAGTCGGAGATTACGCCATCCTTGATCGGACGGATTGTCTTGACGTCGCCGGGGGTGCGGCCCAGCATTTTCTTTGCCTCGGATCCGACCGCAAGCACCTTGCCGGTCCGCGCCGACATGGCCACGACGGACGGCTCATTGCAGACAATGCCTTTTCCCTTGACGTAGACCAGGGTATTGGCGGTGCCCAAGTCGATGGCCATGTCATTCGAAAACCAGCCCATGACAGTATTTATGATCATGTTTATCGAAACTCCTTTCAATGCAGGCCTCTGACAGCACGGGCAGGAAGCGATCAAGCAAGGATCGCTCCCGCCGATGGCGGCGGTGTGGACCTGTTCAGTTTGTTCTTATTTGTTCGTAAGTGATATCGCGGCAGTTCAGAACGCGTTTGATCTCTCTTCTGGAAATGGATCCTGTTTCTCGCCGGTTTGAGCAGGCGGGTCCGGGGGCGGTGGTTCCTGGCCGGTCTTGAGCGTTTCCTGTTCGGGTTGCACAACCCAGGTCATTGCGAGCATGTCGCCGATTCGCATTCCCCGGTCGTCGCCCAGCGCCACCAGCCCTTCCACGATAAGCGCGGCCGGACCGAGCAGCCAGCCCGCGTAGGGTATTATAAAAAGAATATAGGCCGCGGCCAGGGGAACATTCCTGATGATCGAGTCGCGGTAGTTTGCCGCGCCGCCGCCGCTCGCTACCTGCATGCCGATCAGTTTTTTGCCGAGGCTCCTGCCCTGAAAGAGACCGTCCCTGATCAGGATATACCCGGTCGCAGACAGAAAGCCGAGCACATCAGGCAGCCGCGCCAGTGCGATGACGACCAGGAGGTCAACGAAGCCGGCGATTGCTCTGGTTGTAAGGTCTGCCTTTTGCATGTGACCTCCAAAATCAAATCATATTAACAGAAGAAAGAAGCTATTTCAAGAGCAAAAGTAGAAATACCGAGCCGGAAGTCCTTGCAATTGTGAGCGAAATCACAGTATCACGATCCAAAAAGCGCCTGCCGGAAAAAGAAGACCGGGCAGAAATCACCTAACGAGGGGATCTCTTTTCCGTCGACAAGGGAGACTCGTCCGGCCAGTGCATCTTTCAAGGTGCTTTTCCTCGTCATAAAGAGTATAATACTTATCTGGTTCATCAAAGTGATCCTGCTGCGATCGTTGGGGGGAGCGCTTTTATTCCGTTCCTATAGGGAGGTTCGTATGATCGAGAAACAGTCAGCCGGGGATAACATAGCGGCCCATTGCACTAAATGCAAACTGGTCCTTGACCATGTCATTGTAGCCATGGACGGCGATTCTATCGCCAAAGTGAAGTGCAAGACCTGCGGCAGCGGGCATAAATATCGCACCGGCCAGGAAGTGAAACGGACCCGGGGCGCGGCCAAGAAGCAGGACTCTCGGGCGCCTGAAGTCCTCTGGGAAGCCTGTCTGGCCGAGGCCAAGGGAAAAGAGCGCGTGTACGACATGGGCGGGAAGTACCGCATCGGCGATATCGTCGATCATCGCATTTTCGGCAAGGGCATCGTGCGGAAGATCCATGTGAACAAATGCGAAGTCCTCTTCAGGGACAAGGAACGCCTGATGGCGTCTGCAAATTCGTAAAAAGCATTCTACCCGGCGAGGCACGGAGAATCAAGATCTGAAAAACTGACTGCCGGCAACAGCTCGAACCCTGTGCGTTGTTCCGGC
>MHEA01000233.1:23846-27542 GCA_001805085.1 Nitrospirae bacterium GWC2_57_9
CGGGCACTGATTCCCCAGAGAGGGTGTGCTCATCGTTCTCTTCCCTTCTATTCTATCATGAACAAATCCCGGATCCTGATCACTTGCCCGAAAGGCTTACCACCCATCCTGAAACAGGAACTCCTCTCCCTGGGATTCCCGGTCCTGTCCGAACATCTTTCCGGTGTCCATACCGAGGGCACTCTCGAGGATGCACAGAAGCTCAACCTCTTTGTCCGCACCGGGCACCGGGTACTGTATGAAGTAAAGGAATTCAGCGCAAGGAATGCGGAGGACCTCTACCGCGTTCTTGCCGGCATCGGATGGGAAGCGCTCATCCCCGCAGAAGGCCATATCTGCGTAACGTCGAGCGTGGAAAATGAAACGATCAGGGATTCCCGCTTCGCGAGCCTGAAAAGCAAGGACGCGATCGTCGACCGGATCAAGGAAAGAACGGGACAGCGGCCTGACTCCGGACCGGAACGCGACCGGTCTGTCGTGCACGTGTACTGGAAGGAAGAGAGCGCCGTCGTCTACCTGGACACCTCGGGCGAACCCTTGTCCCGTCGCGGCTACCGCAGGATCCCCCTGGCTGCGCCGATGCAGGAGACCTTGGCGGCAGGGGTCGTGCTGGCCACGGGATGGCGCGGCGAGGCGAACTTCATCAATCCGATGTGCGGAAGCGGCACGCTCGCCATCGAAGCTGCACTTATCGGGCTCAACCGCGCTCCGGGGCTTCTGCGCAGCAACTTCGGCTTCATGCATATCAAAGGTTTCCCTGAATCAGCATGGAACGAGCTGCGGGAAAAAGCCAAACAGCAATCGCGAAGATCGATTCCCGGCAGGATCATCGCAACGGACATCGATCCCGATGCGGTGGAAGCAGCCAGGAAGAATGCCACGACCGCCGGCGTGGAGCATCTGATCGAGTTCCGCGTGTGCGATTTTCGGGATACGCCCTTGCCGGGGAACGGCATGATCGTGATGAATCCGCCATACGGCGAGCGCATGGGCGAGATCGCGAAACTGGAAGGGCTCTACAAGGACATAGGCGATTTTTTCAAGCAGAAATGCAAGGGGTACACCGGGTACGTGTTCACGGGAAACCCTGCGCTTTCCAAGAAGGTGAGCCTCAAGCCGAAAAGGAGCATTCCCTTCTTCAACAGCGGGATCGAGTGCAGGCTGCTCGAGTATGAGCTGTATGAAGGAACAAGGAAGGTGAAGAAAATGAAAACTACAGGGTAAAAGTCCATTCCCATACGGGCTCTGCCTCTCCCCCAAACCGCCGCCGGTCATCGTCTCCGCGCTTGCACTTTCCGTTAACCTATAGTAAATTTGTTCCGCAGGTGAAAAAAGCATTCTCGCTCTGCTGTCCGAGCCCTCAAATTTTGAAAATCATCGAATACATAGATTTCGACACTTCCAAAGTAAAGCGGCAGTACGGCAAGGTCCGGGCGTTTCTTGAGAACGATGATTTTTATTCGGCCGAAGTCAAGAAACTGGCAGACCACGACGTTTACCGGGCGAAGCTCGACGACACGAACCGGCTGCTGTTCAAGCTCATGACCTTCGGCGGCGAACGCTATGCCCTGATGCTGGAGGTGGTGCATCAGCACGCCTACGAAAAATCAAAGTTCCTGCGCGGCATCCCCGTTGATGAAGCCAAAATACCGCCGCTGCAAAAAGCGCCGGAATCGACCGAAGGTCTGCCTGCTCTCCGATATGTCAACCCCGCTCTTTCCCGCTTTCACTTTCTCGATAAAGTGATCTCCTTCGACCCGGAGCAGCAGGAGACCTTTCAGCTTCGGCCGCCGGTGATTATCATCGGTCCCGCCGGAAGCGGAAAGACCGCGCTAACCCTCGAAAAGATGAAGCAGGCGCAGGGGCGGATTCTGTATGTGACCCTGTCGCGCTACCTTGCCGATAACTCGCGCAACCTGTACTACGCGAATCATTACGAGAACGAGGGACAGGAAATTTCGTTCCTCTCCTTCCGGGAATTCCTCGAAACCATGCGCGTGCCCGGGGGCCGGGAAATTACCTACAGCGCTTTCGCCAAATGGTTTTTGCGCATCCCGAAGCAGCAACGGCTGTCGGATGCGCACCGGCTGTACGAGGAATTCCGGGGCGTGCTGACCGGGTCCGTCGTGGACAAACCTTATCTCACGAGGGACGACTACCTGAATCTCGGCGTCCGGCAGTCCGTGTATGTTGCAGACGAGCGCGAACTTGCCTATTCGCTTTTTGAAAAATATCTTGCATTCCTGAAGGAGAACGGTCTCTTTGACCCGAACGTGATGGCGCACGCATACCTGCCCCTCGCTCGCGAAGCTTATGATTTCATCGTCATCGATGAGGTGCAGGACATCACGAATATCCAGCTTCAGCTCATCCTGAGGAGCCTCAGGCAGCCCGACCAGTTTATTCTCTGCGGCGACTCCAACCAGATCGTTCATCCCAACTATTTCACCTGGAGCGGACTCAAGTCCATGCTGTACAACGCGGAGTCGTTGGAAGTAGCCAGGGTTACACGCATCCTGCAATCAAACTTCCGGAACTCCACGGCGATTACCGATCTGGCAAACAGGCTGCTCCGGATCAAGCAGAAGCGGTTCGGGTCGATCGATCGCGAAAGCAATTATCTCATGAACAGCGTGGCCGACGAGCAGGGCGAGATCGTTTTTCTACGGGATTCAGACAAGGCCAAGCGCGAGCTTTCGCGACAGACCCGGCGCTCCACGAAGTTCGCCGTGCTGGTCATGCGGGACGAGGACAAGGCCGCGGTCCGGCAGTTCTTCGACACGCCGCTCCTGTTCAGCATCCAGGAGGCCAAGGGGCTGGAATACGAAAATGTGGTGCTCGTGAACTTCGTCTCGACCGAGCGGGCAAGCTTCCGGGAAATCGTCGAGGGTGTGGATGAGGATGATCTTTCCGGTGACCTCGAATACCGCCGGGCGCGCGACAAAACGGACAAGTCGCTGGAAGTCTACAAGTTCTTCGTCAATTCCCTGTATGTGGCGATCACGAGGGCGGTGCGGAAGCTCTACCTCATTGAGAGCGATGCGAACCATCCGCTGATCAATTTACTCGGCGTGAGGGACGCGAGGGAAACCGTGGCCGTCGATGTGAAGCAGTCGAGCATCGAGGAGTGGCAGGCTGAAGCACACAGGCTGGAGCTTCAGGGCAGGCAGGACCAGGCCGACGAGATCAGGCGGGACATTCTGAAAACCCAGCCCGTGCCCTGGGAAGTCTGCACGCCCGCAAGGGTCGTCGAACTGCTTAACCGGGTTCGGGACCCGAAAGAGGTCTCGCAGAAGCCCAAAAAGACACTTTTCGAGTATGCCCTTTTTTATTCAGAGCCCCGTATGATCGATATGCTCAGGAAACAGGGGTTCGACCGGGCAAAGCAGCTTTTTATAGAGGAATACGGATATCGTCGGTTAAATGAGCCGATGTACGCGCAGCAGAGAATGAATCTTATTTTGAGATACTTTCAGGAGTATAACGGGAGGTTCTACAACGGTATTTTGAAGTCGTGTGAAACCTACAGCGTGGACCATCGAACGGTTTTCAACAAAACGCCGCTGATGCTCGCCGCGCTTGCAGGGAATGCCGCGCTCATCAGGGAACTGAGGGACTCCGGCGCCGATGTTGAATTGACCGATAATTACGGCATTACCGCCTGGCATGGCGCGTTGCAGCGGGCTTTGCAGGATA
>MHEA01000233.1:27612-28858 GCA_001805085.1 Nitrospirae bacterium GWC2_57_9
GCCAGCCAGGGAGAGTTCCTGTTGTTTCATATTTTCTTCGCTCTTCTGCACAACCGGCTCAACAACAGGTACGCGGACCTCGTGCCGATGAAAGCGGCCGAGATTCCGGAGATGGTCGAGGCGCTGCCCGAGAGCGTTGTGCCCGCGTACAGGAAAAAACGCGCCTATATTTCATCGTTGCTGTCAAAGAACGAGGTTTCCGGATCGAATCCCTACGGCAAGCAACTGTTCAAGCGCCAGAGGCAGGGATGGTACGTGCTCAATCCGAAGCTCGCCCTGCGGTACAAAGAAGAATGGGTCGATATCTACCGTCTTGCCGGCATCGACCTGATTGCAGCAGTCGGGCTGGACGAGCGGTTCGGAAGAATGGTACAGTCACTGATTTCTCCGGTTGAAAAAGCCTAACCTTTTATTTTATCTTGGAATATATCCGGTTGAGTAGCGGGAGTGAGATTGCTGCGGTTATAGAAAAGATGAACGGCCGGCCTAATCGGCCTAGTATTATTCTGCTTATAGCGGTTGTTTCCCCAAGAGCAACCACAACACGCAATGGTTGGTTAATTCTATAGCAACAAAGGCTGAGTCAGGAATGACTCAGCCTTTTCTTTTTTACTCGGTTTACTCCTACGCGCTCCTCAGGTACTCGATGATCTTCTCGCGGATCGTCTTGAAGATCTGCTCGAACCTGGCCTCGTCGTTCTCCAGCAGCGTCACCCTGAATCCCTTTAAATTGCAGTTGAATCCGGTCAGCGGCACCACGCAGATCCCGGTTGTCGCGAGCAGGTAATAAACGAACCGCTTGTCGAGCGCCACGTCCTTCGTGATCTTCTCGACCAGCTCTTTGACGGCGGCAGCCGTTACCGGCAAAGCCTGGTTCCCGTTCAGCGCACCCTCCTCGAACATCACCGTCATGTAGAAGGCGCCGTTCGTCCTGTTGACGGTGATCCCCTTGATGTCCTTCAGAAGGTCAAATGCCAGGTTCGACCTGCGCTCGTACTTTCTGTTCCGCTGCTCCACGTGCTCCTTGAAGCGCTTGTCGCTGAAGATCCGGGGTATTACCTTCTGCGGCAGCGTGGTGGAGCAGACCTCGAGCATCTTGTCGTCCAGGATGCTCTTCACGTACTTGGTGAACACGGGGTCGTTCTTCTGATTGTAGACCTCGATCCAGCCGCAGCGGGAGCCCGGCCAGGGAAGTTCTTTCGAGATGCCCTTCATGGAGATGCCGCAGACATCGCCGATGACCTCG
>MHEA01000234.1:0-7949 GCA_001805085.1 Nitrospirae bacterium GWC2_57_9
ACCTCTCCCTGACCAGGATCACCGGGGTACTGATCATCATAGTGGGAGTATATTTCGTCACGAGAAGCTGATGAATTCCTAAAACAAACCATTGAACCGCGAACCGCGAAGGACGCGAAGGAAACCAGAAGCTAAACTATTTTTGTTTTATAATCTGTGCATTAATGCTTTTGACTTCCTTGCGACCCTCGCGTCCTGGCGGTTAAAAAGTTCTATTTTTATATTTTCTCCTCAAAAAGGAGTCATGATGCCAAACGAAGAATTCCTTCCCTTTTCCCGGCCGACCATCAGCCAGGAGGCGATCGATGAGGTGGTTGCCTGCATCAGATCAGGCTGGATCACTACGGGCCCCCGGGTCAAACAATTCGAGGAAGACCTCAAGTCCTACTGTTCCGCGCCCCATGCCCTGGCGCTTTCCTCGGCGACTGCCGGGCTGCACCTGGTGCTGGCTACGCTCAAGCTTCAGCCTGGCGATGAGGTGATCACCACGCCCATGACCTTCGCCGCCACATTGAACACGATCGTGCTGACCGGCGGCAAACCGGTGCTGGTCGACGTCGAGCCCGGCACGTACAACATGGATATATCCCGCATCGAGCAAGCGATCACGAAACACACCAGGGCCATCATGCCCGTTCACTTCGCGGGGCTGCCGGTGGACCTCGACCCGCTGTATGACATTGCCAAAAGACACAACTTGCGCGTGATCGAGGACGCCGCGCACGCCATCGGCACACGGTATAAGGACAGGCGCATCGGGAGCTTCGGCGACATCCAGGTATTCAGCTTCCATCCGAACAAGAACATGACGACCGGCGAAGGCGGCTGCGTGGTAACCCGCGATGGGGACATGGCGTCTGATGTGGCCCTGCTGCGATTTCACGGCATGGACCGGGAGGCATGGAACAGGTTCGGCAAGAAGGGCAATCAGCATTACGAGATCATCGCACCCGGGTTCAAGTACAATATGATGGACATGCAGGCGGCCCTCGGCCTTCACCAACTGAAGCAGCTTGACGGGTTCATCAAACGCCGCACGGAGCTGGCGCTGCGTTACCAGAAGTTTCTTGCCGGATGGCCGCAACTGTCTTTGCCCCGGACCCCTGCCTACTCGCATCTGCATGCCTGGCACCTCTATACTCCGTTGATCAAGGCCGAGACCGCGGGCATGGACCGCGATGCCTTTATGCAGGGCATGAAAGAGCGCAATATCGGCACCGGGCTCCATTACCGGGCCGTTCACCTCTACCCGTATTACCGCGAACACTTCGGCTTCAAGCGCGGAGATTTTCCCAATGCCGAGGCCGTTTCGGACGGCATCGTCAGCCTGCCGCTCTTCCCGCTGATGACCGATGCGGACCAGGACCGGGTGGTGGCGGCAATGGCCGATCTGTTCAAGAGGAGCTGACATGAGACTCGACGTGAGCATCGTGATCCCTGTATATAATGAGCAGGAAAATCTGCTTGCCCTGTTCGAGCGCCTGACCGCGGTCATGGACCGCCTGGGCATCCGCTTCGAACTCATCTTCACGAACGACGGCAGCAGGGACCGGTCCGGCGAAATGCTCCAAGAGTTCCAGAGGCTGCGGCCGGCAGAGGTCCGGGTGATCGACTTCAATGGTAACTTCGGACAACACATGGCTATCATGGCCGCTTTCGAGCGCGTGCGGGGGGAAGTGGTGGTCACGCTCGATGCGGACTTGCAGAACCCGCCCGAGGAGATACCCAAACTGCTGGCCGCGATCGATGCCGGGCATGATGTGGTCGGCGGGTACCGCAAGAACAGACAGGACAGCTTCTTCCGCACTTATGCTTCCAGGATCATAAACGGCCTCCGCGCGAAGATCACGAACATCCGCATGAAGGACCAGGGCTGCATGCTTCGGGCATACAGGAGGAGCATCATCGACAGCATCGTGGCAAGCCAGGAGAACTCCACCTTTATCCCTGCCCTCGCTTACAGCTTTGCGGTCAAACCCGCCGAGGTCGAAGTGGAGCACGCAGCCAGGGCCGCGGGAGAGTCCAAATACCGGTTGTATGACCTTATCCGGCTGAACTTCGATCTGATGACCGGCTTTTCAGTGGTGCCTCTCCAGATCTTCACGCTTTTCGGCATGACCATCTCCGTCCTGAGCACGCTCTTTGTCGTCTACCTGTTCATAAGAAGGCTCGTGATCGGGCCCGAAGCCGAAGGAGTGTTCACCCTTTTCGCGATCCTCTATTTCCTCGTCGGCATCGGCATCATGGGTCTCGGTATCATCGGTGAATATATCGGCCGCATCTACAAGGAAGTGCGGCGGCGTCCGCGCTTCGTCATCCGCAACGTCTATGAGAGGATCGATGAATAAACCAAGCATACTGGTGTTTGCCTACCATGAAGTCGGTTATGAGTGCCTCGACGCACTGATCCAGAACGACGAGTACGTACTTGCGGTGATCACCCACGAGGACAATCCCGGCGAAGAGATCTGGTTCCGGTCTGTGGCCCAACTCGCCGAGGAGTACGATATTCCGGTTTACAAGCCGGAATCGGTCAACAGCCCCGAGTGGATCGAACAGATCCGTTCGTGGCAGCCGGACCTGATATTCTCCTTTTATTACAGAAACATGATCAGGGAGGAAATCCTGAACATCGCCCCACGGGGAGCGTTCAACATGCATGGTTCTCTGCTCCCGAAATACCGCGGCCGGGTCCCCATCAACTGGGCGGTGCTGCACGGGGAAACCGAGACGGGCGTCACGCTGCATCATATGGTGAAAAGGGCCGATGCCGGGGACATCGTAGATCAGGAACGGATTGCCATAGCACCTGATGATACATCCCGGGATGTCTTTGAAAAGGCGGTCAGGGCTGCGCGCCTGGTGCTGGAACGCCAGCTTGATGCGATCACGAGCGGAACGGCTCCCCGGCGGCCACAGGATGAATCGCAGGCTACCTATTACGGCGGCCGGAAATCCGAGGATGGGCGCATTGACTGGACAATGGACGCGGAAACGATATATAATCTCGTTCGCGCGGTCACCCACCCCTACCCGGGAGCATTCACGGAAATAGACGGAAAGCAACTGTTCATCTGGAAAGCCAGTCCGGTGAAGGGCCCCGGCGGAGCGCCGGGAGAGGTCCTCTCGGCGAAGCCTCTCCGTGTGGCGGCAGGGAACGGAAGTCTGGAGATCGTGAAGCTGCAATGGGACGGTCGCGAAGAAGAGGATGCCTCGGCCGGCACTCACGGGCTGGAAGCAGGAGAGGTGTTGGGAAACAAGCGGACTTGAACTGCCGGCAGCATTAGCCCCCGCCTACCCGGAGATCATTTTAGAATCGACCAACGAGTAACAGCGAATGGAGCAATCATGAGCCTCAAAATCCTGATCCTCGGAGTGAACGGATTCATCGGGAACAGCCTCACGGAACATATCCTCAAGAACAAGGACTGGGAAGTGTACGGCATGGACATGTCCTCGGACAAACTCGACCAATGCCTGGGGCACGAGCGGTTCCATTTTGTCGAGGGGGATATCACGATCAACCGGGAATGGATCGAGTATCAAGTCAAGAAGTGCGATGTTGTCCTGCCCCTCGTTGCGATCGCTACCCCGGCCACATATGTTTCAGACCCTCTACGGGTCTTCGAACTGGATTTCGAAGCGAATCTGGATATCGTGCGGAAATGCGTCAGGTACCGGAAACGGGTGCTCTTCCCGTCGACCTCCGAAGTGTACGGCATGTGCACGGACCGTGAGTTCGACGAAGAATCGTCGCACCTGGTGCTCGGCCCCATCAACAAACCGCGCTGGATCTATTCGTGTTCAAAACAGCTGATGGATCGCGTGATCCACGCGTACGGCATGAAGCACGGCCTGCAATACACCCTTTTCCGGCCATTCAACTGGATCGGGCCAAAACTGGACAACATCCTGGAGCCGAAGGAAGGCAGCTCCCGGGTGCTCACCCAGTTCATCGGCAATATTCTTCGTGGCAAGGATATCCAGCTGGTGGACGGCGGCGCCCAGCGCAGAAGCTTCACCTATATCGACGACGGTATCGAGGCGCTGATCAGGATCATCGAGAACAGGGACAATGCCGCCAATGGAAGGATCTTCAATATCGGAAATCCTTCGAACGACATGTCCATCAAGGAGCTCGCGGAAACGATCATCGCGCTCATCAGGACCTACCCGAAGTACGCTAAACTGGCGGAGAATGTCAGGATCGTAACGGTCCAGTCGAAGGAATACTACGGAGAAGGATACCAGGACATCCTTACGCGCGTGCCGTCCATCAAGAACGCCGAGCAATATCTGGGCTGGAGGCCGACGACCGACGTGAAGACCGCCCTCCGGAAGACGCTGGACTATCATCTGGGAAGGCCTTCAAAGGAACTGGATGTCTAGTACGACAAATCCGAAATCCGAAAAACGAAATTTTAAGCAACAGCAACGGCAGTGCTGTTCATTCGGATGTAAAAATTCGTGCTTGAGTTTTGCTGTATGACCACCCTCGCTATCAAGGTCGACGTGGATACCGACCGCGGCACCCGCATCGGTGTTCCGAGCCTGCTTGCCCTCTTCGAGGAGTTCAAGATCAGCGCCACGTTCCTGTTCTCACTGGGTCCCGACAATACCGGCAGGGCGATCAAGCGCGTATTCCGACCGGGGTTCCTGAGCAAGGTAAGCCGCACCGGCGTTGTGTCCACCTACGGCATCCGCACGCTCCTTAATGGCGTACTTCTGCCCGGTCCTCACATTGGACGGAGGTGTGAGGCCGTCCTGCGGGAAGCCCGCAACCGTGGACATGAGGCAGGGATCCATTGCTACGACCATATTCGGTGGCAGGATGGCCTTTCCGGCATGAGCCGCGAAGAGGTTTTTGCCGAATTCGACAAGGCCCGGAAGGAATTTGAACGGATATTCGGGGAACCTTCCCGGACAGCCGGGTCCGCCGGGTGGCAGGCGAACGCATTCAGCCTCGCGGCCTATGATGCCGCGGGCCTGCTCTACGCCAGCGATTCCCGGGGAATCCATCCCTTCTTCCCGCGCCTGGAGAACACTGTCTTTCGAACGCTTCAGATCCCCACCACCTTGCCCACGCTCGATGAACTCCTCGGCAGACCCGAGTATCCTGAAAAAATGATTGTCAGCCACTATCTCTCGCTCTTGCAGACGGGTGTCCTGAACGTGCTTACGGTCCACGCCGAGATCGAAGGCATGCAAAAAAGAGAGTTGTTCCGGTCTTTTTTGCGGCAGTTGCATGCTCGATCCATCCCCGTGATCAAACTTGAAACCGCGGCCCGGCAACTCCTGGAAAAACCCGTTTCGATCCCCAACTGCGACCTCGTTCAAGGGACCGTGGACGGGCGAAGCGGAACACTCGCCTTGCAGGGAACATAAAGCGACCTTCTAATCTTTTTGTCTGAGGAAGAGAAGCGCTGATGACGCCTGATTTTGCTCGTAACCCTCAGATTTTTTTTGACAATCCCTGCGTCTTCCATTATATTTAAAACAGCCTCACTCCGCACCTTCCCCTTTTAGGAGAACCCTGAATGATCCCTACCGTTGAATGGAAGAACGGCATCGTACGCATGCTGGACCAGACCCGACTGCCCCTTGAGATTGTGTATAACGATTGCAAGGATTACGAGACCGTGGCACGGGGCATAAAAGAGCTCTGGGTCAGGGGTGCTCCCGCGATCGGAGTGTCAGCGGCCATGGGACTGGCGCTGGGTTCCCGGAGTATACCCGCGTCTTCCTTCGAGGAGTTCTGGCCGAAGTTCGAGGAGATCTGCGCCTTCATGGCAGCGACCAGGCCGACTGCGGTCAACCTTTTCTGGGCTATCGAACGAATCAAGAAGTTCGTACAGGAGAACAGGGACAAGGGTGTTGAGGCGATCAGGGACCTGCTCGTTCAGGAATCTCAACGGATGCTGGACGAGGACATCGCGACCAATCGGAGGATCGGCAGCTACGGCTCCGTGTTCGTGTCCGACGACGACAATCTCATCACTCACTGTAATGCGGGGGCGATCGCGACCGCGGGTTATGGAACCGCGGAAGGCGTGATGCGCGCAGCCGTCGAGGAAGGGAAAAAGATCCATGTGTACGTTGACGAGACCAGACCGGTTCTCCAGGGGGCCCGTTTGACTGCCTGGGAACTGATGCAGGAGAAGATCCCCTGCACGCTGATCACGGACAACATGGCCGGATATTTCATGTATCATGACATGGTGGACCTCGCCATTGTGGGTGCGGACCGCATTGCCTTGAACGGAGATGTGGCGAACAAGATCGGCACGTACAGTCTCGCGGTGCTCTGCAAGGAGCACGGCATCCCTTTTTATGTAGCAGCCCCGCTTTCGACCATCGACTTCAGCATGGAATCCGGATACTTGATCCCTATTGAAGAGCGCAATCCCGACGAAGTGACCCACGTCTTCGGCAAGGTCCAGATCGCGCCGGACGGGGTCAAGGCGGCAAACCCGGCATTCGATGTGACTCCCGCCCGTTACGTCACTGCCATCATCACTGAAGTCGGCGCCTTCTATCCCAGGGACATACACAAGCTGGCCGACGGCAAGACCGATCCCGAGAAGCTCCGTATAAAATAGTCTTTACCGCTCACGATAACAACCGTCTTTCCATCAACATCAGGCGGAGGACAGCATGAAACAGACGGTTCTTCACCATCAGCATCTTCAGGCGAAAGCCAGGATGACGGAGTTCCAGGGCTGGCACGTGCCGCAGGTGTTCACCGACGTCCAGGATGAATATCATGCCGTTCGGACGACTGCCGGCCTCTTCGACGTCGGATTCCTTGGCCGCATCGAAATCTCGGGACAGGATTCCGCGTCCCTTCTCCAGAAACTCTTCACGAGGGATATCGGGCGCATCTCGGAACGCTCGGCTCATTACGGGATGATATGTAATGAGTCGGGATTCGTCCTTGACGATGAAATGCTCTTCCGCCTGTCTGACGGCCGGTCATCTCCCAGGTTCCTCCTCTCTACCAATGCGATCAACACCGCCAAGGTCCTGAACTGGCTTCGTTCATTCGCTTCAGCCGGGATAGACATCTCTGACGCGACAACAGCGCTTGCACAATTTTCCCTGCAAGGTCCTCAGTCGCCCCATATCCTCGAAAAAGTACTCGGTCCCGGCATAAAAAAATTCAAGCCGCGGGCCGTCAGGGAAGTGGACGTGCAGGGTAGACGTCTGGTCGTTTGCCGAACGGGCTATACCGGCGAACACGGATACGAGTTCTTCGTTTCCTCCGCTGAAGCAGAGCAACTGTGGAAGGACATCATGCAGGCAGGCGGCGTGTACGGCCTCATGGCCTGCGGTCTCGCAAGCAGGGACATCCTCAGACTGGAAATGGGCTACCTGCTTTACGGAAATGACCTGGACGAAAGCCGCACCCCGCTCGAAGCGGGGCTGGAGCGATTTGTGGATCTGAAAAAGGACTTCCTGGGCAGGGACCGGCTACTCGCTCTGAAAGCTGCCGGCACGGAGCAAAGGCTTGCGGGTTTCATGCTGCTCGAAAAGACGGCTCCCCGGCCGGGGGGCAGCATTTTTTCCGAGAACCGGGAAATAGGCGCTGTCACGAGCGGATGCTTGTCTCCTGCTCTTCGGGTCGGTATCGGACTGGGGTATGTGGTCAACCGTTATGCACAGCCCGGCCAGGAAATAGAAGTAGAGATCCGCGACCGCGAATATGTCGCAAGGATAGTGGATTTGCCCTTTTATAAACGGAAGTAATCGCAGAGAGGACAGCCTGACGCCGTCCGATCCGTGTATAAAGAGAGAAGCTCCGATCACATGAAGTTCATTGCCGATGTGATGCTGGGCAGGCTGGCAAAACGGCTGCGGCTGCTCGGCTTCGATGTTCTCTACGACCCCCTGCTGGATGACAACTCGATCATCCGACTCTCCCTCGAACAGGACCGCCTGATCCTGACCCG
>MHEA01000234.1:8038-12472 GCA_001805085.1 Nitrospirae bacterium GWC2_57_9
TGCAATGGCTTGCTCACCCCGGCTGCAAAAGAAGAGCTCAAGGACCTGGTGCCGCCATATGTGTACGAACATCATGAGGGATTCAGGATGTGCAAGGCGTGCGGGCGCATCTATTGGACGGGAACTCATGTGAAAAGAATGGGAATAAAGAGAATTGGCGCTGGACAATGACCGGTTGATTCCGTGCGGGACAATGTATGACAATAAAAAAAGCCGGTCTGCTATCAGACCGGCTTTCTGTTCATTTTACTTGATGCTATTTACCGGAAATGGTAATTCAAACCCAGGTCGATGACCTTGATCCGCTCATCATTGCCGTCAAAGTCTGCAACCGTCCTGCTCCACCCAGCGCTTACTGAAAGTTCCTGGAACAGATAGAGCTCGATACCGATACCGAAGTGAGGGCCGGATCCGGAATTGTCGGCATCATCTTCATACTCTGCATAACCGAGCCGGACAAAGGGTTCCAGACTCATGACATTATTGCGATCGAGACTGGTCAGAGGGAAATTCACCTTGAGATCGAGCGCCATGCCGGTAAAATCCCCGCTCTTATCCAAATCTCCTTTTTCATAGCTGCCCTCGACCGCAAAATACCTGTTGACTCCGAAGCCCGCGCGAAATCCGTATCCGTCACCCGAATCCTCGGACACATCGATGCTTGGCAAAACATAGGCACCAACATACAATCCTTCTTTTGCCATGACCGGTGAGGCCAGAAGCATCAATCCAGCGACTGCAACCAGAATAAATCTCTTCATAATTACTTCTCCTTTCCCCTATGAGATAGCATAATTGCAGATAATAGCAGAACATATGGTATTGTCAAGTCGATCTGCAGCAGATTTTTTTCATAATCCGCTTTCGCCGGGAATGGGAGGATGAATGAAGCAGTATTATTCGAGCAGCGTTGAGAAATACCGCTGACCATCCAGGTTACTGGACGGGCGTAACGGAATTGATTGGTGCGTCCGCGGGTGCTGGCGCTGTTGCGACGGGTGTTTGATCAGGAACAGGTGCTGGTGAGGCCTGCACAGGGGGAGTTTGCGCGGAAACAGGTACCGGCGAGGGCTGTACAGGAACAATTTGCCCATCAGCCTGAATGCTCGGTTTTTGCTTGGGTCGAACGGGCTGAGTTTGTTTTACCGGGACCGGCTGGTTGAGGACGCCGGCACGGGTAACGGCAAGATCTCTCACCGGCGTTCCCCGGGTCCCTTTCACTTCGAGTTCTTCACCGTTCAGGAGAAGTTTGAGCGCTCCAACCCCGCCGTAGCTCAGCAAGAACCGTTCATCAGCGCTCCAGATCAGACTTTCACCGGCTTTGAGAACCGCTTTTTTCTGCGGGCTGGTATCAGTCCGTACAAGCAACCAGGTATCCTCCGTGGCCACAACCTCGAGGTACAGTTTTTCGGGACGCGAGGCTTCCAGGGAGGACGTTTCGGTCGGTATGGAGGAAAGAAGGTGTGCCTGACCGTTCTCGGGCCGGCCGTTTTTTGCCTGCCTCGAAGGCAGCGAGGTGAAAAGGAATATAATGAGCGCTAGAACGATTACCGCGCCCCACACAAACGGTTCTATCGGCGTTTCCCGCGTTCCATTCTCGGATGGTGTTGTTTTTTTCTCCGGTTCAGCACCCGCGACCGGAAGGGGTGCCTGTTGAGGCTTGAGTTCTGCGTAGCGAGTGAGCACATCAGCTTCTGGAATGTTAAGAAAACGGCCGTAGCTTTTGAGAAAGCCCTTGACAAAAACCTCTCCGGGGAGCTTTGAAAAATCCTCCTCTTCGAGGGCTTTCAGATAATTAATGCTGATCCGCGTCTGCTGCGCCGCATCCCGAATGTCGAGCCCCCGTGCCTCGCGAGCGCTTTTTAAATATTGTCCTAACGTCCCCATCAACATCACCTCAGGGTCTTAATGTAATCTTTTGCTTGAAGAGCGGCTGCGCTGTTCGGAGCGAGTTCGCCTGCTTTTCTGAATTCCTCCATTGCGCTCTTCTTGTTTCCGTCCTTCAGCAGAGCAATGCCCAGGCTCAATCGGATGTTCGCGTTCTGAGGAGACATAATGACCCCTTCGCGGAACTCCTTGATGGCTTCCTTGACCCTGCCTGCGTCGAGCAGGGTCGATCCCAGTTCATAGATGATGAAGTCCTGGTTGGCGTGCCGTTTGGCCTCGCCATATGCTTCTACCGCCTTGTCATAATCCTTCTGGTCACGGTACAGACGCCCGATGTTGAGATATACGACGTGAGGAGTGGGATATAACTTGTTTTCCAGGGCCTTCTTGTAAGCTTTGAGAGCATCCTTCCATTTCTGCTGCCTCGAATAGGTCACTCCCAGTGCATTATAGGCTTCGGCATAATTGGAATCCCGGTCCAGTGCCTCTTTAAAGTAATCGACGGCGGCATCATACTGACCGCGCTGATCGCTGATCACGCCGAGCATGTAGTAAGACTGTTTGAAGTTACTGTCCGTTTGTATGGAACGATTGAATTCAACGGATGCAAGCTCATAATTCTGCTGCTGCACATGCGAGAGACCTTTCATGAAGTAGCCTTCGGCCATCTTGGCCTTGTCAATTGTTTGTTCAGGCACCGATGCACATGCTGCAAGAAGTAAAAATACTATTAGAGCGAACCGTTTCATCAGTGCAAGCTCCTTTCAGAAGGACGCCAGCAGGCGGGCAAGGGCTTCCTTCTCCCTCCCGATGCCGCCAGAGGCTGTGCGAATTTCTTTTTTCAACTGCGCCTTGGGCGCCTTCATTACTCCTGCCCGGACCGCTTCATCAAGGACATCATCGACGGCCGCCTTGGCAGCGACAGGCTGTTTCGTCTCAACGATTGCTTCCTCTGCTTTCGCAGGCGATTGAGCGGCTGTTCTTTTCTGTGGTTTTGTCTGAGACCGGACTGGAGCAGCCTCCTCGGCGGCATCCGCCGATTGGACCGGCTGTACGGGAGCTGCGGGTACGGTCCGGGCAACTGCGGGAACCGGCTCAACTGGTGTCTGGCGTTGTGCGGGAGGTTCGGGCTGTGGCTGTCCACCTGCGATCGTGACGGTGGTAACCGGCAAAACGACCTCTGCGGGCTTGGCCGGCGGCGCCGCAATCGGCTGAACCGGTTGATCCGGCAAGGACGCCTGCTGCTCCTTTTCCGGCTGCCGCGGCTTTTCAGGTACCTGGACTTCCTCCTGCTTTTTCCTGCCCGATAGAAACTCCTGCTCGCTGATCCAATGCTCCCGTTCAGCAGTCGAAAGCCGCACAAAATCTATTTCATCGAGCATGGCCCCCAGGTCTTCCGCAAAGTTGCGTGCCTCACCCTCGATCTCGGCGAGCGCTCCTTCCGGGAACGGATTGGATGAGTGCGTGTAGAACAACCTGCGATCCGTGGGAATGAAGTAGAGGCCGATATAGACCTGGAACTTGCCGCCGTCGCGGAAAAAAAACACGTAACTGCGCGCTTCCTCCAGGCTCATCTCCGGGTTCGCCACCTGGTGACTGTTCATCGAGAAGAGCACTTTGAAGAGCTGCTTGTCTTTGGTCTTGAAATCGATTATGGTGGTATCGATGGTAAACATGGGTCTCGTTCGGTTCCCGTCCTGCTCAAGGAATGGATTTAGAGGTCCTCGAAATGGGTAAGCTGCTTGAACTCACGGAACCGGTCTTCGATCTCCTTGTAATCGAGGCTTCGCAGCCGGTCCAGGCTGAAGGCCTCCACGTTCAGGGAAGCCATGACGCTTCCGAAGATCACGGCCTTCCTCATACTCTCTTCCGAGAAGTTCATGGTGCTCGAGAGATATCCCATGAAGCCTCCGGCAAAGGTATCGCCGGCGCCGGTCGGATCGAACACGGTCTCCAACGGATAGGCAGGAGCGCTGAATACGCTGTGGCCATTGAACATGACCGCTCCGTAGCTTCCCTGCTTTACCACGATGGTCTTTGGCCCGAGGGACTGCACCTTTTTCGCTGCCTTCACCAGGCTGGCCTCGCCTGCAAGCTGCCGGATCTCACCTTCATTGATCGTGAGGAGATCGACTTCCCTGAGCGTCCGCTTCAGCGCCTCGGGCTTGCTCGATATCCAGTAGTTCATCGTGTCGCAGGCAACGAGCTTCGGCTTCTTTACCTGCTTCAGGACATCGAGTTGGATCTCCGGGTCGACGTTGGCCAGGAACACGACGTCCGAGCTTTTATAATCATCATGAATGGACGGTTTAAAAGTGGCCAGAACGTTCAGATGAGTGGCGAGGGTATGCGCTTCGTTCAGATCGTATCCGTACTCGCCTTTCCAGCGGAACGTCTCGCCCTTCTGGACCTCGAGTCCGCGCGTATCGATGTTCTTGCTCTTGAGGAACTGAATATGCTCCCTGGGAAAATCCTCGCCGATCACCGCGACCAGCCTGACGTCGCTGAAGTAGCTTGCGGAAGTGGAGAAGTAGGTGGCGGAGCCTC
>MHEA01000234.1:12487-19420 GCA_001805085.1 Nitrospirae bacterium GWC2_57_9
CATTTCCAAAGGGTGTCTTGACCGAGTCAAGCGCAACGGTACCGACGACGAGCAAACTCAAAGAAAACCTCCGATTTCAAATTTCAAAATACAAATTGCGGTGTATCCGCCTTTGTATTTACCTTCTGTTCCCTGTTTTAACCTTTACGTATTTGCCGATGATCGGGGCCAGAGCACTTCTGGTCTTCGCGGGCATCAGCTTTTCCGGAGTCATGATCGTGTTCCTGAGCGCCTCGCTGCATACGCATGTCCTCGATTGGGGCAGCAAACGTACCGCCTCGCGGATCATGGCTTTCGAAGTTTCAATATTTTGTTTCATCACCTCGAGCACGGCTTCAACCGTAACGGCCTCTTCACTGTGATGCCAGCAGTCGTAATCCGTTGCAAGCGCGATCGTGCTGTAGCATATCTCCGCCTCGCGGGCCAGCTTTGCCTCGGTGGCGTTCGTCATGCCGATCACATCCACATTCCAGGTACGATAGATGAGCGATTCAGCCCTGCTGGAGAATTGGGGCCCTTCCATGCAAAGGTAGGTGCCGCGCCGATGCACCTTTGCCTTCACATTCGAACCTGCCTGGATCAGAACGGAGCACAGATTTGGGCAGACCGGATCTGCCATCCCCGCATGCGCCACGATGCCGTTCCCGAAAAACGTGCTTTCCCGGTGCCTGGTATGATCGTAGAACTGATCGGGGATGACGATATCTCCCGGCCTGATCTCTTCCTTCATGCTCCCCACAGCGCTCACAGAGATGATGCTCTCGACGCCCAGCTTCTTCATGCCGTAGATGTTCGCGCGATAGTTGATTTCCGTGGGCAGAAGACGATGCCCCCTGCCGTGACGGGGAAGGAACGCAACTCGCCTTCCCTCCAATGTCCCGATGATGTAATCGTCGGACGGTTTGCCGAAGGGGGTTGAGATCCTGACAGTCCTGATCTTGCTCAGGCCGTCCATGGCATACAACCCGCTGCCGCCAATCACACCGATGCCGATCTTTTCAGACTTCATAGTACTTTTTGCCATGCGCGCTTGATCCTTGGGTTTTTCTCAGGAGCCGGGATTGCAGAACAACATCGAGGAGAACGGTGTATCCGGCAGTGCCGGGTTTCCCGTTCCCGTCGCAAATATTGCAGTCGGAATTCATGATGCCGGCTGCTCTTGCTCTGTTTTCTTTGACTCGATGTCTTCCACAAGTTCGACCGGTTTGTCAGGGATAATAGTGGAGATGGCGTGCTTGTACACGAGCTGCTGATTTTCCTGCTTCATAAGGATGACGAAATTGTCAAAACCTTTGATGGTTCCTGTAAGCCTCGCGCCGTTCACGAGATACATGGTCACGGGGATCTTTTCCTTGCGCATCTGGTTCAAGAATATGTCCTGAAGATTCACCTGCGACTTTCCCATCAATCCCTCCGGGACGCATGCGGACAGCAAAAGCTGTCTGCTTCCGCTTCCGAGTATAATTTTGTGTAATCTTATACCAACTTATTTGAAATATCAATGTTTTTCTTTATTCGCTCCACAATTTCGACCGGTTCATCAAGGCCGGTTATATCGACCCATCGCGCCTGGGGCTCCCGTCGGAACCAGGTGAACTGACGCTTGGCAAAACGCTTTGTATCTCGCTTCAGGAGCGCTACCGCCTCTTCCCGTGTAATTTCCTGGAGAAAAAAGCGCATAAAATGCTGATAGCCCAGTGCCTGCATCGAGGACAGATCTCGGGAATATCCGCGGTCCGCCAAAGAACGGACCTCAGCCTCCAGTCCCTGGGCTATCATCTGGTCCACGCGCTTCTCGATCCGGGGATAGAGCTCTCCCCTGCTCCGCACCAGGAAAAGGAGATTGAATTCAAAAGGCGTATCGCTGAACCCATGTTCACGATGAAAATCAGAAAGCTTGCGATCCCGGAGATGGAATACTTCAAGCGCCCTGACCGTGCGCCGAAGGTCGTTCGGATGGATCTTGACTGCGGCCTCCGGATCAGCCTGGGCGAGGTCGGAATACAGGCTGCCAGGATCATCGGATTCGCGCCGCAATAACTGTTCGCGCAGTGCCAGATCAGCAGGAGGGCCATGGAACAGGCCACGGGTCAGGGCCCGGATATATAACCCGGTGCCGCCCACGACGATAGGAGTGCCGCCCGACGAGAGTATGCCGCTGATCGCGCTTCGCGCGTCGCGCAGATAATCCCCCACACTGTAGGGCTGGTCAGGCTGAACAATGTCGATCAGGTGATGGTACACCTCTTTTCGCTGCTCAGGGGTGGGCTTGGCGGTGCCGATATCCATGCCGCGGTAGATCTGCATGGAATCGGCGCTCACGATCTCCGCGCCCAGTTCCCTTGCCAGCAGCAGGGAGGCATCGGTCTTGCCGACAGCGGTAGGACCTGCAATGATAAGGATCGGTTTATTCTCAGGCATGGATCACGGCGCAGGCGATTCGACGGGAAAATGATTTTCGCGCCAGCCTTTCATATGTCCCTCAAGGGAATAGAGCTGCTCATACCCGGTCAGATATAGCAGAAAACCGGAAATGCCGGCCCGCGGCCCGTGTTCACAGTAAAGGACGAGAGTCTTATCTTTCGGGAACTGCAGTTCTTCGAGACCGGACCGGACGGAATAGAACGGAATGTGGATGGCGCCAGGGATACGATCGCGTTCGTATTCACCTCTTGACCGCACATCGACGATCAGAGGCTGTGCTCCCTCCTGCATCTGCTTCAAGAGCGTGTCCCTCGTGATCGTGGCGGCACAACCGGTCAAAAACGACAGAATGATCAGTAAGAGCAGCCCTGTTTGGGGCCCGTCCCGCGGCGGAAGCCTCAACTCAGGATTCCTGGCCACTTTTTGGGCCTTCTTCCTGCATTGTCTTATGGAGTTTGACGGGATGCGCGGCTTTTTTGCGCATCTTCAGGTTGAGCATCTCCACGGAGACGGAAAATGCCATGGCAAAGTAGATATAACCTTTTGGGATGTGCAGCCCGAAGCCTTCCACCATCAGGGTAACCCCGATCAAGACAAGGAAGCTCAGGGCGAGTATCTTGATGGTGGGGTGCCGGTCCACGAAATCACCGATGCTGCGGGAAGAGAACATCATTACCCCGACTGCGGCAACGATGGCGATGATCATGATAGCCAGGTCCTGGGCGAGCCCGACAGCGGTGATCACGGAATCGAGGGAAAAGACGATGTCAAGGATGGCGATCTGGATGATCACCCTGCCGAAGCGGGACATACCCGATGCATCCCGGTGCTCCTCCTCCCCGCCCTCCAGGTTCTCATGGATCTCCATGGTGCTTTTCCAGAGCAGGAACAGGCCACCGCCGATAAGGATCAGGTCCCTGCCCGAGACCTCTCTTCCCAGAATCGAGAAGAGCGGCGCCGTCAGACCCATCACCCACGTGATGGACAGGAGCAGCAGGATGCGTGTCATCATCGCCAGGCCCAGGCCGAGTACGCGCCCCTTGTTCCGCTGCTCTTGCGGCAGCCTGCCGACCAGTATTGAGATGAAGATGATATTATCGATGCCCAGAACGATCTCGAGTGAGGTAAGCGTTATCAAGGCGATCCACGCCTGGGGATCGCTCAGCCAGTCCATAGGTTTTCCTTTCTGAAGCCAATTCTACGTCCGTTTGAACAGTTTTTTCAGGTCCTCAAGGGAGAATTTAACCATGGTCGGCCGGCCATGGGGGCAGGTATGGGGCATCCGGCATTGAAACAGGTCGGCCAGCAATTGCTCCATTTCCCGGGAATCGAGCTTGCGATGCACCTTAATGGCCGGGTGGCAGGCCATTACGGAAAGTATCTCATCACGAAGCTTTTCCAATCTCGTGCTGGCACCGTGAGCCTTGACCTCGTCCAGGATATCGAGAAGCAGCCTTTTGTAATCGCCGCCATGCATGATCGCAGGAACCGCCTTGATCATAAAAGTGCCGGCGCCGAAATCCTCGACCGAGAATCCGAGTGGCTGCAGCTCTGACAGGTGTTCGGAAAGAAGAGCGATCTCCGCATGACCAAGCTCAACCGGTACCGGAATGAGCAGGTTCTGCTGGGCAATCGTGCCTGCTGCATGCTGGTCCTGCAGTTTTTCGAAAAGGACCCGTTCGTGAGCCGCATGCTGATCGATGAAGGCCATGCCATCGGCCGACTGAGCGACGATAAAGGAGTCATGGACCTGTGCGAGGGGAAAAAGAAGTGCGGAGTACGGAGTGCGGAATGCGGAATGAGAAACAGCATCAGCGATGTTCGTCTGAGCGTAATCGTGGGAAATGATTCCAGCCCCTGTTTGGTTCCGGGGCGAATCGGGATAGCCTTTTTTAAACTCCGCACTCTGCAGGTAGTCCGAGACAGCTTCTTTCACCCCATCCCGTGCAGCAACGAAGCCGTCAGCCGGATTCTGCCCGGATCCTCTCAGCCCCTCCCTGATCGCGTCCCGGACCAGGTCATGCACCTGCGATTGACTGCGGAATCGCACCTCGGCCTTCGCGGGATGGACATTCACATCGACCTGCGCAGGATCCATATCAATGAAGAGGAAGGCCACGGGATGACGATCCCGCATCAGCATGTCGCTGTAGGCAGCATACAGGGCGTGACTGAGAGATGCATTCCGGATCGCGCGGCGATTCACATAGAAATCCTGGTAGGTCTTATCGCCCCGGGAATAGCCCGGCCGGCCGAGCAGACCCTGAACGCCAACGGTATCTCTGCCCCCGATGAACTCCAGCACATTGTCCGCGATCTCGCTTCCATACAATTGGAACACACGTTCTTTTATGGAGCGCGACGGAGGCAGATCGAGCACCTGCTTTTTATTATGGGAAAGCCTGAAGCGAACGGACGGATTGGCCATTGCCTGCCGCGACAGGGCCGTGACGATATGCGAGAATTCGGTCGCCGGGCTCTTCAGGAACTTGAGCCTTGCCGGGACATTGTAGAACAGGTGAGAGATTTCGATCGAAGTCCCGGAAGGAGCAGCAGCATCTGCAACCCCTTTCAGGGCCCCGCCTTCTATCTCGATGAGTACTCCCGGACCTCCCCGTTCCGCCGAGGTCATCCGGACGTGAGACACCGCTGCTATGCTCGAAAGGGCTTCTCCCCGAAAACCCATGGTCCGAACGTGCTCAAGATCGGAATCGGTCGTGATCTTGCTGGTTGCATGGCGCCCAAAGGCTGCACGGGCATCCTCGGGGGACATGCCGCAGCCGTTATCCATGATGCGAATGAGGCGTCTACCAGCCTGCTCTACGTCCACGACGATCTCCGTAGAGCCTGCATCGAGCGAATTCTCGACCAGTTCCTTAACCACCGACGAGGGCCGGTCCACGACCTCGCCTGCGGCGATCTTGTTGATGACGGTATCAGGCAGGATTTTGATTTTTAAAGGCATACGGTAAGATCAGCATGAGCCACAGAGCAGCACAAGATAACGCGAATCGGGCAGGCGAAGTTCAGGGATCTCGATCAAGCACGCTCTGCCCTGACGTTCTATACATTATAAAATTCCATCCCTCGCCCGGAATCAATATTTCAGTTTCGCTTTTTCCTGGTCCGCGACCACGACGATCACGGCACTGTCCGGATGCAGGTACTTCCTCGCAACCCTCTGGATATCCTCGCGGGTGATGGAATTGATGAGAGCGGGATATTTCCGGGGATAGTCCAGACCCAGATTATAGATCTCGATCGAGGTCAGCATGGATGCGATCTTCGCGGAGGTGTCCATGCGCAGCGGAAAACTGCCGGTCAGGTAGGCTTTTGCATCGGCCAGTTCCTTCTCGGACACAAACTCATCCTGCATCCTTTTCATTTCCTTCAAAGACTCGGCGATCACCTCGTTCGCGGACTCATTCTTGGTCTGGATGCCGATCTCGAAAATCCCCGTCTCCTTGTTGGCGGCAAACGAGCTGTGAGCATCATAAGCAAGGCCTTTATTGTCGCGTATGTTGTCCATCAGCCGCGACGAGAATCCTCCGCCCCCCAGAATGTAGTTCATGATCAGGACAGCATAATAATCCGGGTTTTCCCGCCTGATCCCGATATTTCCAAGATTGATGTTGGCCTGGGTTATGTTCCTGTCGATCTTTTTTACCGTTATCCGGCCGACCTCCGGAACCGGCGCGACCGCAGGAGGAGGAAGTTCTTTTCGCTGCCACTCTTTGAAATATCTGCCCAGGAGAGCAACAATCTCTTTTTCCGTGACATCGCCGACCACTGAAATGATAGTGTCGTTCGGCCGGTAGCGGGACCCGTAAAAATCGACCACCTCCTGCCTCGTGATTTTCTGAAGGTAGCCGGCGATCTCGTCGTTGGTCCACCCGTAGGGATGATTCCCGTATACGGCCTTTTCGAAGGCCTCGCTCGCCACGGTCCCCGGTTCTTCCTTCTGGCGCTGGATCTCGGCGAGCATTGCCTTTACCTTGCGGTCGATCTCTTTTTGATCGAAAACAGGATGCAGGAGCACGTCGGAAAGCAGGTCCAGGCCCGAGCGGATGTCCTTCTTCAGGACCCGGAGGCTTGCCGAGGCAAAATCGCTGCCCCCGCTCGTGGAGATCGAGCCGCCGATAAAGTCGATCTCGCTGCTGATCTGCTGAGCGGTCCTTCGGGTGGTTCCCTGGGTCAGCAACGATGCCGTTATCTCGGCAAGCCCGGGCTTATCATGAGGCGCCGCGGTACTGCCCGCCTTGATAGCCATGTTCACGGTGACCATGGGGATATCGTGCCGTTCAGCCAGCAGAAGGATCATGCCGTTCTGCAGCACGATCCGTTTGCCGAGGGGCGCGGCTGAAAAAGCCGCCGCGGGCAGCAGAGCAAGGATGAGCAAGTTGATCACAATAAATTTTAGATACTTCATACTTAGCCTTTCTCTCGGTAAGTTCATGAACGATCGATTGCCGCAGGTAACATTCTGGTCCGCGTTTCCGCCCTAATGAG
>MHEA01000235.1:0-6260 GCA_001805085.1 Nitrospirae bacterium GWC2_57_9
AAAGAAGTTGATAAGTGACACCATCCTTCGCGGAACGACCCGGGTGATCGACGCGGGAAGGATCAACGGCAGGTATTTCGTCAACGCCGCCGGCATCGGGTTCGATGCCGCCGTCAACCAGGCGAGCTACGCCATCAACCATTCCAGGCGGGGACAGCTCCTGTACCTCTGCGCGTTGCTCAGAACGCTCGGCAGATACGACCCCGTTCCCATGACCGTGACCATGAACGGCGAACAGGTCGACGAGAACGTGTTTCTGCTGACCGCGGGGAACGGCACCACCGTCGGCGGGGGGTTCAGGCTGACGCCCCATGCCGCACTGGACGATCAACTGCTCGACGTTACCCTCGTGCGGGCGATCGGGCTGCTGCCGCTGCTCTGGCACCTGCCCAAGGTCTTTCTCGGGACCCTCGACCGCGTAACGAAATACGCGGTGTCGAAGAGGACCGCCAGGCTCGTAATTGAGAGCTCCCTGCCGGTGCCGGTCCACCTGGACGGGGAGATCTACACCGGAGCGGAAAGGCGTTTCGAGATCGAGGTGGTGCCGCGGGCGCTGACGGTGATCGGGAATTTTTGACGTCTTGAGTAAAGTTCTTGATGCAAAAGCAAACCAATTATCGCACGAAGCCACGGAGATCACGAAGAAAAACTTGAACTGGGCGCTGAATCTTGGATTTCTCCGTGGCTTCGTGGCTTCGTGTGAGACAGGGTCTTGATTTTGATTCGTCGGTCTGAGACGCTTTCCTCGTTAATTCTGAATTGAACCTATTCCCGCTCTCGGTCCCGGGAATGACGTGAGCCCGCCTTTTCCGCTTTCAACCGTGTCCATCCGTGTCCGAAAATCCTTCCCCTTTTCCGCGATCACACCCGCACCACGATCTTCCCGAAGAACTGTCTCGAGACCAGTTTCTCGTACGCCTTCCGCGCGTCCGCGAACTCGAAGACCGAATCAACGACCGTCCTGAGCTTCCCGGGCATCAGCTTGAGGTACTGATCGACCGCGGCTTTCGGTCCCACATAGACCCCGTGGATCGTGATGTTCTTTCCGAAAACCTGGCGCAGGCTGAGCGGCACCTCGTCCCCGCTCGTGGCCCCGAAGGTGACGAGCCGGCCGCCGCGTTTGACGCTGGCAAGAGACCCGGCAAAAGTCGCGGCACCGACGTGGTCGACCGCAATGTCCGCCAAGCGGCCGTTGGTAATGCGTTTTACCGCCTCGGCAAAATCTTCCTTCCGGTGGTTTATCACGTGCTCCGCGCCGAGTTCCCGTGCCTTCAGGACCTTCCAGTCATCGCCCACCGTCGTGATGATCGTTGCGTTGAACAGCCTGGCCACCTGGATGACCGCGCTGCCCGCGCCGCTTCCGGCAGAATGGACCAGGACCGTGTCTCCCTGCCGGATGCCCGCCCTCAGTACAAGGGAGTTCCAGGCCGTGGTATAGGTGATGCCGGTCCCGGCCGCCTCTTCAAAGGACAGCCCTTCGGGCTTGCGGAACAGGTTCTCTGCAGGTACCTTCACGTATTCCGCGGACACGCCGTGGTTCAGCACGCCGAGAAGTCTGAAATCCCGGCACTCGTTTTCGCGGCCGCTCCTGCAGGCTTCGCAGGAACGGCAGGACAGCCCCGGGTAGATAATCACTGCATCGCCCTGCTTTACCTGCGATACCCCGGGCCCGACCCGTTCGACGATGCCCGCTGCATCGGAGCCGAAGATATGGGGAACCGGGACCGGGAAGGGGTATTTTCCGCTGATCACCCAGAGATCCAGGTGATTGAGCGAAAATGCCTTTACCCTGACCAGGACCTCGTTCCCGCTTATTTCCGGAGCAGGGAAGTCGCCGATCCTGATGCCTGAAATCCCTTTCAGTTCTTCCATGTACAGCGCTTTCATATCATATCCCGGCCGTTAACGCTTTCTCACCGTGCAGCTTTTTTCGATGACCGCTTCGGATGATACGCCATTTTCATATACAGGCCGCCGCGCGCGAGCTCGTCCAGCATCTGGTCCAGCCGTTTCTGCCGGGTCGCGGGAAGCTTTGCTCGCGTTATCCAGCCGACATAGTCGTTCTGCTGGTACGGAGGCCGGTCCCGGTAAGCCTGCAGCAGCCCTTGCCGGAGCAGCGCCGCGCGCACAAAATCGGGCATGGGATAACGGGGCCTCTTTGATCGTGAGGCTGTCCTGGTGGTGCCTGCCTTCTTTCTCAAGGGACGTCCTGACCGGTAACCGTTGCCATTCCTGGCTCCCTGATTTCGTAATTGCCTCTTGTTCACCACGCCGGCTTCGTTCTGCTTCACCCCATTCCTAATTCCCAATTCCTAATTCTTAATTGCCTCACTTCTCTCGCTTCACCGGCTTGACGTTCCAGACCTTCTCGGCGTAGTCCTGAACTGCGCGGTCACCGGAGAACTTCCCCATGCGCGCCACGTTCAGCACCGCCCGTCTGGTCCACTCCTCCTCGTCCCGGTACAAGGCGTCCACCCGGTCCTGGCAGGATATGTATGCAGCGTAGTCGGCCAGCAGCATGAAGCGGTCGCCGTAGCCGGTAAGCGCATCCAAGACCGGCCGGAAGAGGCTCGGCGCATCAGGAGAGAAGTAGCCGCCCGCGATCATGTCCAGGGCCTGCTTCAGCTCCCCGTTGGAATTGTATACGTCCCAGGGCCGGTACCCTTTCCTGCGGAGCGCGCTGATCTCCTGCGCGGTCAGCCCGAAGATGAATATGTTCTCCTCTCCCACCTCGTCCCGGATCTCGATGTTGGCGCCGTCCAGCGTCCCGATCGTGAGCGCGCCGTTCAGCGCGAGCTTCATATTGCCCGTGCCCGACGCCTCGGTTCCCGCCGTGGAGATCTGCTCCGACAGGTCGCAGGCAGGGATGATTTTCTCCGCGTTCGAAACATTGTAATCGGGCAGGAAGGCGACCTTGAGCAGGCCGCCCACGGCCGGGTCGTGGTTCACGATGTCGGCCACGCTGTGGATCAGCTTGATGATCAGCTTTGCCATGGCGTAGCCCGGCGCCGCCTTGCCCGCGAAGATGACCGTGCGGGGGACAATGCCTTCGCCGCGCCCCTCCCGGATCCGGTTGTAGCGCGTCACGATGTGGAGCACGTTCAGCAGTTGCCGCTTGTACTCGTGGATCCGTTTGATCTGGACGTCGAAAAGGGAAGCGGGATTCACGGTGATCCGCAGGCGCATCTTGATGAGCTCGGCCAGCCGTTCCTTGTTCATCCGCTTGATCATGCGGAACTCGCGACGGAAATCCGCGTCCCCGGCCAGGGGCTCGAGTTCCCGGAGCCTGGACAGATCGCAGGGCCATTCCCTGCCGATCCGCGAGGTAACGAGCGCGGACAGGCCGGGGTTGGCCACATAGAGCCAGCGCCGGGGCGTGATCCCGTTCGTGATGTTGATGATCTTATCCGGAAAGAACTCGTCGAAATCGGCGAAGATCGTCTGCTTCATCAGGTCCGTATGGATCCGCGAGACGCCGTTCACCCGGTGGCTCCCGACCAGGGCAAGGTGGGCCATGCGCAGGCGCCGGCCGCCGGCCTCGTCCACGATGGACATGCGCCGCAGCCGGTCCAGGTCCCCGGGATAGCGGTGTATCACCTGCTGGAGAAAGCGGAAGTTGATCTCGTAGATGATCTGCAGGTGCCGCGGCAGGACCTCTTCGAACAGGCTGACCGGCCAGGTCTCGAGCGCCTCGGGCATGAGCGTGTGATTGGTGTAGGAGAAGGTGCGCTGCGTGATCTCCCAGGCCGTGTCCCAGTCCAGGTGATGGGTGTCCAGGAGCACGCGCATCAGCTCGGGGATCGCGATCGCCGGGTGCGTGTCGTTCAGCTGGATCGCCACCTTCTGCGGCAGGTCTTTGAGTTCGGGGTGGTACTTGGTGAACCGCCTCAGGATGTCCTGGAGAGACGCGCAGACGAAGAAGTACTGCTGCTTCAGCCGCAGCTCCCTGCCCATCTGGGTGGTGTCGTCGGGGTAGAGGACCTTCGAGAGGTTCTCCGATTCGTTCTTGTCCTCCACGGCCTTGATGTAGTTGCCCTCGTTGAAGTACTTGAGGTTGAAATCGCGCGACGCCTTCGCGGACCAGAGCCGCATGTTGTTCGCCGTAGTCGTATCATAGCCCGGCACCGGCGTATCGAAGGCCATGGCCATCACGTCTTCCGTATCCACCCAGTGGAACCGCGTCTGCCCCTGCTCGTCCCGGAACTGGACCACGCGCCCGCCGAAGCGGACCGCGAACAGGACCTCCGGCCGCGGGAACTCCCAGGGATTGCCGTAGCGAAGCCAGTTGTCGGGGTGCTCGACCTGGTACCCGTTCTCGATGCGCTGGTTGAACATTCCGTACTCGTACCTGATGCCGTAGCCGTATCCCGGCAGCGAGAGCGTGGCCAGGGAATCAAGGAAACAGGCGGCAAGCCTGCCGAGCCCGCCGTTGCCCAGGGCCGCGTCGCTCTCCAGTTCCTGGATCCGGTCGATCTCCAGCTCCAGTTCGGCAAGGGCCTGCCGGCACTCGTCGTGGAAGCCCATGTTCACCAGGTTGTTCGTCAGCAGCCGCCCGGTCAGGAATTCCATCGACAGATAGTAGACGCGCTTGGCGTCGCTCCGGTAGTAGCTGCGCATCGTCTCCATCCAGCGCTCGATCAGCCGCTCCCGGACCGCGTAGGCCGTGGTGTGGAACCAATCCCGGTGGGTGGCGGTGATCGGGTCCTTGCCCAGGGAAAAGATCAGGCGGTTGGAAAGGGACTTCTTGAGCGACTCGGGATCGTTTTCGAGCTTATCGTACTGGAAGTGGGCGGGCAAATGATTGTTGACCATGGTCTCCCCCGGCAGGTTGATTTCTTTATTGTACCCGAAAAAACAGCGTCAGGAAGTTCTTTTCTGTGCCGGACTGTTCTTATCGGTCTCTCTGGAGGCGCAGGGGAAAACAGGAGGGTACGTCAGAGGGAGCGGAGCACCTTCCGGAAAACATCGAGGGGTTCTGCGCCGACGATCGTTTTTTTATCCCCCACGACGAAGGTGGGGATGCCCGTCAGGCCGCGCAGGCCTGCTTCCTGCCGCATCTCATCGAGCTTCGGCAGATACCTGCCGCTCTTGATGGCGTCCATCATGCCGTCCGCGTCGAGGCCCGCGTCACGGGCGATCTGGCGAAGCACGTCCGGATCGCCGATATCGAGGCCGAGGGAGAAATAGGCGGAGAAGGTGGCGGAGTGGAACTGCGGGAACCTGCCGTGCTCCCGCGCGTATTCCGCGGCCTGGAGCGCCAGGCGCGAGTTGGACAGAAGCGGCCGGTCGGCAAAGGCGATGCCGAAGGGGGCCCCTGCGATGCGGAGATGGCGCATCATGCGCTCGATGTCCTCGGGCCGGAAGAGCTCCGTCAGGGGACGCCCCTGGGGCGGGGTGTCGGGATGGATCTCCACCCCCTGCCATTCCACAACGAGATCGAACTCCTGCCTCAGCTTTTCGACGATGCCCTCGCCGATGTAGCAGAAGGGTCAGATGTAATCAGAAAAGATGCGGATGGTGACGGGCATGGATCTCGTTCCCCTTTTTATCAGACTATGTGCGGGGATGATCGGAAATAGATAAAGGTACTCCTTAATAATAGTAACAACCTTAATTCCGGTTGTCTACGTTCTTCTCTCATTTAAGCTGATACAGTTACGATGTCTCGAAACTGCACTTCCCTCCCGACCATTCTTAATTCCTCATTTTGAATTCTTAATTGATCCTACGAAATCACCGCCTCGTCACCAGCAGCGTGCGCCGGTCCCCGTTCTCCGCGGCTTCCTTCACCTGGCTTCCGCATCCCTCGCCGTACACCAGCTCGATCGCTTCGACGAACCCGGGGCTCAGGCTGCGGGAACCCGGCTCTTTCCGCGCATTGCACTTGAACAAGAATGCGTCGTTGATCATGCCCAGGACCTCGTCGCCGTCGGAGAAGTGCATGGGCCAGAGCATGCAGACCTTGGGCTTCACCTGCTCCAGGGGGAGTCCGAGCGTCATTGCGACGGTGTGGAGGGAACAGTGGGTACGGTTTTGGGACCAGTAGGCGAAGAGGCAGAGACCGTCCTCGGTCGTATCGATGGAAAAGAGACCTGGTTCCTCTTCCTCGAACACATTGTCGTAGCCGCCGATGGTCAGAAGATGGGGGCAGTACCGCGCAGCCTCGGGTAGGAACTTGATGATCCGCTTC
Organism: Nitrospirae bacterium GWC2_57_9; assembly: GCA_001805085.1. Lineage (GTDB taxonomy): Bacteria > Nitrospirota > UBA9217 > UBA9217 > UBA9217 > MHEA01. The sequence goes on from MHEA01000235.1 coordinate 6,191, forward strand.
ACCTCCGCGGTCGTGATGCAGACCTCGTAGGACGAGCAGCAGCACTTCTCTCCCCTGGCGCAGCCGTTGC
>MHEA01000235.1:6278-10606 GCA_001805085.1 Nitrospirae bacterium GWC2_57_9
GGAGCGACTCGATGTCCACCTCCACGCTGCTGCGCCGGTGCTGGGGCTGCTGCTTCCGGCGGTTTTTTCCCGGTTTGTCGGGCCGCATAATCCTCATGAGAGCGCGGCGGGGGGTGATGCTGGATGTCCGGCATATTTCTTGTGCTGGTGCACGAGATCCTTTAACTGCAGCATCCGGTCCCGGATCTTGACGAGCTTGCCGAATCCCAGCTCGCTCACATAGGGTGTCAGCGCGAGCGTGACGGAACTTGCGGTCAAATGCGTCCTGGGGATCTTCTGCAGCACTTCCATAACGATCTGCTTGATCCGCTTGTCGTGCAGCACGTCTCCCAGGCCGTCTGGATCCGCTTTCGGCGCTGTCGCGGCTTTGATCTGCTTCTGCAAATCAGCCTTGTACTCCGGATCGAGCATGCCGGTATATTCGAAATAATCGAGCGCTTTCCGTATCTCCCCCGCGGTAGTCCGGTTCTGCACGATATGGTCTATGATCGACCGCGTGTCCCGGTGGAAAACGGCCTCATAGGGCAGGATCCCCTTGTCCAGAACCTGCCGCCTGTCGATCACCTGCCCGACCTCGTTCGCCACCAGCCCGAGGTCCTCTTCGGTCCTGCCCTTGAGTTCTTCCGGATATTTCACCAGGACGCTCAGGTCGTCATGGAACTCGTTGAGGGAATAGGGCGTGCCGTCTTTTTTGGCGCCCCGGAACTTCCGGACCATCCGCCCGAACGCGGCCGGGTCATCATCGCTCCTCGAGATCAGGAAGAAGAACTCGAGCCGGTTCAACTCCTCGATGGGCTGGAACTTCTCGCGCGCCGTCAGGAGCATCTCAATCCCGGTTCTCGCGTGACGATAGCGCATGCCGGGGAAGTCCTCGGCATCGATCCAGTTGTCGGGGTTGTCCACCAGGCCGGGGACAAAGCCGAGGTTGACGAGCGCGTCGATGTTCTGCCGTCCCCTGACCATGATCGTCTGTCCGCTCCTCGCCTTTTCTATGGTCCCCAGCACCGCTTCGAGCGTGCTCGCCCGCGAAACCCTTCGTTCCTCGGCGGCCTTCTCCGCGGCCAGGCTTCTTTCTTCTCTTCGGTATTCGTTCGCCACAGGCGCATAGATGTCTTCGATCCTGAGGCGGCCGGACACCAGGCGGGCCAGCGGCAGCTCGCGGCTGTCGATAAGATCCTCCCGGGAAGGAGCGTAAGGCGTAATGACGATCAGGGACCCGGTCAATCCTCCCATTGCCTTGACGATCCTGAACAGGGACCCGTCGCAGAACTTCAGAATGTCCTTGTTCCCTTTTCCGATTACCTCATACGCGACGGTATCGTTCGGCTTGTTCAATTCGCCTTTAGTCAACTGGTAGAGGATCTGGGAGAACTCCTGAGGCGTGCCCTGGACCGGCCCGCATATCGTGTCCCGGTCTTTCAAAAGCTTGGCAAAGAGGTTCTGCTCGAACCCTCCGAACAATTTTGCCCGCATCCTTTCATACTCATGCATATCTACGGTCATGCCTGTTCCTTTTCAGCGTGCTCTAGAGCGGTTCCCTGTATTTCACGGAGAGAGTTTCAATGAAGTAGCTCAGCCCTTATTCCTATTTCCTGTCAGCTTGTTGCGTGGAGGGAAGCAGGAACCGGGCAAGTCGTCGTGCAGCCTCGGCAATGGGCGGGTCCCGGCCGGCAGGTAAGCTCGCAGGGCATCACGAGGACAGAGCCTCTCTTTACTGCGGACGATTTCCTTTTCAAGCGCCAGGGCAAAGAGCAGCTCCGTAAGGGTGGGGACCAGGGAAATGATCTTGCCGGGCTTTGCCGGAAGCTGGATCTCTTTTTTCCTGTCGTCTGCTTCCTTTAAAGGAAAACAGATGCCCTGGCCGGAGATGCTGCCGATCATGAGCATGACAAAAAACGCTACCCAATATGCTTTTTCCTTTTTCATTATGTGAAGAGGGCGGGCCATGCCGGGACTTTAGCAGAGAAAATGCGGAATGTCAAAATAGCAATCTGGATTAGAACCTTGAAACTGCGGCGCAGGCCTTGCCGCCGGCGTCCACAATTGATCAGGGTGAGACTGCAGGGGGGGTAGCCTGTGCAATCAGTTTTTCAACAGACTGAAAAAGACCGATGAACGACCGTACGGAACCACCCGGTCATTTGAAATATTTCTTCGCTGCCGCAGATTTGAGGAAGTTGAGGACCGCCAGCAGTTCCCGGGAGGGTTCTCCTTTGGTCACGATGCTGAGTTGGCGGGTGATCGGCTTGATCTTGACGACCTTCACCTTGCCCGAATTCATTTTCACGAACCCTTCCGACAGGACGCCGATGGCGATGGGCGACTCGGCTACGAGCTCGATCTCCTCCCGCGTCGTGACGGCGGTGAAGGCGGTTCCGGCAAAATCTCCGCCGTTCATCACCGTTTCCTGCAGGAATTTCCGCGTGCCCGAACTTTTGGGCGGAACAACGACCGCGATGCGCTCGTCCGGACCGCCCACGGTTTTCCAGTTGGCGATCTTGCCGCTGTTGATGTCCGCAAGCTGCTTCCACGTCAGCGATTTCACGGGATTCCCGGGGTGGACGATGGGAACCATGACGTCTTTGAGAATAACGTGCTCCTGGTAGGTCCCCTCCTCGGGCACCCCCGTTTCCCGGAAGGCAATATCCAGCGGAGCAGAGATCATGGCCCCCGCAGCTTCCCCCTTGATCAGCTCCTTCAGCCCCTTGATCGTTCCCACGCATCTCATCTCGATTTTCGTTCCGGTCTTTTTCTCGAGGGCGGCCTGCGCCGGTTCAAGGATGCGCTTCTGAAAGGTTGTCGAACCCGAGATGACGAGCGGGCCTGCGGCGGCCTTGGAAGAACTCCCCAGCACGAACAACAGCGTTATCAAGGCAACGCAATGCAGTTTTTTCATCACCGAACCCTTATCCGGGCGGTATACCGCGATTCTCTTGCCGACTTTTGAGCCGGGTTAAATTAAAACCAAAACCAATTTCACACGAAGCCACGGAGCCACAAGGAAAAACTTGCATGCTTGAGTTTAAAACATTCGCCTGCACCCATCGCTTACCAGTGCATGCCGCGAGGCTCGCACCCAATGCTTTCGAGTGCTCCGCGCGAGAATAGGGTGTGCAGGGTGTGCCTCCCTGTGAGACAGGTTTAAGTTTCGATTTTGACTCGTGGTCTGAGGTTTGCCTCGTAAACTTGCGAAAAAACCCGGTGCTTATCTGGCTGCAGCCTTTTTGAGCTGTTTGATCATGTCGGCGGCAGTTTCGTCGATCAGCGAGGAAAAGGCCTGCGCGATCTTGTTCCTGGGATCGCCCAGCTCAATATTTTCCTGCCTTATCGCGTTCTGCCCCGAGCCCGCGTAAAGGGGGAGCAGGTCCCTGGATCTCGCATCTTTATCGAGCGACGGCCAGCCCATATCAACGATGATCCGGCCGGTTTTGTCCACGATCACCATGGTCTGCGCCGCACGAATGGCGCCGTCCGTACGGTTGCCGCTCACAATGAAGGTTTTGGGCCTCGGATGGGTGATGCTCGCCAGAATGTGAACAAAGGCTACCGCATCGACGTTCAGCGCTCTGCACAGCCCTGTCGCATGCTTTTGCATAATCAACGGGATCATCGCCAGAGCGGTCTTCTCGCCCTCATGCGGCACCAATCCCGAACGAGGAACAATCGGCAGGGCTTTCGCGCCGATGAAGTCCCGTTTCCAGTGCGATACTTCCCGCTCGATCATCCCCCTGGCGGTCTTTCGCTCTCCCCGCGAGGGGAGCAGGGCCGCGATCTCCTCGTCGGAAACCGCGCCGAAGGACAGGACAACAGGTTCGCCCTTGTAGCCGGCCGGATCAACGACTGTCCAGTTGCGCACGGTCTTGAGGTCCGACTGCACCCGTACCAGCGCCCGCTCCAAGACTGCCTGGAGCACGGTCCGGTTGCTCTCCCCGGCAGTATCCGCGATGCGGGGCATAACAACGCTGACGATGGCGATCCGGCCGGTCCCGGCGAGGCTGTCCTTATTCACGGCCGCCCCGCCCATGCAGCTGGTGAGCACGGCCTGGACTGCTGCAGCCAGAAGTACGCCGATGATCCGCTTCATTGCAAAGCCCCCTTTCCTCCGGAAAGTGAATTCCGGAGTCCGCACTCCCGCAGCTTGCTGCGGGGTCTTGCACCCAGCGTTTACGAGCGCTTGCCGCGAGGCTCGCACCGAATGCGTTCGAGTGCTCCGCGCGAGAACAGGGTGTGCAGGGTGTTCCAACCTTGAGAATCGAGATTCCCTGCAGATGCCTAGAGGAACCTTCATTTGCTGCAGGGAGCTTCAATACCGCCCGCGAACGGCATTA
>MHEA01000236.1:0-1689 GCA_001805085.1 Nitrospirae bacterium GWC2_57_9
TGTCCAGATTGAACAGTCTTCGCGCGATGGCTATCGTGCCATCCCCTTCACCCGGCGTTGACGCAGCCTGCTTCAGCACCACCAAGGGAGCATGCAGCAGCTTGTTGACAATCGCCTGCGACATGGCTTCGACCGCCCGTTTCTGGTCCTCGTCGATGCCGTTCAGGCAGCCGAGCGTCTTCTCCAGTTCCCGTTTCCGGATATCCTCCACCTTTTCCCGGAGGTCCACAATGGTGGGAACCGCATCAAGGGCGCGTTCCCATTGGAGGTAGGTCTCAACCTCCTGGGCGACGATCTCCTCGGCCTTTTGCGCCTCCCGGGCCCTGCCCTCGGTATTGACGTCCACCTTGCTCTGCAGATCGTCGATATCGTAGAGATACACGTTGTCGACCTTGTCCACCTCGGGGTCGATGTTCCTGGGATTCGAGATGTCGATCATGAAAATGGGTTTGTTGCGGCGCTCCTTGAGGGCCCGCGCGACCATCTCCCGGGTCACGACATAATGGGACGCGCCGGTCGCGCAGATAAGGATGTCCACCATAACGAGGGCGTCCGGGAAATGTTCGAACCGGATGGCGTCGCCCTTGAACTCCTTGGCCAGTTCTTCCGCCCGTTCAAAGGTCCGGTTCGCGACCATGATGTTCTTCACGCCGTTCCCGAGCAGGTGCTGGGCGGCAAGCTCCGCCATTTCACCGGCGCCGAGCAGCATCACGTGCTTCCCTTCCAGTTCTCCGAAGATCTTCTTCGCAAGCTCGACCGCTGCGGAGCTGATCGAAACCGCGCCTTCTGCAAGACGGGTATCGGTGCGGACCCGTTTTGCCACTGATATCGCTTTTTTGAGCAGCTTGTTCAGGATGGTGCTCGTGGTCTTGGTCTTGAGGGCGATGTCGAAGGCATCCTTGAGCTGGCCGAGGATCTGTGCTTCGCCCAGGACCATGGAATCCAGGCTCGAAGCGACGCGGAAGGTATGGCGCACGCCCTGGCCGTCGGGATAGACGTAGAGCGCCTGTTCAAGAGACTCGCGGCTTAAGCCGTGATAATCGGAGATGTATTGCTTGATCCGGTCGATACCCCTGGCGCTGTCCGCTACGGAAGCATAGATTTCCACCCGGTTGCAGGTTGAGACGATCATGCTTTCCCGGATGCCCTCATAGGTCATCAGTTTCCTGAGCGCCTCGGGAAGCGTGCTTTCCGGGAAGTTGAGCTTCTCGCGTACTTCGATAGGAGCTGTTTTATGGCTGAGACCGACTACTATGATTCCCATTCTTCCGCCACCTTAAAAGGTATGTTTCCCGAGGTTCACGCGGCTCACAATGAAGAAACTGACGAGAACGAAGGCAAAACCCAGGATGGAAAGGAACGCCATTTTTCTGCCCCTCCATCCGATGGTCCGGAGATGCAGCAGCGCCAGATAAATGACCCAGGTGATCAGAGACCAGGTTTCCTTCGGGTCCCAGCTCCAATAAGTGCCCCAGGCCCTGTTGGCCCAGATCGAGCCCGTTATCATGCCGACGGTGAAGAGCGGCCAGCCGAAGGTAAGTGCCTTGTACCCGAGAGTGTCCATGATGTCCAGCGATGGCAGCCGGTGAAAGATCGCTCCGAGACGTTTTGCCTTGAGCTGATGCTCCTGGATCAGGTACATGACGGCAACAATGAAGGCAAAGGCGAAAGCGGCGTCTCCCAGAACTG
>MHEA01000236.1:1708-9667 GCA_001805085.1 Nitrospirae bacterium GWC2_57_9
GAGCCAGCCGCTTTTGAGCACCGGGTTCAATTCCTTGATGTCACCTGAGACAGCGAAAGCGGGCAGCATGAGGAGGAGGACGAGCGGAAGCATGAAGGAGCCCAGCGCCGCGATCTTGAACCGTAATTCCATGATCAGGAACACGAGCATGATGCCCATGCCCAGAAAGTTGGCTGCTTCAAAAAAGCTGGTAACCGGGATGCGGCCCGATTCGGCCCAACGAAACGAAAAATATGCCACATGAAGGGCGAAACCCGTGAAAGCGGCCCAGAGAGAGGTTTTTGCAGCCCATTTCGTTTCCGGCTTGATTATATACCAGATGTAGCCTGCAGCGGAAAGGAGGTACACGACCATTGCTGTTTTAAAGAAAAGGATGTTCATAAAGCCGTTCCCCGGTAATAGGTTGATTTTAAGAACTTTTTATAATACTTTTTAAACTCGGTCAAAGTCAAGGGAAAAAGGGATTCTTGAGGATCAGAATAAGCTGAAATACCCGTAAAAACGAGGTGTTCCCGGCAAGGTCATGCGTCCTCGCAATCCGCATTTCTAGCGTTCCTGGAGCAATTTGCCTTCCGTCATGCGCAAAACCCGGTCGGCACGGACCGCAAGCCTGTCATTGTGAGTCACGATGACAAACGTTATACCCTGCTCCTGGTTGATCTTCTTCAGGAGTTCGTGGATCGACTCTCCTGTATGGGCGTCCAGGTTGCCCGTGGGTTCATCGGCCAGGACCACATCGGGACCCAGCATAAGCGCACGTGCGACCGCGACCCTTTGCTGTTCGCCTCCCGAAAGTTCGCCGGGCCGGTGATGGATTCTGGGCGAAAGACCCACATCGGACAGCACGCGCGAAGCGGCTTGCTGTGCTGCGTCCCGGCCGGTCCCCCTGATCAGCGCCGGCATCATGACATTTTCCAATGCGGAAAATTCCGGCAGCAGATGGTGAAATTGGAAGACGAAACCGACGTGTTCATTGCGGAAGCGCGCTATGCGGTCCCCGTCCATGCTGAAAATGTCCGTGCCTCCATACAGGACCTTGCCCGAGGTCGGATGATCCAGGCCGCCCACGATGTGAAGGAACGTGCTCTTTCCCACTCCCGAGGCACCGACAATGGCAAGCATTTCTCCCCTGCGGATCTCGAAGTCGATACCGTCGAGGACCGTCAAGGTGACAGGGCCGCTCATGAAGCTCTTCCGCAGTTGCTGAATATGAATAAAGGAAGTTTCTATTTTTTTTCTCCCGTCTTGTCGCCGGGCTTCACCGTCTCGATCACCTTCTCAACGGCTTCGCCGGTCTTCGAGGCCTTTTCCTCCATTTTCTGTTTCACGACCTCGGCTTCCTTCCCTACCCCGCTCATCCATCTGCCCGCGGACTTGAGCATATTGCCGCCGCCCAGCAGAATGAACACCACGATGAGCAAAGCAAGCAATACGATTGTCAGGAAAAAACGTTTTACCTTTCCGCCCTTCTGCGCCATGTGCCCCCCTGTCAAAAATTTTCGAAGTTCGAAATTCGAACCTCCATAAGTGATATCTACTCGTACCGCAACACTTCCACCGGGTCCTGCTTCGCGCCCTGCCATGAGGGGTAGAGCGTCGCGAGAAAACTTATTCCCAGCGCTGTCAGGCAGATGAACAGGACATCGAGGCCGGTGATCGAAAGCGGAAGATGGCTCACCTGATAAACATCGCGGGGCAGCGAAAAAACCCCGGTTTTCGTGATCACCGCCACCGTCCCGTATCCGATGATAGCCCCGATCGCCGTTCCCACCATCCCGATGACGAGTCCGGCGAACATGAAAATGCGCATGATGCCGTTCGATGTCGCGCCCATGGATTTGAGGATCGCGATCTCCCGGCTCTTTTCCATAACGATCATCGTCAAGGTTCCGATGATATTGAAGGACGCGACGATGATGATCACGATGAGAATGAGCGACATCCCGATCTTTTCCAGTTTGAGGGCCGAAAAGAAATTTTTGTTCATCTCGATCCAGTTCCGCGTATAGTACGGATAGCCTACTTCATTCCGGATGGCATCGGATATTTCTCCGGCATTGTATATTTCGTCGATCCTGACCTCGATGCCGCTCACTTTCCCGGGCATCGCAAAGAAATTCTGAGCATCCCGCAGCGAAACATAGGCGAAGCTCGTGTTGTAATCGTACATGCCTGCATCAAAGACGCCCACCAGCTCGAACTTCCGCATTTTGGGCACCATGCCTAGGGCCGTTTCTTCGCCGATGGGATTGACCATCGTGACCGTGTCTCCGATCGAAGCTCCGAACTTGCGGGCAAGGTCCTCGCCGATAACGATGCCCGGCACTTTTCTGTCCCGAACCGCCAGTGCCTCAAGGGACCCCTCGACCATGTTCTTTCCGAGATGGGTCACCGTAACTTCGGTCTTCGGGTCGATCCCGCGCACGACGACGCCCTGGACCCGGTCTCTGCTCGTCAGCATCGCCTGGCTGATGGTAAAAGGCGTCGTGGCCAGGACATGGGGCACTCGCCCTGTTTTATCCTGCAATGCCCTGACATCCGAGATACCGACCCCGGAATATTCCATCACGACGATATGGGGGATCGCGGAAAGTATCTTTTCGCGGAAATAACCCTGGAACCCGGTCATCACCGAGAGCGTGATGATGGAAGTAGCAACGCCGATGACGACGCCGGCGATGGAAATGAAGGTATTGAGCGATACGGTCCCGTACCTTTTTTTTGTCTTTAAATAACGAAGACTGACGAATATTTCGTAGGGTATTTTCATGTTAAATGAATTTTGAACCTCGGATGAACACCGCTTGATACGAAAAAGCAAAAACGAGCATTACTTTTTTCATCCTGCACTCCGCATTCCTATTTCTCCTTCTTCATCTGGGGAAATAAGATCACGTCGCGGATGGAACTGGACCCGGTGAGCAACATCACCAGCCGGTCGATCCCGATACCTTCGCCCGCCGCAGGCGGCATGCCGTATTCGAGGGCGCGAATGAAATCTTCGTCCATCTGGTGGGCCTCTTCATCGCCCGCCTCACGCTCCCCCACCTGCTTCAGGAACCGCTCTTTCTGGTCCACGGGATCGTTCAATTCCGAAAAGGCGTTGGCAAGCTCCCGTCCCACCACGAACAGCTCAAATCGTTCCACGGATGCGGGGTCATCATCGCAGCGCTTCGACAAGGGTGATATGTCGGTGGGATAATCCGTGATGAACGTGGGCTGAATAAGATGGGGTTCGACGAGCGCTTCGAAGATCTCGTTCAGCAGCTTGCCCAGGGGTTCGCCGCCCTTCAGGCTCGCGCCTTTGTTCAAGGCATATTCCCGCGCTTTTCCGGCATCGACCAGCACCTCTTCGGGCACGCCTGCCTCACGGAGCGAGTCGCGGTAACTGATCCGCTTCCAGGGCGGCGTAAGATCGATTTCATGCCCCTCGAAACCGACCTTCAACGTGCCCAGGACGTCCCGCGCCACCGTACTGATCATCTCTTCGGTCATGGTGATGAGGTCGCGGTAATCGGCGTAAGCGGTATAGAATTCAAGCATCGTGAATTCAGGATTGTGCCTCGTCGAAATGCCTTCGTTCCTGAAGTTCCTGTTGATCTCGTAGACCCGCTCGAACCCGCCCACGAGCAGCCGCTTCAGGTACAGCTCGGGCGCGATGCGGAGATAGAGATCCATGTCCAAGGCGTTGTGATGGGTCTTGAATGGCTTCGCGGTTGCTCCTCCCGGGATGGACTGCATCATCGGGGTCTCGACTTCAAGATACCCGCGACTGTTCAGAAAGCCCCGTATCGCCTGGACGATCATGGTCCGCATCAGGAAGACCTTTTTCACTTCGGGGTTGACGATGAGGTCCACATAGCGCTGCCGGTAGCGAAGCTCCACATCGGTCAGTCCATGCCATTTTTCCGGCAGCGGACGAAGCGATTTTGCGAGGAGGGTAAAGTCCTCCGCATCGATCGTGAGCTCATTCGTCTTTGTACGGAACAGGAATCCGCGGGCGCCGATAAAATCCCCTATGTCGAGCTTCTTGAACAGCGCGTACTGGTCTTCGCCCAGGGTATTCTTCTGGAAATAGAGCTGGATCCGTCCGGAACCGTCCTGGATATGGCAGAAACAGGCCTTGCCGAAGCTCCGCATGGCGATGACCCTGCCCGCCACGGTTACCCGTACCTTGACCTGCTCCAGTTCTTCCTTGCCCGTATTCCCGTATTTCTCCGCAAGCACCTGCGCTGAATCGGCAACGGGGAACCGGCCGGCATAGGGTTTGACGCCCATCGCGCAGACCTCGCCGAGTTTCTTGAACCGCTGTTGGATCAGCTCATTGTAATCTTCCATGAAATACCTTTCTCAGATCGCCGCACCTCTGCACTCCACTGCTCGGTGAGGAGCGCCGACGGTCAAAAACGGATTATACGTATTCAGCGGCAAGGGGTCAAGGATAAAGCATTATCCCGCAAGCATTGCAAGCACTTCCAGATACTTTTCGCTCGTTCTTCGGACGACCTCTTCCGGCAACACCGGCGCAGGGGGCTTCTGGTTCCATTTGAGTGAGAGCAGGTAGTCGCGAACGAACTGCTTGTCAAAACTCTTTTGCGGAACGCCTGCCCGGTAATCGCTCTTGGGCCAGAACCGCGAAGAGTCGGGGGTCAGGACCTCGTCGATCAAGATTACCTCGTCCTGGTATATGCCGAACTCGAGCTTGGTGTCGGCGATGATGATGCCTTTGGTCTCCGCGATCCGGCATGCCTTCTCATAGACAGCCAGCGTGGAGGACCGGATCTTTTCCGCAACGTCCTTTCCCACGAGCTTCACGACGCTGGTAAAATCGATGTTCACATCATGTTCCCCGACCTCCGCCTTGGTAGACGGAGTAAAGAGCGGCTCGGGAAGCCTCGATGCCTCGGTCAGACCGGGAGGAAGTTTGATACCGCTCACCGCGCCCGTAGACCGGTATTCCTTGAGACCCGATCCGGTCAAGTAACCCCGGACAATGCACTCCACCGGCAGTGATCGCGCTTTTTTCACCAGCATGCTTCTCCCCTTCAGGATCTCCGCGTGGGGCCGGCATGAGGAGGGGTAATCCTTTACCTCCGTCGAGATCAAATGGTTCCTGATGATCCCTTCCGTCTGGCCGAACCAGAATGCCGATATTTTGGTCAGGACCCTTCCTTTTTCCGGAACGGCATTCGGAAGGATCACATCGAACGCGGATATGCGGTCCGTGGCAACGATCAGGAGCGAATCTCCGAGATCGTAAATGTCGCGCACTTTGCCGCGTTTCGGAGGATTGAGCCCCTCCAGATTCGTCTCAAGTACGGTCGGTGTTCTCATTTTCTCGTTTCTCCTGGTTGGTCTTATCGTGATTTTCGGGCTGCAGTTTGAGCATCCTGATACGAGCGATGCGGTTCTTTCTCAAGCGGAGCACCGTGAACATCAGGTTGTTGAAACGGACCTGATCCCCTTCAGCCGGAAGCCTGCCGAAGAGGCCCAACACAAAACCGCCGATGGTCTCGAACTCATCTTCAGGAATCGATACCCCCACCCGGTCGTTGACCTTGCCGATATCCGTTTTTCCGTCAACGATAAACCGGTTGGCTGCGATCTCATCGATCTCGCGCAGTTCCTTCTCCTGCTCGTCGCGGATGTCACCGACGATCTCCTCGATGAGGTCTTCCATGGTGACGAGCCCGTCGGTTCCCCCGTACTCGTCCCCGACCAGCGCAAGATGGATCCGTTTTTCCCGCATTTCCTTCAACAGTACGCTTACATTCTTGTTCGGCGGCACGATATAGGGCTTCCGAAGCACCAGGTCAAGCTGAAAAGGCTTGTTCGCCATATGGAGAGGGAGAATGTCCTTGAGATAGACGATGCCCACGATATTATCGATCGTGTCCGCATATACCGGAAGCCGCGAAAAGCCGCGGTTGTTCATTATGCGCAGGATTTCCTCTATCCCGGTTCCCGTTTCCACGGCAACAATATCCGTCCGGGGCACCATCACCTCTTTGACGACGGTATCGGTGAAACGGAATACGCTGTGAATAAGATCCTCTTCGGACGGTTCAAAAATGCCGCTCTTCCGTCCCTCCCGGATCAGATACTTTACCTCGTCCTCGGATATCAACGGGGATTCCTGTGCGCCGTAGATCTTGAAAAAACGCAAAATGACATTGTTCGAGAGGTTGAGCACATGCAGCAGGGCCGCAAAGAACCTCGACAGCACATCGAGAGGCGCCGATGCCATGAAGGCTATGCGCTCGGAATACCGGAGCGCAAGGGATTTCGGCACCAGTTCACCGACGACGAGCGTAACATACGTGATCGCGGTCACAACAAGCCCCACGGCGATCGGTTCCGCGGCCTTCTGAACGAAATCAAGGGGCGCGCTGAGCAGGAGCGGCTCGATACGCTCCACGGCGATCACGCCTCCCAGAGTGGAAGCGAGGGTCCCGACGAGGGTGACCCCTATTTGAACCGTGCCGAGAAACCGTTCCGGCTCCTCCTGAAGTTTCTGGACCCTCCTGGCCGAGGAGTGCCCGGTCTTTACCAGATGTCGCACCCGGCTCTTCCTGAGCGAAATAAGAGCGATCTCCGACGCGGAAAAAAAACCATTCACGAAGATCAGAACAAAAATCAGTAGTAGGTCAAATGTCAACATAGCCTTCGGTTATTTGCTTCCGGATTACGAATGATGATCATGACGGGAGGCACGGAGGCGGTCCTGCCAACACGGGTATGCCTGAGCCGCGGAAAACCCTAAAAACCGTATTCTTTCCACCGTTCTTCGACCTTTTTCTGCACCTGAGGGTCCATCCGTATCTCGTCGGGCCAGGGACGGGTGAATCCTTCGCCAGGGCCTTTCCGCGTCGCATCTATGCCCATTTTGCCGCCAAATCCGATCTGCGGGCAGGAATGATCAAGAATATCCAGCGGCCCATCGGTGATCACCACGTCGCGCTGCGGGTCTACGTGGTTCATCACCTTCCAGGTCACTTCAGAATAATCGTGTATGTTCACATCTTCGTCGCAAACGACGACAAATTTGGAGAGCATGAGCATGCCGGTGCCCCAGATCGTATTGATCACCTTCTTGCCGTGGCCGGGGTACCGTTTCCGTATCTTGACGATGACATTGTTATGGAATACGCCTTCAACCGGCATGTCCATATCCAGGATATCGGGCGCGACCATCTGGAGAAGCGGCAGGAATATCCGCTCCGTGGCCTTGCCCAAATAAGCATCCTCCTGCGGAGGCCGGCCGACCAGTGTTGCAGGATAGACGGCGTCCTTTCGATGAGTGATGGCCGTGACATGGAACACCGGGTACTGGTCGGCTTCCGAGTAGTAGCCGGTATGGTCCCCGAAGGGGCCTTCGATCCTGCGCTCACCCGGGCTAACATAACCTTCGAGCACGAATTCTGCCTCAGCAGGGACCCGCACGTCAATGGTCTTGCATTGCACGACCTCAAGAGGTTTTTTGCGCAGGAACCCGGCGAAAATGAACTCGCCGATGGCAGGCGGGAGCGGCGCCGTTGATGCATAAATGATCGCCGGATCGCCGCCGATCGCCACGGCAACTTCCATCCGCTTCCCTGCCGCTTCGTAATGCTGATAGTGACGGGCGCCATCCTTGTGTTTGTGCCAGTGCATGCCCGTGGTCCTGTTGTCGAAGACCTGCATTCGGTACATACCGACATTCGTGATGTGAGTGACAGGGTCCACGGTGCAGACCATGGGCAGTGTGATGAACCGTCCGCCGTCCGCAGGCCAGCATTTCAAGACAGGGATCTTCGCAAGGTCTGCCTGTTCGCCGGTCAAAACGACTTCCTGGCAGGGCGCCTTTTTGACGGTCTTGGGGAAAAAACCGGCAAGTTCTGCAAGTTTGGGCAGCATCTGGAGCTTGTCCATGATGCCGGCACCCGGTCCCGGGAAGAGATTGACGGGATCCACAATATC
>MHEA01000236.1:9673-10327 GCA_001805085.1 Nitrospirae bacterium GWC2_57_9
CTGGCGTCCGATCTCATCGAGACTGCCCACTTCGAGAGCCAGGCACATGCGCTTCATGGAACCGAAGGCGTTGGTCAGAACGGGAAAGGCCGAACCCTTTACCCGCTCGAAAAGGAGCGCTTTATTCGTCGTACCCTTCTCCTTTGAAACGCGGTCCGTGATCTCGGCGATCTCAAGGTCGGCGTCCACTTCCGTCCTGATCCTGATCAGTTCCCCGCTCTTTTCGAGAACAGCAATAAACTGCCTTATATTTTCATATGCCATAGAACACCAATTTTAACTGATTTTCCGGGGATTTGCAATCAAAAAGACTACTTGGCGGGTCACGACGACGATTCGTACTTCTGCAATCGATGCCTGAAGGACCGAAACGAGAGTCCCAGCAATTTTGCGGCTTCGGTCTTGACGCCGCCGGTCTTTTCCAGGGCTTTTTGCAGCAAGCTTCTTTCCGCGGTTCCCAATAGGCCTTCGAGATCGAGCCCTTCATCGGGGATGTCCGTGGAGATGATGGCGGACGATGCCTTAAAGTTCTTCATTCCGTCGGGAATATGTTCGGGGGTTATAATATCGCCAATGGCCAGGATGACCATTCTTTCGATCGCGTTCTCCAACTCGCGCACATTCCCCGGCCAGTCGTACCCCATGAAAAAGCGA
>MHEA01000237.1 GCA_001805085.1 Nitrospirae bacterium GWC2_57_9
TGGCCAGCTGCTCCGCGACTTTGAGGCACTTGTTGTAATAGAGTGAGCCGGGCGCCAGGCGGGCACTGCCGAATATGGTGACCGCAGGCCCGATATTGTTCAGTGCTTCGAACCCTTCCACCAGTTCTGCCATGATCCTGAACACGCGCCAGGTGTCGGATTTCGCCAGATCTTCCATGAAACTATTCTCCTTCTTCTTGAATTCTGGAGTGAGCGCATTCCCAGCACTGCTGCGCGGAATGCGAACGAATCGATAATGTTATCACCTTGAAAAAATCGAGACTCCCTGCAGATGCCTATACGAGCCTCCTCTTGCTGCAGCGAGCTTCAAAGACGGCCCGGTCGGCCCGAACGGGCCGGGTGCAAGCAGGAGCAGCAGAAACGCAGTTGTTTCACAACGGTTCATTCACGATGCCGTTTTTATCACCGGAAAACTCCTCCCGGTAAATCTGAACAAAGGCCGTAAGCAGAGTTACGATCAGCGGGCCGAAAAGGATGCCGAGGAAACCGTATACTTGCAGACCGCCGAGGATCCCAAGGAAAAGGAAAAAAGTAGGGAGCTTGGCTCTTTTCCCGATCAATAGCGGTTTGATGAAATTATCAGGCAGGCTCACCAGGAGGGTACCCCAGGTTGCAAGCAGCACACCGCGTACCGTGGCGTCGGTGATGAATAGGTAAAGCGCACCCGGCAACCAAACGAGGGCCGCACCGCCGACGGGCAGGAGGGCAAGCACCGCTGCCAGAAATCCCCAAAAAACGGGAAAGGGCATCCCGAACAGCGCAAACCCGATCCCCGTCATGATCCCCTGACCGAGGGCGATGAGAAAAACCCCATTAATAACCGCAGCAAACGTATCATGGAGTTTTTTGGCGATAGAATCCTTCTGCTCCCGGGAGAAGGGAATAATATCCAGAGTCATCTGGTAATAGCGCTCCCCGTTCTTGAAAAAGAAAAAAAGTGCTATGAGCATAATGATGAGATTAAAGAGCAGGAGCAGGGTATCGCGAAGCACCGTGCCGACCCGCGATGCCAATCCAGAGGACACCTGGCTCAGCCCGGACATGAACAGGCCACGGATGTCGAGGTCCGCAAGAAACGGCAGGACCAGGATATTGTCCGAGATAAAGGAGGATGCCTTGGTCCAGAACTTGAGGGCTGCCCCGGATTTTACGCCTTCCGCTGCCCATTGATACAGGTCCATGGTCTGAGACGCAAGAACGCCGAGAAGGCCTATGGCGGGGCCGACCACGATCAGTAGTGTGAACAGTGACATGGCAAACGCGGCAAGGCCGCTCCGGCCGCGCAGAAGAGTACTTGTTTTACGGTACAGCGGGTAAAGCGCCAGGGCAATGACGCCGGCCCAGAGCAGGGCGCCGGAAAACGGGGCCAGCAGGTTGCCTATTTGATACAAGAGAAAAAGAAAGACCGCGAAAAAGACGATCGTAAAGATGTGCGAGCGGGTCAAAAAAGGCGCTGGCCTTCTACTGTTCACCGGTCCTCCCTGGTCCGCAAGGTCCTGTGCAGGGCCATTGCGGCTGCAAGTTTTATCGCTCCGATCAGGCTCGACGGGTCAGCGCAGCCCTTTCCGGCGATGTCGTAAGCTGTGCCATGGTCAACGGACGTCCTGATGAGCGGCAGCCCCACGGTGACATTGACCGCATTGCCGAATGCGACCATCTTGAGCGGGGCCAAGGCCTGGTCATGGTACATTGCCGCAATAATGTCAAAATGACCGTTCTTGGCCTTATAGAAGAGGGTGTCGGCCGGCAGCGGATCGCTGGCATCGATGCCCTCTGCACGCGCCTGGATGACCGCCGGGAGAATATGGTCCCACTCTTCATTTCCGAACAGCCTGCCCTCGCCCGCATGCGGGTTCAGCGCTGCTACCCCTATTCGGGGCTTGTCAATCCCGAACGACGAGGCAGCCCGATAGGCCAGCCGAAGCGTCTTCAAAACTGCGGCTTCGGTGATCTGCTCCGGGACGTTCTTCAAGGCCAGATGAATGGTAACGAGGATGACCCGCAGACCCCCGCCGACGAACAACATGCCATACTCTTTCGTCTGGGTAAGATCGGCAAGCAGCTCGGTATGTCCCGCATAGTGATATCCGGCAGCGTTTATCATTGCCTTGTTGATGGGCGCCGTAACGATCGCATCCGCCTCCTGCAGGAGGGTCAGCTGCACCGCTCTCTTTATGTATGCGACAACGGCCGTTCCGGAGGCGGAATCCGGTTCCCCCCAGGAATGGGTAGCGAGATTCACCAGGTTCAAGTGGATTACGTCCATTTTCCCCGGCTCCGGCGCAGTGTCCGCGAGCGATGTTATCGGGTTCACGCGCAGCGGCAGCTTTATCTCTCCGATTATTTTTTTCAGGACGGCAGCATCGCCGACGACGACCGGCCGACACACATCCAGCAATTCGCCGCCGGCCATTGCCCGCGCGATGATCTCCGGGCCGATGCCCGCCGGATCTCCCATCGTTATGATGATCAGTGGTCTTCGTTCCATCTGGCCTGATCCTTGAATATTCGCGAATCCGCTCTCACCCGGTACCATTCATGAGGAGCCTTTCGCTGAACCGGCGCCTCCACGCTGATGATCTCCAGCTCCATGACGCGGGAAGAAAAATGAACCGTCATCACGTCTCCCGGCCTGATTTCTTTGGAAGCCTTTGCCTCATGGCCGTTCACATGAACTTTTCCGCTATCGCACAGCTCACGCGCCATGGCCCTCCGCTTGATCAGCCTGCTCGTTTTCAGAAAAAGGTCCAGACGCACGGACAATTGTAGCGCAAAAGAACGTCTTTGACAACGGGAAATCAGGCAAGGTGAGAAAGAAGAGAAGGTGCGCATGTCGGGGTGTGCAGTTTAGGCTTCAGGATCATCTGCTGAACTCCTCCCTATTGGCACCCTGTTTCAGCGATTTCGTGTCAGCACATTGAATAAAGAGACAGGCCCGCTAACGTCCGGATGCCGCACGGTGAGGGAATCCGTCCCGTCCTTCCAGGAGAGGGGCGTGACTGTTATGAATATCAGGGGGAATGAAGTGTAATGGCGAGGACCTGGCAGTTCGGCCGCTGTCAAGATGGATTAACTCAGGGTCGAATCAAGAGGTCCCGTACAGTAACAGCGGAGATCATTTGACAGCCGCTATCGCGAACTCGATCCGTTTGAGTGCTTTCTCTTTTCCCATGACTTCCAGCACCTCGAAGATGCCGGGACTGACCGTGCCTCCGGTCAGGGCCACGCGGACGGGCTGGGCAATCTTTCCCAGCTTGATGCCTTTTTCAGCAACCAGCTGGTTGAACTCCTTCTCGATCTCTGCGTGGGTAAAGGGATCGACCTGGCGCAGGCGCGCTGTTAACTCGGCCAGGAGCGGGCCGACATCGGGGGTCAGATGCTTTGCTTTTGCTTTCTCGTCCAGAGTCACGGTATCCAGGAGGAAGGGAAGAGAAGCTGTTTTCATCTCTACCAGGGTATGGCTCCGCTCGGTCAGTATCTTTACCAGTTTCCTGAACCATTCCCGGTCCGGTTCTTTCCCTCCAGAGAGGATGCCGTCCTTCTTCAACAGTTCAAGGACGAGCTCCGCAAGCCTGCCGGGGTCTGCCTGTTGAATGTAATGATGGTTGAGCCAGAGCAATTTATCAGGATTGAAGACGGAAGGCGCCTTTCCCACGCTTTCGAGAGAGAACTGGTCCACGAGCTCCTGCCGGGAGAATATTTCCTGGTCGCCGTGTGACCATCCGAGGCGCGCGAGGTAGTTCACCAGCGCTTCCGGCAGATAGCCGAGATCGATGTATTCCGTGACCGCGGTCGCGCCATGACGCTTGGAGAGCTTGGTCTTGTCCGAGCCAAGGATCATGGGAAGGTGGGCGAACTCCGGCGCTTCGTGGCCCAGAGCCCGGTAGATCTGGATCTGGCGCGGCGTGTTGTTCAGGTGGTCGTCGCCGCGGACGACATGGGATATCTTCATCGTGATGTCATCGACGACCACAGCGAAGTTGTAGGTCGGGAAGCCGTCGGAACGCATAATGATGAGATCATCGAGCTGCTGGTTCTCGAAGGTCACCGCGCCCCGGATCAGGTCGCGCACGACTGTCTGGCCTTCGTCAGACGAGTGAAAGCGCAGCACCGGAGTTCTCCCGGCCACGGGCTCCTTGCGGCTGAGACAGGTGCGGTCGTACTTTGGCGGCTTGCCCGCGGCCATGGCGGCCTTCCTGCGCGTGTCGAGCTCCTCCGGTGAGCAGTAGCAGTAGTAGGCCTTTCCTTCCTTGAGCAGCCGGTCCGCATGCTCCCGGTAGATATCCATGCGCTCAGTCTGGCGGTACCCTTTGACTGCTCCATCGGGCATGACGGCCGGTCCCTCGTCCCAGTCCATGCCGAGCCACTTCATCCCATTGATGATGATGCGGATGGATTCGTCGGTGGATCGTGCCTGGTCCGTATCCTCAATGCGCAGGATGAAAGCGCCCTTATGATGACGCGCAAAGAGCCAGTTAAAAAGGGCGGTGCGAACGCCCCCGATATGCAGTGCTCCTGTAGGGCTGGGCGCGAAACGAACTCGAACAGTGCTCATGGCGGCTCCTTGTGCTAAAAAGATCGTGCTTGGAAAGCGTGATTATAGCAAATAATCGGAGCAAGAAAAAGAAAATTAATGACCGCGTTCAGGAAAGAAAACATAACCGTCTGTAATAACGAAAAAAAGAGGAAAGGTGGCGGTTGGCCTGTCCAATTTGACAAAGAAGAGGGGCTTAGCTATCATTGAGGCAGATTAAAGTTGTAATTTTAGCCGTCTCTAAAGGGCCGAAAAGCACTTTCTCTGAGCTGTTCAGTTCATTACATTCGGAGGTGGGAAATGGACATAAAAGTGTTGACGACTGTTCCTGTTGTAGAGATAGACGGTGTCAAATACCATCATCATCCGAACGGCGGGGGCATGGTGGCCGAAAACGCTCAGGTGTCAGATACGGTCTATGTCGGTCCTTTTGCTAAAATTTGCGGACACTGCAAGTTGCACGGAGAGGTTTTTGTGTTCGGCAATGCCTGGATCTTCGATAATGCAGAAGTTTCCGGCAGGGCGGAAATATTCGGGAATGCGCGGGTCTTCGGCAACGCCAAGGTCCAGGGTGACGCCAAGGTGTACGGCTTTGCGAGCATTTACGGGGATTCCGTCGTGAGCGGGTATGCAGAGGTGTCCGAAAAAGCCGAAATAGGCGGCACCGCACGGGTTTTGGGAAACGCCCGCGTGAGCGGGGACACAAGGGTCATCGGCGAGACGGGCACCAGCAGGAAAGTAGCCTGAATCCATTAAAGGTACTTTACTTCGTCACCTCTTGAAATTTGAGTCAAGTTTCGAAAGCAAAGGAAAAACCAATTTTCGCGCAAAGTCGCCAAGCCGCAAAGAAAAGCGCAAGCGATTTTTGAGTTTAAAGCCGCGTCCTTTTAAATATTTCCTTTGCGTCTTTGCGTCTTGGCGCGAGATGCTTTTGATTTTTGGTTTTGATTCTGGTCTGAGGTTCTACCTCGTTAAGAAATGAACCAACCAATAAAAAAAGGGACGGCATGTGCCGTCCCTTTTTGTTGTTCCCTGCCCTCGGATTACACGCCGAAGGGCTTTGCGTAAAGCAGGATCAGAACCACGACCAGCGTGTAGATGGCGAGCGACTCGATAAGAGCCAGACCCACGATCATGGTGGTCATGATCTTGCCCGACGCCTCGGGGTTCCGGGCAATACCTTCCACTGCCCGGCCGATACCCATGCCCATGCCGATGCCCGTGCCGAGAGCGGCGATCCCGATGCCGAGAGCCGAGGCGAACGCCACGGTACCGAAGAACGAGAACTTGGCCGCATCAGGCGCTGCTGCTGCAGCTTCCGAAGCAAATGCCGCGGATGCCACGAGCATGAGGCTGATGACGAAAAACATGATTGCAGATATCTTTTTCATTTGAGTGCCTCCTTTCTTCTGGTGTCGACTTCTGCCCGGAATCGTGCCGGAGTGCTACCTCCCGAAGGCTCTTTCATCAGGAAAGAAATGCGGCCTGCGGGGTAAATTATCTATTTAGTGATGGTCTCCACCAAGATGCGCTTCTTCAATGGAGCCCGAAAGATAGAGCATGGTTAGGAGCGTGAAGACGCCGGCCTGCACAAAGGCCACGAGCAGTCCGAGGCCGAGGATTGGAACCGGCGCAATGTACGGAGCGAGCAGCGCAAGCACGAGAAGGAGCTTATGCTTTGCGACCATGTTGCCGAACAGGCGGAAGGTGAGCGACATGACGCGTGCGAAATGGCTGATCAGCTCGATGGGGAGCATAAGAGGAGCAAGTCCCCACATGGGTCCCATGAAGTGTTTGATGTATCCGATGTTGTGCCGCTTGATGCCGATATAATGCGTAGCGAAAAAGGACACGAGCGCCAGCGCGAGCGTCGTATTGATATTGGCAGTTGGTGAATCGAAGCCCGGGATCAGTCCCTGCAGGTTACAGACGAGGATGAACAGGAAGAGGGAACCGACCAAAGAAAGATAATGCCTGCCTTCCGGTCCCATGATGTCGACCACGAAATTCTCGAGGGCGCTGACCACGGTCTCCAGCAGGTTCTGTACACCTGTAGGCGCCTCTTTTTTAAGGTTGAAGCGTGCAGCCAGCGAAAGCCCGATCAAAATGGCCATTGCGAGCCAGGAATAGGTTACATGCACAGGCACGTTGGGCGCCAATGCTTCCAATATCATCGGACCTTCTTTCATTGCACACTCCTTGTATCTTTAGTAAAATACACCAAAAAATTTACAGGAAGGCCTGTTTTTTGTCAAGAAAAAACCCGGAAAGCGAGCATAAAATTTCTTAATGATCATATATGTAATTGTTAATGGGTTGGGTTTAGAAGACAGGAACAGCATCCCAGGACTTCGGGAGTGGAGCAGCGAGAAATATAAACAAAGCGGTTTTCGTTCTTATGGATGCGGCATTGATATTGTCTCGGGAAAAGCCTGGGATGATCAATCTGGCAATAGGGACGGCAATCCGCAGCTTCGAGGCTGAGCCGGATAATCAAACCGTCATGATCTCTTTTTCCTTATGGGCCAGAAGATCGTCGATTTTTTTGATATAGCTGTCGGTGGTTTTCTGGATCTCGTCCTGGAGCTTCTTCGTCGCATCCTCGGAAACGTGGGCGTCCTTGTCCTTGCTCTTCTTTTTGATCTCGTCATTCACGTCCCGGCGGATGTTCCTGATGGCAACCCGTGCATCTTCGGCCAGTTTCTTCGCATGTTTTACGATCTGATGTCTCCGCTCCTCCGTCAAGGGCGGGATCGAAAGGCGGATGATTTTCCCGTCATTCGAAGGAGTCAAGCCGACATCCGATTTCAAGATGGCCTTTTCGATCTCGCCGAGCATCTTTGCTTCCCAGGGCTGGATCGTGATCTGCCGGGGGTCAGGAATAGCCATGTTGGCAACCTGACTGAGATGGGTAGGCGTTCCGTAATAGTCGACCATGATGCCGTCAAGCAATCCCAGGGTGGCCCGGCCTGTGCGGAGCGTGGCAAACTCCTTCCTCAGAACATCAAGCGCCTTGCTCATCTTGTCTTCAGCCTTTTTCTTCTGCTCGCTAAGCATTGTTCCTCCCGATCACCAGCGTGCCGATTTTTTCGCCCAGGACAATTTTTTTGATATTGCCCGTTACGGTAAGATTGAAGACCAAGATCGGAAGATTGTTGTCCATGCACAGCGAGATCGCCGTGGCATCCATTACACGGAGGTCCTTCTGCAAGACCTCAATATAGGTAAGCGTATCGTACTTGGTCGCTGCCCGGTCCTTCATTGGGTCAGCGCTGTAGACCCCGTCCACCTTGGTCGCCTTCATAATGACCTCAGCCCCGATTTCCATTGCCCGGAGCGCGGCGGCGGTATCCGTCGTGAAGTACGGATTCCCAGTTCCTGCCGCGAAAATAACCACTCTTCTTTTTTCCAGGTGGCGCACCGCGCGGCGTCGGATGTACGTCTCGGCCAGTTCGCGCATTTCAATGGCCGATTGCACCCGAGTGACCACGCCTTTGTTCTCCAGGATGTTCTGCAGGGCTAAGGCATTCAGGACGGTGGCAAGCATGCCCATGTAGTCGGCACTTGCTCGCTCCATACCTCTGGCTGCACCGGATAATCCGCGGAAGATATTACCTCCGCCGATCACGATCGCTATTTCAACCCCCAGATCGTAGACTTCCTTGACCTGGGAGGTGATGGAGTCCAGCACCGCATGGTCGATGCCGTACCCCTGATCTCCCATCAACGCTTCACCGGAGAGCTTGAGAAGAATTCGTTTGTAACGAGGTTTTGCCATATTGTTGACCCGAGAATGAGCGGAGCTGGAACAGCCGATTATTTCAGCTGAGCTGCAACTTCGTCCGCAAAGTTTTCCTTTTTCTTCTCGATTCCTTCACCAAGTTGATACCGGGTGAAACGATTGACGGTTGCTCCGGCTTTTTTCAAAAGATCCTTGATCTTGAGTTTCCCATCAGGGTCCTTGATATATACCTGATCGACCAGGCATGAATCGGAGAAGAATTTTTCCAGCTTGCCCTCGACGATCTTGCCGATCACCGCTGCCGGTTTCCCGGATTCCTTGGCTTGTGCCTCATACACGGACCGTTCCCGAGCCAGTACATCCGCCGGCACCGCTTCGCGGCTCAGGAACTGAGGGCTTGCCGCAGCTATATGCATTGCGAGGTCCTTGCCGAGCTGTTCGTCCCCTCCGGTGTAGTCGACCATGACGCCGATGCGGTTGCCGTGCAAGTATACCGCAACCTGGCCGGAAGTTTCAAAAACGGCAAAGCGGCGGATGGAGATGTTCTCGCCGATCTTCTGAACGAGTGCATTCCTTTTCGCTTCGACGTTATCGCCCCCAATCGAAAGCTGCGAGAGGGCCGCTACATCGGCCGGCTTCTGCTTTACCACGATCTCGGCAAGTCCCTTTGCGAAGGACTGGAACTCTTCATTCTTGGAAACGAAATCCGTCTCGCTGTTCACCTCTATAAGAACGGCCGTCTTGCCTGCGTTCTCCAACCTGGAAGCGATCATCCCCTCCGATGCCACACGGGCCGATTTCTTTGCCGCAGCCGATAAGCCCTTCTTCCTCAGGATGTCGACAGCCTTTTCGAAGTCGCCGCCGGCCTCTTCCAACGCTTTTTTTGCTTCCATCATGCCCACGCCGGTCTTTTCGCGCAGGTCCTTGACCGCACTTGCCGATATTGTTGCCATTCTAAGACCCCTTTCCTAAAAACGATAACAGCCCTGGAACGCTTCAAGAGTTTGCACTTCAAACGTCAGGGCTGACCGTGTTTTTCATTCTTATTCTTCTGTATCTGCAGTCTCGTCGATCGCCGTCTCAACCGGCGCCTGAACCTCGCCGGCCGACTTTGCGGCTTCCATGGCTGCCCCGGCCTCTTTCACGATCGCCTGACGTCCCTCTATCACGGCGTCGGCTATTTTCGAAGCCATCAGGCGTATGGCCCGGATCGCGTCGTCATTTCCCGGGATCACATAATCGATATTGTCGGGATCGCAGTTGGTGTCCACCACTGCCACGACCTTGATGCCGAGCTTGTTCGCCTCATGCACGGCAATGTCCTCTTTCCTCGGATCGATCACGAAGATGACTGACGGCGGTTCGGGCATGGTCTTGATGCCGGACAGGATCTTTTCAAGCTTGGTGCGCTCTTTTTCCAGTCCTGCCACTTCCTTCTTGGTCAGCTTGTCATATGTCCCGTCCTCTTTCATCTTCTCGATCTTTCTGAGACGGTCGATGCTCTTTTTGATAGTAGCATAGTTCGTGAGCATGCCGCCGAGCCAGCGGCTTGATACATAATACATACCACAGCGCTTCGCTTCTTCCGTTATGGCGTCCTGTGCCTGCTTTTTTGTTCCCACGAACAATATATCCTTGCCTTCGGCTGAGGACGTACGAACAAAATCATAGGCTTCTTTGAAAAGTTTGAGCGTCTTCTGGAGATCAATGATATAGATACCGTTCCGCTCTCCAAAAATGTACTTCTTCATTTTGGGGTTCCACCGTTTTGCCTGGTGACCGAAATGAACCCCTGCTTCCAGCAACTCCTTCATCGTAATCGTGGACATTCTGTCCCTCCTTTAGGTTTTACCGCCGCGCCCGTCGTTCCCGACCAGATCCTGCCATTTCAGCAGGACACCCTGATACAAGTCCTGGCGCGTGTGGATTTGCCTTCTAAAAAGGCGACCCTTAAAATAACATATACTTCTGCCCTTTTCAAGAAAAATTTTGATAATTGAACCATTAACAAGCTTTCCCCTTTTTCGCATCTCTAAAAAGCGTGCAATCCCTTTTCTCATCTCTGCAAAAGATCCTCATGATTGGAATTCTTTAAAATCAATCGATTACGCTTTGGCATGCATGATGCAATATGTCAGGCAAGGCAGCACGAAAAGGAGGAACAGACCATGAAGACCTCAATAGCAAAAAAAACAACCTATATCGGAGCAGGCGCGGGACTGGTGCTGTTCGCACTCTTCGGGCTCATGCCCGGAAGCCTTCTGGGCGGCGCCATGGGCATCAATATCGCGGGATGGCTCTTCGGGCTTCCGCTCGAGCCGGGTCTCCTGTCCCGGGTGATCGTCCTGGCCTCCATGCTGATCGGGGTCCTGGTTGCCGGCATCGTGATCGTGACGGCATCATCCACCCTCGGCTGGCTGGTGGGGAAGGCGGTCGAGTCCGGCCAGGCGCGGGAGAGCGAAACGGCAAAGGCCGAGCACAGATAAGGTTAAGAGCGATCGAACAGGATCGGAATAATAAAATAAACTTGGGTCTGAAAGGAGATTGGTCATGAAGAACGAGACGGTAAAGGCGGGAATGAAGATCGGGGCAACGATAGGCGGGCTGGTGTTCCTGGTGTTGGGGATCGTTCCGGGGTTCTACTTCGGCAGCTATGGCACGCTGATCCTGCTCCAGAAACTGATGGGCGGAACGGTGGAGCCGACCTTGATCGTGCGTGCGGTCATCGTAATGGGAATCGCGGTGGGCATCGCCTGCGCGGCAGCGGTGAGCATCGTGGTGGGCGGCCTTCTGGGTACGGCCATGGGATATGTGGTCTCGGCGCCCGCAATCATGCGCGAAAAGAAGGAAGCCGCGGTCAAGGCGTAGCAGCTCTTC
>MHEA01000238.1:0-1809 GCA_001805085.1 Nitrospirae bacterium GWC2_57_9
AAATATTGACCTGCGGAATAGAGGGCCAGCGCCATCGCCACCCAGAGGGAGACCTTTCCCAGGTCGGTCAACCAGCCCTTGTCGAGATAATAATCGAGCAACAGCGAAAGAACGGCCGTGATCTGGGCTCCCACCTTGTATTTCCCTATTGTCTCCGCAGGGATCACGATCCCGTCGGCCGAAGCCATGGCGCGCAGTCCGGTTACGGCAAACTCCCTGCTGATGAGCATGATCGCGATCCAGGCCGGAACTGCATCGGACCGTATTTCCACAAGAATGATAAGGGCCGACATGATCAGTATCTTGTCCGCAATCGGATCGAGCAGCTTCCCGATCTTGGTAACCTGTCCCCATTTCCGGGCCAAGTACCCGTCGAGCCAGTCGGTGGCGGAAGCAAGAGAGAATACAATGCCGGCGATCAGTGCGCGAACCGGGTTGGGTTCCAGCATGAGAATAATGAAAACGGGTACGGATAATATTCTGCTCAATGACAGGATATTCGGAACATTGAGTATTTTCAAGGTTGTCTCCTCCACCTGCGGTGCATCCATACCCATTGCACCGGGTCCTGCATGATACCGTTTTCGATCTTTTTAGTCAGCATTTGTGTGTTCATAACAAGGTTCTGCTCGTCATTGCCGGTTCGAAGAAGTTCCAGCGGGCCTTCGATCCGGATGGTATGGCGCCCGTTCTTTTCGCGGTGAATATAACCGAACACGATCGGAGCCGAGAATTTTATGGACATCGAGACCGCCGCGGACGGGGTCCAGGCAGGCTTGCCCATGAACTCCACGAACACGCTTTCGACATCCGTGTCCTGATCGATAAGAATGCCCAGGATGCGGTTCTCTTTGAATACGCGGATCAGTTCTCTCGATGCTCCCGGCCGTCCCCGCAGAATGGTCCTCACTCCCATTCGCGCGCGTAAATCCACGATCATGTCATTGACCGGCTCCGGTTTTATGGGCGCGGCAACGACGCTGAGCGATGACAGGGCTGCGACGGTATGACCGAGTAACTCCCAGTTGCCCACGTGACCGGTAACAAAAATGACCCCCCTGCCCTGAGCCAGGGCAGAGCGTAGATTTTCTTCTCCCCGGAGATCCACCAGGCGTTTCAGGCGAACCGGGTTCATAAGCATCACTTCGAACAGCGACTTCCCCAGGTGTACGAAACAACCGTGTGCGATATGACGGAGTTCTTCCGGTCTTTTATCGGGAAAGACCAGGGAGATGTTGTCGATCGTTCTTGTTCTCTCCCGGGGAAGCAGATAATAAGCAGCAAAGCCCAGCGCAGCTCCGGACCAGAGGCCGATACGATACGGAACAAACAGGGAGAACAGTCTGATGACGCGTGTGAGCCACGTCAACGAGATGCCGTCCAGCCATTTTCTGGTCGTTACAGCCCATCCCATCATGAAGCCTGCTGCTCGCCGCGGCACTGGAGTATGAAATTCACAACCTCCCGTACAGCGCCGCGACCCCCCGGGCTCTTGGTCACCAGGTGAACATGCCCAAGCACGGACCGGTCTGCGTCGGCAACGGCGACCGCGAAACCGACACGCTTCAGGATCTCCAGATCGACGTCGTCATCGCCGATATAGGCAACATCTTCGTCCCGCAGCCCGTACTTGGAGAGCAACTGTTCATAAACAGTTATCTTTTCGCGGATCCCCTGATGGACCTCGGATATGCCCAGTTCCCGGGCTCTGATGTTCACTACCTGAGATGACCGGCCCGTGATGATGCCGACCGCGATGCCGGCCCGCTGCACCAGTTTTATGCCGCGCCCATCCCGGACATGAAATGA
>MHEA01000238.1:1841-2143 GCA_001805085.1 Nitrospirae bacterium GWC2_57_9
TCCGGCCGTCCGTCATCACTCCGTCGACATCGAGGAGCAGCAGTTTTATTTTTTTCGCTTTACCGGTCAGATCGTGGTTTTTTTCTGGCATAGAGGTGCATCAGGCGCATCAAACAACGCCGGCTTTCAACAGGTCATGGAGATGGATGACGCCTTCCGGTTTTGTTCCGTCGCTCGAGACGATCAGACAGGTAATGGAGTTCTTCTCCATCAACGCAACCGCCTCCGCTGCGAGCGAATCCTTGTTTGCGACCTTCGGATTCCTGGTCATGATCTCTTGAGCTTTTTTTGTCAGGAGATTT
>MHEA01000238.1:2151-2500 GCA_001805085.1 Nitrospirae bacterium GWC2_57_9
TTTTTCCGTCTTTTCCATCCAGCGCCGAAGATCGCCGTCTGAAATCACGCCCACCAGACTTCCCTGAGCGTTGACGACAGCGGTAATGCCCATCTTCTTGGACGATATCTCGTAGATAGCGTCCTTGATCAAGGTCTGTTCCGATACCACCGGTATGGCTTCCCCGGAATGCATCAAGTCCTGCACGCGAAGCAGCAGTCTCTTGCCGAGAGATCCCCCGGGATGGAAACAGGCGAAATCCTCTTCCTTGAACCCGCGCTGTTCGAGAAGGGCCACCGCGAGGGCATCACCCATGGCAAGCGTGGCGGTCGTACTTGCCGTTGGCGCCAGCCCCAGTGGGCATGCTTCT
>MHEA01000238.1:2508-10456 GCA_001805085.1 Nitrospirae bacterium GWC2_57_9
GCCCACATCGATCACTACATCGCTGTTCTTGGCCAGGGTGGATTCAGTTTTGCCCGTGAGAGCGATGATTTTGATCCCGAGCCGTTTCAGTGAGGGCAGCATTCTGGCCAGCTCTTCGGTTTCGCCGCTGTTGGACAACGCGATCACGGTATCACCCCGCGTTACCATGCCGAGGTCGCCGTGAATACCTTCTGCGGGATGGAGGAAGAGCGCGGGTGTGCCGGTCGACGCGAGCGTTGCCGCTATCTTTTTGCCGATCAGGCCCGACTTTCCCATGCCCGTTACGACAACGCGGCCCTTGCAGTTCAGGATCAATCTGACGGCCTGTTCGAACCGGTGATCGACCCGGTCGATCAGTGCTGCGATAGCATCTGCTTCTATTCTGAGTACCCGTTTGGCCTGTTCTTTCATTCTTTGACGATCCTGTCTATCTCTTTCAGCTGCTTGAGAAGCGCTGGAAGCTCATCCATGCTGATCATATTCGGTCCATCGCACAGCGCCTTGTCCGGGCATTCGTGCACTTCCATGAAAACCGCGTCAACGCCTGCCGCAACCGCCGCACGGCTCAGATGGGGCACGAACTTCCGGTCCCCCGACGATGCAGTCCCCCCTGCACCCGGCAACTGAACAGAATGGGTAGCGTCAAAAACCACCGGGTAGCCTGATTCCCGGATTATAGGCAGGGACCGCATATCCGCAACCAGGTTGTTGTATCCGAAAGATACGCCCCGTTCCGTGATGATGATTTTGTCATTGCCCGTTGAAGCCGCCTTCTCTGCGGCGTTCTTGATGTCCCAGGGCGCCAGGAACTGCCCCTTCTTGATATTGATCACTCTGCCTGTCCTCGCAGCTTCGAGAATGAAATCGGTCTGCCGGGAGAGGAATGCGGGGATCTGGAGAACGTCCAGAACGTCGGCAGCCGGAGCGATCTCCTCGAAGCGGTGTATGTCGGAAAGGACGGGAAGGTTCAGTTCTTTTGCTACGCGTCGGAGAATGCGAAGCCCCTCGGTGATCCCCGGACCCCGGTAGGACCTGACTGAACTGCGGTTTGCCTTGTCGAAAGATGACTTGAAGATCAAGGATATCCCCAAATCGGCCGTGATCTTCTTTAAGCGGACGGCCGCTTCGAGGGTGGAGTCCTCCGATTCGATCACGCAAGGCCCGGCGATGAGCACGAAAGGGTTATTGCCGCCGATGGTTATGTCTCTGACCGGTACGATCCGTGTCACGCTTTTTTCACCTGATCCTTCTGATCCAAAGAAGCCTTAATGAATTCGATGAATAGCGGATGGGGTTTCCCGGGCCTTGATTTGAACTCAGGATGGAACTGGCAGCCGAGGAACCAGGGATGATTCTTCAGCTCGATGATCTCAACGAGTTCTCCGTCCGGAGAGAGGCCGCTTATCACCAGCCCGGCCTTCAAGAGAGCCTCTTTGTATTGGTTGTTGAACTCATACCGATGGCGATGTCGTTCGCTGATTTCCGACGCACCGTATGCACCATGGGCGAAGGTGCCCTCTTCGACACGGCAGGGATAAGCGCCCAGGCGCATGCTGCCGCCCTTGTCGCATGCCGTATCCCGCTTCTGCACCGTCTTGGTACGGTAATCGAACCACTGCTCGATCAGGTAAATGACGGGGTTGGGAGTCTGCTGGTCGAATTCGGAGCTGTTCGCGTCCTTGATCCCGGCCAGATCCCGTGCGATCTCGATGACGGCGCACTGCATTCCGAGGCAGATCCCGAAGTACGGTATCTTCTTCTCCCGCGCGTACTTGACCGCCGCGATCTTCCCCTCGACTCCGCGGATGCCGAAACCGCCCGGGACCAGGATTCCGTCCATATTCTTCAGCATTTCTGTGGCGCCTTTGCTCTCGATGTCCTCGGAATCGACCCAGCATATGTTTACTTTTGTGTCATTGGCTATTCCGCCATGGGTCAAGGCTTCACAGAGGCTCTTGTATGCTTCCTTCAGATCGATGTACTTTCCGACAAGGGCAATAGTGACGTTTTTCGCAGGATGTTTGACTCGGTGAACGATGGTTTCCCATTGCTTGAGGTCTTTCTTGGACGCCTTCAGCTCGAGCAGTTCCACGATGCGGTCATCGATCCCCTCTTCCCGGAGACACAGCGGAACCTCGTATATCGTCGAGACATCCTGCGCGGTGATAACGGCGTTCTCATCCACGTTGCAGAAGAGCGCGATCTTGCGTTTCATCTCCTTTGGGATCGGCCGATCGCTCCGGCATACCAGGATATTGGGTTGAATACCGATGGAGAGCAGTTCTTTCACGCTGTGCTGGGTCGGTTTCGTCTTGAGCTCGTCGGCCGCCTGGATGAACGGAACGAGCGTCAGGTGAACATAGAGGACGTTCTGCCTGCCGAGACTGTAGCGAAGCTGCCTGATGGCCTCGAGGAAGGGGAGGCTTTCTATATCGCCGATCGTCCCGCCGATCTCGACGATCACGACGTCCTCATCGTCGGCGAGGTCGGTTATGGCGCGCTTGATCTCATCCGTGATATGGGGCACGACCTGAACGGTGCCGCCGAGATAGTCGCCCCGCCGTTCCTTGCTGATCACGTTGAAATAGATCCTGCCCGACGTGAAATTGTTCTTCTGGCCCGTCGTGACATTGCTGTACCGCTCATAATGACCGAGATCGAGGTCCGTTTCGGCGCCGTCATCCGTCACATAGACCTCTCCATGCTGGAACGGGCTCATCGTGCCCGGGTCCACGTTGATATAGGGATCGAGCTTCAGAAACGTAACCTTGAGCCCCCTGCTCTCGAGCAGCGCGCCTATCGAGGCGGCAGCAAGCCCTTTGCCAAGCGATGAAACAACACCGCCGGTAACGAAGATGTACTTGGTCGGTTCTTTTTTCTTATGCATGCCTTTCTTCACCTTCGTTCAGTCGTTGCAGTATTTTACTCAAATCGTCGGGGATGTCAACCCCAAAGGACTCGTGCTCGGTCACCGCTATTCTGATCGCATGACCCCCTTCGAGCACCCGGAGCTGTTCGAGCTTTTCGGCTGCTTCCAACTCCGTTTGCGGCATGGTCGCGAGGGCAAGCAGAAATTCCCGGCGGTACACATAAAGCCCGATATGCTT
Organism: Nitrospirae bacterium GWC2_57_9; assembly: GCA_001805085.1. Lineage (GTDB taxonomy): Bacteria > Nitrospirota > UBA9217 > UBA9217 > UBA9217 > MHEA01. Next base: position 5,616 of record MHEA01000238.1, read on the forward strand.
GTACATGTTCGCGGTCAGGGTGAGATCGCCAAGACGATCGATGCCGCTCCATCGATCCCGGTCCCAGGGGATCGGCGCGCGTGAAAAATAAAGAGCATACCCTTTTTTGTCAAAAACGACTTTCACCACATTAGGATCGAAGGCTTCACGGGGATCTTCGATCTTTCTGCAGACCGTTGCCATTTCAACCGCGGCATCGTTGACCAGAGGGGCAATTGCCTGATCGATCATCTCCGGGTGGATCAGAGGCTCGTCTCCCTGCACATTGACGATCACATCGCAGGTCAGGGACCTTGCCACCTCGGCGATCCTGTCCGTTCCCGTCGCATGCCCGGCTGATGTCATCACCGCTTTGCCCCCGAAACCGAGAACGGCCTGGCGGATCCGTTCATCATCGGTCGCCACGATCACCTCGGACACCAGGCGAGATCGCAGGGTCCGCTCGTAGACCCACTGGATCATCGGCTTATCCCTGATCATGGCCAGGGATTTTCCGGGGAAACGCGTCGAGCCATATCGGGCGGGAATGATCGCTGTTACGGAGTAATCTTTTTTCATGAATTCTGGAGTGAGTCCCCTTCCCCGCAGCTTACCTTACGCAGGGATGCTCGGCGAATGTCTTTCTTCGAGCTAAAGAATCGAGATCCCTGCAAATGCCTATAGGAACCTTCATTTTCTGCAGGAGCGGCCCTTTGGAGAAAAAAAGATCGCCGGAGTTTGCTTCACGGCAAGGCCCGATCACCGCGCCAGCTCCTTCGTGAAATATTCGATTGTATTCCTGAACCCGTCATCCACGGTTACCTTCGGTTTCCAGCCCAGTTTCACGCCCGCAAGCGTAATGTCCGGCCTTCGCTGGGTGGGGTCGTCGGAAGGCAGCGGCTTGTGAACGATCTTTGAACGTGATCCGGTCATGGCGATGATCTTCTTTGCCAGATCCAGTATGGTAAATTCCTGTGGATTTCCAAGGTTTACTGGACCGATAAAATCTTCGGAGTCCATCATGCTGATCATGCCGTCGATCAGATCGTCCACGTAACAGAACGACCTGGTCTGGGAACCGTTCCCATACACGGTCAGGTCCTTCCCTTCGAGCGCCTGAACGATGAAATTGCTCACGACCCGTCCGTCATCGGGAAGCATCCGCGGACCGTACGTATTGAAGATGCGTACGATCTTGATATCGACCCCGTTCTGCCGATGATAGTCCATCATGAGCGTTTCGGCACACCGTTTCCCCTCATCGTAACAGCTGCGGATCCCGATCGGGTTCACGTTGCCCCAGTAATCCTCCTTCTGGGGGTGAACGGCGGGATCTCCATAAACCTCCGATGTCGAAGCAAGGAGGATCCTTGCCCTGGTACGCTTGGCGATGCCCAGCATGTTCAGGGTGCCCAGGATGTTCGTTTTGATGGTCTTGACCGGGTTGTACTGATAATGGATAGGTGAGGCAGGACAGGCGAGATGATATATCCTGTCAACTTCCAGAAGTATGGGGAGAACGATGTCATGCCGCACCAGCTCGAAAAGAGGGTTCTGAAGCAGTGCAGTCACATTTCTTTTCCTGCCGGTGAAGAAATTGTCTACGCATACTACCTCATGTCCTGACGACAGTAGCCGTTCGCAAAGATGAGAACCTAAAAAACCGGCGCCGCCGGTGACTAGTATCCGCATGATATCTCCTTAACGTGAACGATTCTTTTTACTTTCTTCCGATACCGTAGTAGGCAAATCCCATCTTTTTGAGTTCTTCCTGTTTGTAAATGTTCCTTCCGTCAATGATTACAGGTCCTTTCATCATTTTTTTCATCTTCTTGAAATCAGGCGTCCGGAATTCGTTCCACTCGGTCACTACCGCGAGTGCATCTGCTCCGCGAAGCGCCTCATAGCCGTCATCGAACAGCCCGATCCTTTTCCTGAAGATCTTTCGTGCTTCATCCAAGGCAACCGGATCGTGCGCGTTGACCCGGGCGCCTGCTTTGAGCAGATTATTGATGACTACCACTGACGGCGCTTCGCGCATATCATCGGTCCTGGGTTTGAAGGACAGACCCCAGACGGCAACGGTCACGCCGGCCAAAGGTTTCCCTGCCCCTTTCCTCGGTCTGTGAGTGTTGAAATGTCCCAGCATGATGTCAGATACAAGGCGTTTCTGACGTTCATTGACCGCTTCGACCGATTTGAGCACTTTGGCGTCTACGCCTTGTTCACGAGCCGTCTGTATCAGCGCCTTAACATCTTTCGGAAAACAGGATCCGCCATATCCGGCGCCGGGGAACAGGAAATCGAACCCTATCCGGCGATCATACCCCATTCCTTTTCTAACGCTGTCTATATCGGCCCCGAGGCTTCCGCAGATGACCGCCATTTCGTTTATGAAGGATATCTTGGTCGCCAGCAATGCATTCGAAGCGTACTTGGTCATTTCTGCGCTCCTGATATCCATGATCAGGATCGGCTTTCCTGTTCGGACAAAGGGGGCGTACAGCTCCTGCATAAGAGCAATCGCTTTCGGGCTTTCCGTGCCGATGACCACGCGGTCAGGTTTCATGAAGTCCTCGACAGCGGCGCCTTCCTTCAGGAATTCGGGATTGGAGACTATATCGAAAGAGTGTTTTGTCCTCTTTTTGACGGCGATTTTGACCTTGTCTCCTGTTCCCACCGGGACCGTGCTCTTATTGATGACGACCTTGTACCCGTTCATGTATCTGCCGATCTCGCTCGCAGCGCCCAGAACATATTTCAGATCAGCGGAACCGTCCTCGCCGGGAGGGGTACCTACGGCAATAAAGATGAGATCCGATCTCTTTACCGCGCTCGAAATCTCGGTAGTGAAGCTCAGCCGGCCATGGCTGCTGTTCCTTTTGATGAGTTCCTCAAGGCCGGGTTCATAGATAGGAACCAAGCCCTTGTTCAACGTGTCGATTTTTCTCGAATCGATATCCATGCAGATAACATCATTGCCGCTCTCCGCAAGACAGGTGCCGGTCACGAGCCCTACATATCCTGTTCCGATCACTGATATCCGCATAATGTCCCTTCTCTCTTAGCGAGTTCTTCCGAAATAGTTCGTTTCTATCCACTTCTGATAATCGCCGTTTCTTACTGCCTCTACCCACTGCGTGTTCCTGACGAACCAGGCGACCGTCTCTCTCAGTCCCTGTTCAAAATCATACGTCTGCTTCCAGCCAAGTTCCGTTTTGATCTTGTCGCAGTTTATGGCGTAGCGCCGATCATGGCCCGGCCGGTCGGTGACAAAGGCAATGAGGTCCCGATAGGCTTTGATGCCGGGTGAACGCTTTCTGATCTTCTCGTTGCTGTCTACAGGAACAAGTTCTTCCAGGATGTCGCATATACCGCGCACGACCTCAATGTTCTGTTTTTCGCATTCGCCGCCGATGTTGTAGGTCTCCCCGGTGCGCCCTTTTAACAGGATCTGCCATATGGCGTCGCAATGATCTTCGACGTAAAGCCAATCCCGCACGTTGTTGCCGTCGCCATACACCGGCAGCTGTTTTCCCTCCAGCGCGTTCAGGACCGTGAGCGGTATCAGTTTCTCGGGAAAATGATAAGGGCCATAGTTGTTGGAGCAATTGGATAAGGTGACCGGGAGCCCGTACGTATGAAAGTACGCTCTTACCAGGTGGTCCGAAGCCGCCTTGGAAGCCGAATAGGGGCTTCTCGGATCGTACGGCGTTGTTTCAGAGAAGAACCCAGTATCGCCGAGAGAGCCGAAGACCTCATCGGTGCTGATATGATGAAAACGCACATCCTTCCTTCCCGCCCATAGTTCTCTCGCGGCCTCGAGCAGGGTAAACGTGCCGTTGATGTTCGTTTCTACGAAATTCTTGGGACCGAAGATGGACCGGTCAACATGGCTTTCTGCTGCAAAATGGACAACGGCATCGATCTGGAATCGGGCAAGCACTTCCTTCACGTTCTCAAAATCGCAGATATCGCCGCGTTCGAAGAAATAGCGTCTCCCACCGAATTCGTTCTCGATTTCAGTGAGGTTCATGAGGTTCCCGGCATAGGTCAGCTTGTCGTAGTTGATGACTCTGCCGCTGAAGCCGACCCTGGACAGAACAGAACGGATAAAGTTGGAGCCGATGAAGCCCGCGCCGCCGGTAACGAGCAGGTTTGCTGTTGTTGCCCTTGAGAATACTGTGTCCGGTCCCTGGTTCATGGTGTTACCTCATCTGCTGCAGGAATGAGCTGACCGCCTCTTCCCATCCGGGTATGTTCATATCCAATTTCCGTGAAAGCCTTTCATTGGCCATGGCCGAAAATTTTGGCCTCGGCGCCGGGAGCTTGAACTCGTCCATGGACACCGGACGGATGAATTTTTTGATGCCGAGGACCGTAAGGACCATCTTTGCCCATTCATAGCGGGAGCAGAAGCCGGAGTTCGTCAGATGATACCGTCCGATCAAGCCCTGCCGGAGGGCCAGGAGAGTCGCATCCACGACGGTTTCCGTATACGTGGGCACCGAGAACTCGTCGCAGGCGATCTTGAGATGGTCACTGCTCTCCGCCCAGGACCTCAATTTATAGATAAAATTCTGCTGTCCGTCGCCGAAGACCCAACTGAGACGAAAGATCAGGTGCCGATCATGCTCCTTTCCAACGGAGGCTTCTCCTGCTAACTTGCTTTTGCCGTATACGTTCAGAGGATTGACGACATCTTCTTCAGTATAAAGTCCTTGTTCTTTCAGGCCGTCAAAAACATAATCAGACCCGAAATGCACCATCACTGCACCGGTTGCAGCTGCCGCCCGAGCCAGATTCTCCGGACCTTTTGCATTTACCGCATATGCCTTCTCTCGTTCCTGCTCGGCTTTGTC
>MHEA01000239.1:0-8607 GCA_001805085.1 Nitrospirae bacterium GWC2_57_9
CGGCATGCGGTATGGCGGCAGTTCCATGATGAATATGGGGGCATCACCCTTAAACAGAGTCCTTTTGAAAATAATGCCCATCAGTACCGCAAGTACGATTCCCATGACATAGAGGGACCAAAGTACAGTTCCGGCATGCGCTGCAAAAAAGACGCCGATGAACACGACGTATACGGGCAGACGGGCGCCGCAGGACATAAGCGGTATAAGAAGCGCCGTAAGCGCCTTGTCTCGATGATTTTCGAGTGTTCGCGTCGCATATACAGCCGGCACGTTGCAACCGAACCCCAGGAGCATGGGGATAAAGGACTTCCCATGGAGACCCATTGCATGCATCGCCCTATCCATGACAAATGCGGCCCGCGCCATATAGCCGCTTCCCTCCAGGAACGTGATAAAGAACATCATCGCGAAAATGACCGGCACGAAGACCAAAACAAACCCGACGCCGGCGATGATGCCGTCAGTCGCAAGGGAGACCATCCAGTCCGAGGCGCCCAAGACACCGAGAATTGCTTCCGTCCAGCGTTTGAACGGGCCGGCTGTCATGGCGTCGATCCAGTCCACAAACGGCGTTGACAGGTCAAAAGTAAGCTTGAACATCAGCCACATTGCTGCGAGAAAGATGGGAATGCCGAGAAACCGGTTCAGAACAAAGCGGTCGATCTTCTCGGTCAGTTCGGTCTTTCTGGTTTCCGGCTTACGAAGAACTTCGCGGGTCAGTCCGGCCGCCTGGCCGTATCGTGCATCGGCCATCACTGTCTCTATATCGGATTCATGTGCCTCGCCTAAATGTTCAGTGGCTTTTTTCAAGACTGTATCCGTGTCATCGAGATCCATTTCCTTCAAAACCCGGTCGTCACGTTCCATGATCTTGAAGGCCAGCCAGCGTTTGGGGTATCGTTCAGCAAGTCCTTTATGCCGGTTGATTATCATTTTTTCGACGGCGGATTCCGCAGCCTCGATGTCTTCTCCGTAGTGCAGTTCCTTTGGTCTTCTCCGTGTCGGATCAATGGCTGCCTCTAGGGCTGCTTCCAAAAGATCATGAAGGCCGGTCATTTTCGTAGCCACTGTCGGGACAACAGTCACTCCCAGCATCTTCTCCATGGTTTTGAAATCGATTCGATAGCCCTTCTCTTCCGCCTCGTCATGGATGTTCAATGCCATCACCATCGGGATGCCCAACTCCATGAGTTGCACCGAAAGATAGAGGTTCCGTTCGAGGTTGGTCGCGTCGACGACATTGAGGATCACATCCGGCCGTTCGTCTACCAGGTAATCCCGGGCGATGATCTCTTCCTGCGTGTAGGGACTCAGACTGTAGGTTCCGGGCAGATCAACGAGCTTTATGATCCGGTCGCCGTATTCGAATTGAGCTTCCTTTTTTTCCACGGTTACGCCCGGCCAGTTGCCAACATGCAGCCGGGTGCCTGCAATAGCATTGATAAGCGTCGATTTCCCAGAATTCGGGTTCCCGGCTACCGCCACGGTTACTAATTTTTTTTTCTCCAGCGGTCCAATTCCTGCCGCTTGATTTTTTAACTCCGCATTCCGCACTCCGCACTCCGCATTCATAAAACCTCCACCTCTATTCCCTCGGCCTCTTTTTTCCTGAGCGAAAGCTGGTAATTCCTGACCGTCACCTCAAGGGGATCTCCGAGCGGCGCTATTTTTTCAACCCTCACTTCTTCACCGACAAGTACTCCCATATCCATAAGTCTTCGCTTCAGCGACCCAAGAGCACCCATTTTTGTAATTTTCCCCTTTTCTCCGGGTTTCAGCATTGCTAAGTTCATACCTCGATCCTCCGTACCAGTATTCTCATTGCCATACCGCGGCCCATTGCGATCCTTGACTCATCCACTTTCAGAAGGATCGGTCCGCGACCTTCATTGCTCAAAACTTCCAAGACTTTCCCGACACGCAGCCCCATGTCCTCCACGCGGTTATGGCAGCTCCTGGCTGCTGCACCCGTGGCTGTACCGCCCGAAGCGCACATAGCTCCGCTCTTTACTTCCATCACTTCAGCACGCTCGGCCGCGCCCAGTAATCCAAGGGGCATCATAATTTTCCTCCTGAAAAAAAATCAATAAAAAACAATTCACGGGAAATCGCTTTGCGTATTACAAGTTTTTACAGTCTCCAAACGATCCCGGCCAGGAAAGTTAAATCAGTCTCCGGCTTGTTCAATCCCGCTTTGATGCCCATATCCACATCAAGGTTATGGGTTATCGAATAAATGAACCCGCCCAGGACAAATGCAGGGTTGCTATTTGAAGTCTTGTCTGGATTCCGTTCCATTCCGATATTCGCCACCAGGTTCAGATCTTTCACGACCTCGACCTGAGAGGCAAAAGAAACATGCCAGAGGTTTTTTCTGTTCGCTTCTTCGTCTGCTTCGAGCTTGTACTCGTTCCGCACATAGCCCACATTGAAATGAAACGCCCAGGGTTCTGCTTCCTTGGTGGCGATGAAGAACGCGCTGTAGGAAGACTTTCCGTTGCCAAGCCCCTTCTCTTCATTGCCCGTGGGGAAGCCGATGCCCGGTTTTACGGCGAAGCTGAGGCCGTCTTTTTCATAAAACCGCTTTTTTAATTCTATGGATGCATCACTGATGCCCCGAACAACAGTTGTCTGCCCTGCGTCTTCCGTGCTTGCAGAAACATAAGGAATGCCGAATACGATATCAATGCTGTCGCTGATTCCGTAGGAAAACGCAGGAATGGTCGGAGCTTCATAACCTTTTTCCGTAACCCCATTTTCCGTATCCATCCCGTACTCGCCGATGAACTCAAACTGCATTTTCCCTTTTCCCTGGGTGCCTGTGTCGTCCGTGATGAGGGGATGGGCGGCAAATGACCGGCTTGAAAAAATCAGAATGAACAACATGAGCGCAACAGATGCATTTCTCAACTTATTATCCTCCCGTTTTAAAAATGAACAGGCTAACCTCCTGGCCCTTCAAGAGTAGGACCAGGAGTAATAATTCGTTAAAAAGGGACACCGAGCAGGAATCGGACCTGACGATCGTCTGTCCTCCGGTTCAGACCATAAACCGCTCCCAGATTCGCCCAGATTCTGCCTCCGATCCATGCGATCGTCGGTCCCGCCGAATATTTGTCTGTCCGGTAATTTCCTTTTGATTCAACACCCACGCGAACTGCGGGGGTAACCTCATAACTCACGCCGGCTGCGTATTCATGATCAGCACTGTCTCCCGATGCATAGGTGTTCTTATAGATCTGGTTGTAAGCGAAATTTACCTTCCCGATGTCCTTTGCCAGAATAAGCTTGCCTTCGAACACATTCTTCCCATCGACCTTCTCCTGGTGTTCCACATACAGCAGCACATCCAGTGGAAGAACATCCTTTTCAGCGATCCGGTATCGAAGTCTGAATTTATAGCCTGAGTACTTCATCTTATCGTTTTCCTTCTGATCGAAGACCTGGTACAATGCCGCGTCCAGATGATCCGTGAGGCCATATTCCAGTTCCAACTGCTGCTGCCAATCGCTGCTGTTGTCCGACTGCCGGTCCTTGGTAACCGCAGTCTGGTAATATTCCAGTTCCGCGTGGTCTTTCGAAAGCGTCAAATATTCATAGGTCCAGACATAAGACCGCTGATCAGCTGCTGCTGCACCCGCAAACAACCACATAAACACAAACCCGGCTACCGCCATAATTCCCAGCTTCATGAATTCTCCTTTTCGATTTTGATATTCATTTTCAATTTGTGAGCCCAAAAAAGAGCTTGCCCCTGCTGCCTGATTCCCTTGCGGGCGCTCCTGAAACCGCATTATGCATCAGTGTTTTTTCGTCGTCCGTAAGTATTTCCGCTGCCTCATAAAACTTCTGGAATTTTCCTCGAAAGCCTAAGAGGACGGCAAGATATTCCGTTGCCGCTTCATCCCTGTCCATATCAAACCCCCTTTCTGTTCCGTCACGGAGACGTAGCAGTAATGTTGTTTACATTTCCCTTGATACTCCGTACTCGGCTGCTAGACCTTTTTTACAAATATCTCTTTAGTAATGTCCTTATCCACAGCGATCATGGTTTCCCCGAGTTGGATAACATAGGAAGGCTTTTTCTGATGAAGTTTCACCACGCTGCCCGGCACCACACCCATGGCCGAAAGCCGGTCTAAACGTGAATGGGAGCCTGGAGTAATGAACACGATCTTCGCCTGGTCTCCCGGCATGATATCGGCAAGCGGACCAACGAGAGGCTTCATTTCCTGCTTGAACATGGAACAGCATTCGCCGCGCGGGATCGGCTTCCCGTCCGGGGAATTCGGAGGATGTCCCAGCAGCGTACAGACACTGTCCGTCACTTCCGGTGAAAGGATATGCTCGAACTTGCAAGCTTCCGCTTCAGCCCCGTCCAGAGCGAAGAGATCGTAGAACATCCGAAGTGACAAACGATGGCGCCGTACCAGTTCGCGAGCCCTCTTTTCTCCCTTCGGAAGCAGCTCAACCGCCTGCCCCTTGATATTGATCCACCCTTTTTTGGAAAGATCCTGGAGAATGTTTTCGCATTCTGGCAGCGAACAGCTCTGGATTATCTGGTCGATGGTCAGTTTACCATCTTCCCGAAGGGTCCAGATTATTTCGAAAAGCTCATCCTCTTTTTCGATCTCCGGTAGTACGCAGAGCGCAGGATGTCCCGCCTTCCCTTCAACAATATCGATCCTCTTACGTTCAGTCATCGTTCCTCCTTGAAATGCGCAGCGTACAGGGGCATGAGAGAACGCTCCTTTCCGCAAATGCTCTCTGCTAGTTATTCTCTTACAGTGTGACGTTCAGCGTCCTCAGTATCCAATTCAAAACTCCGCCGACGGCAAAGGCAAAAGGGAAAATAAAGGCTACCATGGTGAGGGCCGTTTTGAGCCCCCGCTCCTTCACCATCATGAAGAAATTTGCAATGCAGGGCACGAAAAGCGTGATCACGACCAGGCTGACCACGATCTGTATCGGATCCAGCAATCCGTTCTTGGCAAGCATGAAAAGGCCGGCAGCGCCGTAGTCCCTGCGCAGGAAGCCGATCACGAATGCTTCGGCAGCCTTGCTCGGAAGGCCAAGCACGCCGACCACAAGCGGATCGGTCAGTTTCTGGATGTATTCAAGCGCTCCGACCTTGTGGCCGACGAACAGGATAAAGGTGCCGAGAATGAACAGGGGCACGGCTTCCTTCAGGTACCACTGCACACGGGCTGCCGTTTTGACCAGGATATTCATAAGCTGAGGAACACGGATCGGCGGTAGTTCGAGTACGAAGTCCGACGGTTCCCCGGGTACGATCTTTGCCGCCAGATATCCTACCAGCAGCATGACCAGCACGATCGAACCGATCCAGATGGTCGTCGCCAGACCCGATAGTCCGGCGACCATTCCCAGAATGACGCCCAGTTGCGCGGAGCAGGGAACGCCGAGCGCCAGGAGAAGCGTTACGAGGATCCTCTCTTTTTTCGTTTCCAGGATGCGCGTGGTGAGCGTCGCCATTGTGTCGCAACCGAGGCCGAGCACCATGGGGAGCACGGCCTTGCCGTTCAGGCCCATGATCTTGAAGATCCTGTTCACCATGACCGCCAGACGCGGCAGATAACCCGAATCCTCAAGAATGCCGAAAGCGATGAAAAAGAATCCAACAATCGGCAAAACAATCGCGATCGCATAGGTCAGGGCCATGGTAATAATGCCGTAATCGCCGATAAGCAGCTCCTGGAGAAACGGTACCGGGACGATAAAATGGACGATCTTCGCAGCCCAGGGATTCAGGTATTCTCCGAAAACGGTCTCTTCCAGGAATCCCACGGCGTCGCCCGCGCCAAGGACGCCGACGAACTGATACACCAGATACAGGACCGCAAGAAGGATCGGCAGGCCGTAAACCGGGTGCATGGACCATTTGCCGAGATGAAAAGCGATGGCAGATCCCTTGCCTGCCTCATGGAGACTCAGCACCTGCGACAGCACCTCGTCGGCTTTTTTCAGCCTCCTCTGGTTGATGAGATAACCGAGCGAATTGTTGAACCTGGATTGCACATCCTGGCGGATTTTTTCAATATCCTCGATGACATGGTCCTGTAGATTGGCATGAAGCCATCCTTTGAGGCTTTCGTCGCCGGCGAGGATCATGAGGGCCAGTGCGCGCCGCGAGATGTTGGCTTCCGGCAAAAGGGCCGTTATGTCCCTGATCCCGCCTTCGATCGCATCATCATACCGCACCGTGATGGACGAAGGCCGCGGGTGTTGAATGCCTTTTAACAATTTGTCGATGCCGCTCCGCCTGATCGCCACCGTCTTGACGACTTCTATCCCGAGCAGTTGGGAAAGCTTTTCCTGGTCGATCAGTATCCCCCTGCTTTTGGCCTCGTCATCCATGTTGAGGTCGAGAATAAAAGGCACTTCCATTTCGGCAAGCTGCAGCGTGATCGTAAGTCCCCGCCGCAGGTTCTTGGTGTCAGCGACCTGAACCACAACGCCTGCCCGGTCTGTCAGCAATATGTCCCTGGTCACCTTTTCGTCTTCCGACATCGGAACAAGACTGTTCACGCCGGGGGTGTCGATCACGAGCGTCCGGGTCCTGTTCAAGACCGCGTTTCCGTAGGTAACTTCGACCGTGGTGCCGGGATAATTGGAAACGGTCACATATCTTCCCGTAAGCAGGCCGAAGAGAGCGCTTTTCCCGACATTCGGATTGCCTATCAACAGAACCTTATGAAGATTGGAGTCGCGATAGCGTTCTCCGTCATTGGAACCATGGTCATGCATTCAAAAAACCTCACTTTCAGCACAGCCTGTTATGCCGGCTTGTTCTTCTTTCCCTGACAAGCGCTGCACAGACCGTAAATCTCCAGTTTGTGGCTCTGGACCAGAAAACCGTTGTTCCGGGCGACATCCTGTTGAAGGGCTTCGATCCGCTCATTCTCAAACTCAACGATCGCCCGGCAGCGGGTACAAATGAGATGGTCATGATGCCCGCCTTCAGACGTCTTATACTCATAGCGGGTAAAGCCGTCTTCAAATCTCCGCTCTTCTGCCATCCCTGCTTCTGCCAGCAGTTTCAGCGTCCGGTAAACCGTCGCATAACCGATACCAGGATGGACCTTTTTGATCCGGGCATACAGTTCTTCTGCGCTCAGGTGGCGGCCTGCCTCCACGAACACTGCCAGTATTTTATCCCGCTGGCTTGTGGATTTCAGCCCTTGCCCGGCTAGATATTCAGATAGTTGTGCCGACGCCTTTTTTGCCATGTTTGAAATTGAAATCCATTTTCAATTTGTTGGTTGTTTATACCATGGGATTATGATCGTGTCAACTAAAAATTCGAGCAATAGGCAAAAAAGCCGCTCCGAGGCTCCGGAGCGGCGTGACTTCATTGCAAAAACTTAAAATACGACCTGTTTATCCCTCTCCTGGTTCCATTTGACCCAGTCATCAGCATCAGCTTTCGGGTCGAAATCCTGAGGCTGAGAGGCCACGCCCTGCGAAGATATGGTAACCTGCTGCATAGCCTGAACAATAACGTGCCACTCTTCCATGGTCACCTCATGGACGGGCGGAGGTACTTCATGCGGTCCTGGAACGGGCACAGGCGCAGAAAATCCCGTTGTCGTCTTGCCGGATTCATCCTTGGGAGGGCTGGCGACATAGACCGAACCGTCGTATACTTTTATCAGGGAGCTATTGTCTTCCTCAACGTTCATCCGGTATACTGTCCCGCGCACGCCTGCAACCGCATTTCCGGTCATGACCTCAACGGATGAATCGGGCGTCGCGAGTTTCTTTACCTTAGCCCAGAGCTTGCCGACACCCAGATTGACCTTGACGTTCTTGCTCTCCGTCCTTTTATCATAATTCACTTCACGCAGAGACAAGCGGGACCGTTCGGCGAGTCTCATTACGGTTCCATCCGGAAAGCGGAGTTCGATCCTCGAGCTATCTCCCACCCGGACCTCATGCTCTTTACGGAGTATGTCCCCTCTTTTGAGCGGTCGGCCCGACGCCTTATTGTTTACGAAGACCCGTGCCGAACCTTCGATCGCCGTCACCGTTGCTGCCGTCGTTGAAGCCGCTTTTTCTGCCGCGACCGCAAAAGGGGAATACATGGCCGCAAACAGGATCAATGCGGCAAGAAAGGTTAAAGGCCTCATCATCATTGTATCCTTTCAGTAAGCATCGCTTTGCTTTGTTACCTTTTACCTGCCCAATTTTACGATATCCCCCGACTTGAAACCGGTGCCGGAACTCGGAGCCGCGATCGAAAGGTCCGCTGAATCGCCAAGATCGTTCTGCTGGACGATGGCCTCGCCGATAAGGTTTTCCGTCGTTCCCAGCTTTACTTTCGTTACCGGGTCGATGATCTCCTTGCCCGGTCTGAACACCTTCAGCTTGTCGCCCACGTTCAGGCCTGATTTCTGCCCCGCATTGATATAAAGACTGCCGCCATCAACCTGCGCAACCCGTCCGGCCCATTTCCGGGTACCCAGCTTTTGCATCATGTTGACCATGGCTTTCGTCAAGGCATCGCGAAGCGCGCCGTCCCTGAGGTCAGGGTCATAGCCGGCCTTGGCTCCCATGCCAAGCACCCTCCTGGCCGATTTCTCG
>MHEA01000239.1:8626-10358 GCA_001805085.1 Nitrospirae bacterium GWC2_57_9
CTGCCATGATCTGCACTCCTGTCGTGGTATCAACGATCCGGTAATCCACTGTTACGCGGGCGATCTGTTTCTTGCTCTTCGTTACCAGGTAATCGGAGCTCTCTTCCGCTTCTGAGTAGGCCGTAACCGCACCGGTGACGATCGCATTCAACCCCAGGATCTGCCCCATTTGCGCTGCCGTATCAGGATTGATTATCCCTGTTGCACCCATTCTCTGCTGCGCCAGGATGGACTCTATGTCCTGCTGCGGGATCACGATGAACCGGTCAGTCCTCTGCAAGATCGTTCCGAGAATGTCGGCGGCTGCTTCTCCGATGCCGAGCACCTTGGAAGGCGTCTTGTTCTGAAAATTGACGACGCCGACCCGGAGTTTGGGGCCTTTGTATTCGTTCACGTCACTGGTCTGCGGAAGATCCCGCGATGTTTTCGTCAGCGTCGTATCGTCCTTGACCTTTCCCTTCATGGACGCCGCGCACCCGCTTGTCGTGGTCAAAGTGCAGAACGCGACAATCGAGATCAAGAGTACCGGCATGAACCGTTTCTTCGCAACCATAGTTCCTCCTCCTGCGTCTTTCAACAATTATTTTGTTTCCGTCATCAGTTCCATGAAGTTCTGTGCTTCCGTATAACCGGCCGGGATCTCGAACAGCGCGGCTGCGGGCCTCTTGATGGAGACGTTCTTGAGCTCGGCGGTAATGCGGGCGTCTTTGTTCTCAACCTCGCTCCTGATTGTCATTTGACCGAGATCGCGAGCATTCCAGATATAGCCTTCTTCGATCCTGCCGTTCTTGTACTTGATCGTTATCCGGTACTTGTCGGCAGGGTGTCCATCGACAACCTCGCTGCCAATTTTTGTTTTAGTAACCTGCGGCTTTTCATAGGCCCCACCCTCTTCAGGAGCATGGGTCATGTACTTTCGGGAGTTGGGGTAGAGCGTATAGCTTGAATTCTTGTCGCCCCGGTGAATAGTCGAGATCCTGCTGATCGCGGCCGGCATGCTTTCGCCGCTTTTTACTGCGGCAGAGAGATCAATATCCATTCTGATGCTATCGCCCGCCTTTGCGAGCGGGATGCTGAAAGTGGTCGATTCGCCGGTGTGCCTGTCAACAGAAACGGAAATAAGGAGCGCCGTGAGGTCTTTTTTGCCGTAATCCATATAACCGAAGGACGGCGGCTCCGGCGACTGCATCCTGGGCGCGGGCAAAGCCGGCATGGCAACTGCCGGTGCGGTTGATATTGCTCCTGGTCCCGGTCCCCAGGGAAGCGACTCCGTCACCCTCCTCACCATTTCCTTGCTCTCGTGTTCAAGATGGATGCCGACGGCCTTGGTCAGCAATTTAGCGCCAAGCCCGATGGCGAATGCCTGCCCGACATTCCGCTCGTTCAGGGAGTAACTGTCGAGCGTGATCCAGGGAGTATCTTTTTCCCTGGCATCCGCTCCGCGGGCCACAGCCGCTGCAACATCCCCACTCCTCCCGGACATCCTTGTTTCGGAACGCACGCCCAGTCCGCGCTCCCAGAAGGCCTGGCCGGTTTGAGCGTTGACAAGCTTAAACTTTGCCCTCACCTTTCGGACGTTGAGCACCCCGGTCGTGCTCTCGTCAAAATCCATCAACGTGCCGTAGAGGAGCCCTTCGACATTCAGCACCTCGCCCAGCTTTTGCGGTGTCGTCATTTCAAGCTGACCGCCCAGGTTGATGCCCATCTGGTCCCGCAACATCTGATCCGTTTC
>MHEA01000240.1:0-9747 GCA_001805085.1 Nitrospirae bacterium GWC2_57_9
TACGTCCACCCTTGCCGATCCGACCGTGGTCGACAGCCTCGTCAAGAACCGCGTGCAGTAAAATCACAGGAATGCGGGGCGAACGGCAGAGCCCCTCATTTTGTCCGGAATGACTTCCCATCGGGGCTGGAGTTTTTTCCAGCTCCGATTTTTTTAGGCCCCCGGCATGGAACTGAGTGCGGAAGCTGCACTTTTTTGCTATACTTTATGCAAAATTGAATCGGCTTTCCCAGGGGTGCTCACCATGCTGCACTTATGTTCCCTGCTTCTGCTGAACGCTCTACTTTTTTCCCCCATCTTATCGTTCGCCGCCACCGGCATTCTTGAAGTCCATTCCGAGCCGCCGGGCGCCCTCATTTCGATCGATGAAATTGAAGCAGGAATAACACCCTACCAGAACCTGGATGCCCCGGCCGGGAAACACCGGATCAAGGCCTTTCTCAGCCCGGAATATCCCCCGCAGATCAAGGAGGTGATCATCGACGAACGGTCACCCAATGTTATTCTGTTCAAGTTTACGGAACGGAGCAGAGGGACATTTGTCGGCAAGGAGATCGTCAGCACCACGATGAAATACAGAGGGGGCGTTACCTTTGCCAGCATCCCGACAGGCGCCCTCGTTGTCATTAACGGCGAGCCCATTAAGAAACCGGCGCCTATCGGATACGCCGACGTGGAAGTGGGAAAATATCAGGTGGAGTTCCTGCTGAACGGGAGGACGCTTCAGGCTGCATTCGAAGTGGTCCAGGGGGAAACGGTGAAGCTTGTCGCCGACTTCACAGCAGGGATCGTGATCAACAGGTGGGAACAGGCAAAACTGCAGCGGGAAGCCGTGAAACAGCAGGCGCAGGCGCCGAAAGCAGAGAATCAGGGAACGGCAAAGCGGCAAGAGGCGGAAATGGTGCAAAAGACAGGGCTGCCCCCGGTCATACAGCCGCCCGCCGGCTCACAGCCGGAACCTGTTGTGGGAGCGCCTCCCTATGGTGAACTGATGATTACCATGAACGCTCGCCGGGACCCCGATGTGAGGTATTCTGATTTTTTCGACATCCTGTCCCCCAAATTGCCCCTGGAGTCGTTATCGGGCCCTCTGTTCCCTTTGGAATCGAGCGGCGTTAACTCCAGGGCCAAGGATAATTTTGAGTATGTAAGGGACGACAGTGACGATACGAGAAAGTTTTTCGCGCGCGTCGGTTTCAGTTGTCGGGACAAGATTGCTACGGAAAGCAGTGCGAGATCCAGCATGATGACCGTTCTGGAGGGGAAATATGACCTGAAGATCACTAGGCGCCGGCTGGTTGATAATTACTCCTCAATGCAGAAACTGCTTGATGAAACCGCCCGGGAGCCCATCGAGATCGTCCGGGGGCAGCGGCTGATTGTGCAGATCACGAGCCATTTTGGAGCAGAGAATAAAATGCGTTACGAGATTAAGAGGACCTACGAGGTCCTTGGGAAGAAAAAGTCCCGGGCTAGTGAGACGTCTGCTTCCGCGTCTGCTTCGACGTCTGATTCGACATCGGTTCAGTTGTGGCCCGGAATGCAGAATTGACATCTATGGTGCCGGGGCGTTTGCCCTGTGCTTCAATTCCCGGCATGCGGGGATAGTCACATACTTTGAACAGCTCATTCGAGCCAATACCGATCAAGAGACGGATTGACACTCCAGCAAAAGGGGAATATACCAATGATATCCCTCCGGCTCGGGAGGGCATCCACGGAAAACTGCCGGGCCGATGCACGATGTACAGCCCATTTGCAGCGGCTCAGACTGCAAATGGGATTTTTATTCAGGTTTCCGTGGGGCCCGGGCTCGAGACAATCCTTCCAGGATGGAGAATAAGATGAAAATTTTTTTGCTGGTTCTCGCTGTCGTTCTTCTGGCGATTCCCTCCGCTGCCCAGGAAAAACGCAGCTCGATCCCGATCGAAGGGTCTCCCTCCGTCGGTCCCGCCGATGCTCCGGTCACGATCATAGAGTTCATCGATTTTCAATGACCCCACTGCGTGGCGGCCGGTCCGACCGTCAAAAAGATACTGGAGTCCTACCAGGGAAAGGTGCGGCTGGTGATCAAAAACTTTCCCTATAAGTACCGCGACTATGCCCAGATCGCAGCGGAGGCATCCCTTGCCGCCCGCGATCAGGGGAAGTACTGGGAAATGCATGAGCTGCTGATCAGGCGCTCTCCCAGGCTGGACCGCGAGAGCCTCATCGTATACGCAAGGGAACTGGGGCTGGATATTGCGCAATTCACGGAATCGATCGACAAGAAGAAGCACGCGGCAGCCATCGAGCGGGACAAGGACTTGGCGGCGAAGATGGACCTCTTCAATACCCCCACCTTTTTCATCAATGGGAGGAAGATCGTCGGGGAGCGGCCTTTCAGCACGTTCAAGCAGGTCATTGATGAGGAACTGAAGAATAAGTGACGAGTGCGGAATGCGGAGCGAAAACCGGCAAAGCGCAATCCGCAAAGAAAGGAATGGCAGATGTTCAGTAAATTTTTTGTAATAGTGTCCCTTTTCATTCTCATCTGGACCGGTTTTCCGGCTTTTGCCGGCACTCTCGTCCCGATCACCTCGGTCCCGGTGCCGGAACAGAACCCCCAGACGCCCGAGAAGATCGAGCTGGGAAAGAAGCTGTTCTTCGACCGGCGACTGTCCGGCGATGGCACCATGAGCTGCTCCACCTGCCACGATCCGGACCACGCCTTTACCGACGGCCTGGACATTTCGCTCAGCTATCCCACTACCAGGAACTGGCGCAACTCGCCGACGCTTGTGAACGTGGCGTTCCAGAAGTTTCTGTTCCACGACGGCAGGGCGCTAACGCTCGAGGACCAGGCGCTGTTCCCGATGATGTCGTCCTTCGAAATGAACCGGAACCTGGATTTCGTCGAAGAGGTGATCAGGACCGTTCCCGAGTACGTCGAGGCATTCCAGAAGGTATTCAACGGCGAGCCCAACCGCGAACGGATGGCAATGGCGATCTCCGCCTTCGAACGGACGCTCCTCTCGAGGAACACGCCTCTTGAGCGTCATTTGAAGGGAGACAAAAAAGCGCTCTCCGACGAAGCCAGAAAAGGTTTGGCCATCTTCACGCAGAAGGGAAAGTGTGTCGATTGTCACTTCGGCGTCAGCCTCTCGGACGATAAATTCTACGCCCTGAACGTTCCGGAAAACCCCGAGCATCAGACCGACCCGCGGATCGCGGCGACCAGGAGATTCGTGGCGAAAGTCTACCATTTCGAGGAATACCGCACACTCACCGAGGACCCGGGCAGGTACCTTATCACCAAGGACAAGAAGGACTGGAAAGCATTCAGGACCCCGACGCTCCTGGAGATAGCGAAGACCGGGCCTTACATGCATAACGGGATCTTCGCGACCCTTGACGAGGTCATCGACTTCTTCGACCGGGGAGGGGGCAGGGGAAACACCATACTCAAGCCGCTCAAGCTGACGGACAAGGAAAAAAGATATTTGAAGACGTTCCTGGCCGAGGCGTTGAGCGGGGAATCAGAGATTTTTGAATATCCCAAGGTGCCCTGAGAGGAGAACGTTGGTGACTGTTATCGATGATGTAATCAGGCAAAAACCGCATCTCGCCGACCCCCTCCGGTTCTATGAAAAGACCCTGCAGTTCATTGCAGCGGCAAGAGATATCCCTCTTTCCATCGGGCCCCGGCAAACGGCTTACGGTCCGGAGCTTCTGGATGAGCTCTTTGCGCTTTTTTCCGCTCGCATGGAACTGGCCGAAAGCACGCTTGTCCCTTTGAAGCGGGCCATGGAACTGCGGGAAATAGATTTCACGCGCCTTCCCCTGGGAGAGACGCCGGCGTTCTCGCTTCCTTATCCAGAGGACGACCTGGCCATGCTGCTCTCCCTTTTGAGCAGGCCCTGGTTCCTGGTCCTGCACGACACCTGCCCTGCCGGCCAGCGGACCTGGGAAGAGGGCAAATGCCCGGTGTGTAATGCTCAGCCGGTCGTCACCTGGATCGGAGAGGATACTGCCCGCCATGTCAGCTGCTCGTTCTGCACCACGAGCGGGCAGACGATCAAGACAGGATGCCCCGTCTGCCTGGCAACCGATGCATCAAAACAGAAAACCCTGTTCTTCGAAGGGGAGGAGGGGTTCAGGATCGACACCTGCGACCGTTGCCGTTCCTATGTGAAGACGATAGACGTCGCGTTGGTCAACCGGTGGTCCGTCCCGGTCGCTGATCTCGCCAGCCTGCCGCTGGACATCATAGTCCAGGACAAAGGGTATGCCCGCCGTGCGCCGAATCCCATCGGGATGCGGAAGATAACATCGCACGGATAGCAGCTTTTGCGGACGTCGTAAGGAGATTACTTCAGGTACTGGTCGACCCACTGCACCAGGTGGAGTTTTTCCTTGGGCGCGCCGTCGATGCGGCCGAGCTGGGTGCCGTTCTTGAAGAGGATAAAGGTCGGCGTGGCCTTGACCGTGAACCTTTTGGCGAGGATCGGTTCGGCATCGATATCGATCCTGACCGCTTTCAGGCGCCCTGCCCGCCACGAGGCCAGATCGTTCACGACCGGCTCCACCATGCGGCAATATCCACACCATTTGGCCCAGAATTCCAGCAGCACATATTCAGGCCAGTCAAAAACCTCCTGCTCGAACGTGGCGGAGGTTGCGTTCACCGGGAATCGCGGGAACTCGAGGGGTTTTTTGCAGTTGCCGCAGATCGGGTTGGCGGACAATTTGTCGGCCGGGACCCGGTTCAACGTCCGGCAGGATTTGCAGCGTATCAGGATCGGTTCGTTCGGCATGTTCATCCTTTAGAAGGGGAAGAGGTATCTCTGTATCAAGTATATATGAAGAACAATGAAAAGGCCGGAGCAAGCATTCTGCCCCGGCCTTTCCTGCTGTTATTCCGTTCTAACCGGTATCTTGCGAGAGTCCGCCGCGGGCTCCGCTGTCTTCGGCAGCGTGATCGTCAGCACGCCTTTCTTGAACTCCGCCCGGACCTTGCCGGCCTCGATCTCGCGGGGTATCCGCATCAATCTCCGGAACGAGCCGAAGGAACGTTCTGAATTGACGTAATTTTCCTTCCGTTCCTCTTATGCCTCTGCTTCCGCACTTACCAGGATCTTCCTGGTCTTGGCCCCCTCGGCTTTGGGCAGCACGAGACGGAGAACCCCGTTTTTCATGGTTGCCTGGATCCTGTCCTTGTCGACCTCATCGGACAGCGTGAACGTCCTCTGGTAGTCTCCGACCCCGTATTCGGAATACGCAAGCCGGTGCATTCGCAGGGAATCCGCTTCCACCCGGCCATAGATGGTCAGCATGTTCTTTTCCAACGTTATATCCAGATTCTTTTCATCGACGCCCGGCAGGTCCGCCGTTACCACGATGTCGTCCTTCCGCTCCAGGATGTCCACGTCCGGCGTATATACCTTCTGGGGCCGGGTCCTTTCCGCGCCCTGCGGCGTGCCGGCCTCTTTTTTCGATACTTCCTTGATCTCCGCCATATCTTTTCCCTCCTCGTTACTCGGTTTTGATAGCGATCTTTTTCGGCTTTTCCTCTTCAGCCCGGGGCAGGGTCAGATGAAGCACGCCGCGGCTGAACCGTGCATCGACCTTCGCGGCATCGATCACATAGGGAAGGTCGATGGTCCTGCTGAACTGCCCGTACCAGCGCTCGCGACGGTGATAGGATTCTCCGTCTTTTGCATCGTCGGGCTGGCGCGAGGCGCGAAGCGTTACCGATTTGCCTGTTAAAGAAATGTCCACTGCTTTCGGGTCGATCCCGGGCAGCTCCGCGGTCACCATTGCGCTGTCTCCGTCAGCCCATACGTTTACCGCGGGAAATTCCGGCGCGGCCGCCGGGACCAATCCGGCCGCAGCCCGGTTGAGGCGCTCGAGCGAGCGCCATGGGTCGATGAAACTGCCCATCCTGTCAAGCTCCGTCCATAACATATCTAGCCCTCCTTGTTTTTATACCGTACGGTATTTTACTTAGCACTCTCAGTGGTAGAGTGCTAAGGGTTAATTTACCAAATATTTTTAAAATGTCAAGAGCGCTGAAACAGAGGGCTTTATCGTTTAAAGTGATTTATAATAATATTAAAAATAGCTTATTTTTCTTGTGGTTATATATTCTATTCAGGATTTATAGATGAGGGGCGGCATGGATGGCCAGTCACTCCGGATAGATGGATCATACGGCGAGGGGGGAGGCCAGATCTTGCGAACATCCCTTGCACTCTCCTGCCTCACCGGAACGCCCGTGGAGATCGTGAACATCAGACAAGCGCGGTCGAGGCCCGGGCTCCAGCCTCAGCATCTGACCGCAGTCAGGGCAGCAACCGTCATATCCGGAGCCGTAGCTGAAGGAGCAGCCATCGGGTCGAGCACGCTCAGGTTCGAGCCTGGCCCGGTGGAAGGAGGAGACTACAGCTTTGATGTATCCGAGATAAAAGGCAGCGCAGGCAGCACTTCACTGGTCCTCCAGACCATACTGCTTCCGCTCTTTTTCGCGGCCCGCCCGTCCACGATAATCCTGATCGGCGGCACTCATGTACCCTGGAGCCCGACCTTCCATTACCTGCAGCAGGTGTTCCTGCCCTTCATCTCCCGCATGCAGGTGAACGTGGATCTGAACCTTGAACAGTGGGGCTGGTATCCGAAGGGAGGCGGCCGGGTCAAGGCGAAGGTGGTTCCAGCCAGGGAGCTCAAGCCGCTCGTGATCAATGACCGAGGCGGGGTCAGACGGATCACGGGTCTATCGGCAGTCTCGAACCTGCCCGAGGACATCGCTCATCGTCAACGGGCCAGGACTGTCAAAGTCCTTGGGGAGAACGACATTCGGGCGGAAATAGAGATCGCTTCGGGCCCGTCGATCGGGAAAGGAACGCTCCTTTTCCTGCTTGCCGAGTTCGAGAATATAAAGGCAGGGTTCGGCAGCCTTGGTGCCATAGGGAAGAGGGCTGAAACGGTCGCGGACGAGGCTTCCCGGGAAATGATCGATTATCTTACATCAGAAGGCGCCCTGGACCAGCATCTTGCAGATCAGATCATCCCTTACCTTGCCCTGGCTGCCGGCAGATCGGAATTCAGCACCACCCGGATCACGCGTCATCTGCTCACGAACATCTGGGTAGTAAAGCAGTTCCTGGATGTGGACATTCAGGTCGAAGGAAGGGAGGGGGAAAAAGGGAAAATAACTATTCGATGATGTATTATGAATCTAAAGTGTTATAATGTGCTTCAGTTTAAAACAGGGGGAGGTTCTGTATGAAATCACTGGTTCTGATGATCTGTTTCCTCTTTCTGAGCGGCTGCGTCTATACGCATGTAACCATGCCGCTCAGCACCGAGCTCAACAAGACCCAACTGGGCAGCAAACAGGGGGACTCGTCCATGTATTCGTTGCTCTGGCTTTTTGCCTGGGGAGACGGGGGGGCGGCGGCAGCAGCGAAAAAAGGGGGCATAACCGTAATGACCCATATGGACAGGGAGTTTGAGAGCATACTATTCGGGCTCTATACCAGGACCACCACAGTCGTTCACGGCGATTGAGGTTTTTAAAATGAACAGCCTGAAAAAAACGGTCCTCCTGCTGCTCATCTTATTCCTGACGGGGTGCTCGCGGGCACTGCTGTTCAACAATGGTTTGTTTTCCCATACGGTAGAACCCCTAACCTTCAATCGGGAGCCGACAGAGGTGAGAGCCAATGAGAAGTTGGCCAAGGGCCGGATCACGCAGTTTCAGTACCCTTTGACGACTGCGCTCAGTGTCCGTCTAGGTAAGAACGGAATAGGAGACGTTGCCAAGGAGCACGGGATTACGACGATTTATTATGCGGACCTGGAGCGATGGAGTGCGGCATTCGGTCTGTGGAGCTCGGAGATCGTCCACATTTACGGACAGTGACGTTATCTTTCCGGCTTGGCGCTCTGGATACTGACCTCGTAAGCGATGCTCGCGTGGTTTGGAGCGAGTGAAGGGCTCTTGCCGTCGCAGCAGATCTTTCCCTTGACGGTCTTTTTTCGTGCCTTGACCAGACCGGTTACGACCGACGTCAGGTCAAAGCCCCCGTTCTTGCACTCTTCCCGCATGCAGTCCATATGAAAATATGCATAATCGGTGGGGCTGAAATTCATGGTCCGGACCATCAGGACCGGGTGCGGTCCGCGCTGGTAATAAGTCAAATGAAGCACGATCTCTGAAACTCCGGGGAAACGCTCGGAAACAAGTCCTGCCGCCATTTTGTTCTTTTTCAGCAGTTCCTGCCGTTCAATATGGTTCTGTCGGTGCGTTTGTACACTTTTCGGCATGATCTTTCCCCTTCAATCAAAATGGCCGCAAAAGGACCAAGAACATTTGCGGCCGCTCTTTTTTTGTCTAATTACAACCAATTATCGCTCTTTAGCGGCTATAAGTCAATCGCTCTTTTTTCTCACTTTTCTTCGGTAAATGTCGCCCAAAGTCCAATTCCCAAAAAAGTTGCCTAATTCCGGCATTTATAGTAGGCTCATTGCCAGCATGCACAACAGGCTTCCAGTGAGAAGGAGGAACGGTCATGGAACTGTTTGACACCATAAGGACACGAAGAAGCATCCGTAAGTATTCAGCGGAGACGGTGGAGGAGGAGAAGCTCCAAGCCGTGCTCGAAGCGGTGCGCATGGCGCCTTCATGGGCGAACTACCAGTGCTGCCGTGTGATCGTTGTGAAGGACAGGGCGGTAAAGGAAAAGCTGAGCGGGCTTTCCTACGTGGAAGCTTTTTTTGCCCCGAAAGGCTACAAAGCGAACCCTTCGAAGAAGGCGCTTGCGGAAGCGCCCGTCGTGATCGTGCTCTGCGCCGATCCTGCGGGCTCGGGGGTTCTCTGGGGCCAGAACTATTATCTCACCGATGCCGGGATCGCTTCTCAGAACCTGATGCTGGCCGCACGGGCCCAGGGACTGGGCACGGTCTTCGTCGGCGTGTACGATGAGGACAAGGTGAAGGACCTGCTGAGCATTCCCGCTTCCATCAGGGTCGTCGGGCTTTTCCCGCTGGGGTATCCTGCCGAAGAGAAGAAGGACGGCCCTCCCCGCAAGCCGCTTGCGGAAATCTGTTTCGCCGAAAAATGGGGAGGTAGCCGTTCATGATAAAAGGACAATCCATTATCGACAAGATCAGAAGCGTGCTGTTCCGGCAGGACCATGTCTGCCCCTGGTGGCTGGCCTATTCCTTTGACAACCCTCTGCGCCGGTATCTTCATGACTCCCTCCTGATCCTGTCGCCTTATGTGAAGCCAGGCATGACCGTTGCCGACATCGGGTGCGGCATGGGATATTTTTCCCTGGCAATGGCGACGCTCGTGGGAGAGAGCGGTTCGGTCATTTCCATAGACATTCAGCAGGAGATGCTGGACAGGCTGAAGAGGCGGGCGGAAAAGAAAGGCGTCGCAGGGAACATCCGGACCGTGCTTGCGGCAAAGGACGACATCGGGATCAGGGAACAAGTGGATTTCGTGCTGGCATTCTGGATGGTCCATGAAACAGGAGACATCCCCCGGTTCCTGAAGCAGGTCCGGTCGGTCCTGCGGGACCAGGGGAAAATGCTGATCGCAGAGCCCAGGCTTCACGTTTCTTCCCGCGCTTTTCACGAAACTCTGCAGCAGGCCCGCGAAGCGGGATTCAGCATCGTTGATGCTCCCCGGGTCCGCATAAGCAGAACCGCTCTTTTGCAAAAAAGAGAGAAGTAACGTGCTGGACAGTCTTAGCTTGGCCC
>MHEA01000240.1:9769-9989 GCA_001805085.1 Nitrospirae bacterium GWC2_57_9
TGACAATTACCAGGAGGAAGGACATGGGAGATTTCAAAAAAGGAGAGCTGGTGCGCCACGACCAGTTTGGGATCGGCCGCGTGGAGGAATGTGACGGTCCGGACTGCATGGTCTATTTCCCAAGGCTGGACCGTCAGGAGAGGTCAGCCGAGGAGGAATTGCAATCGCTTTCCGAACCGGAACGGACCGCCTACGAGATGGTGAAACTGGCTGCCTTTGA
>MHEA01000240.1:10088-10230 GCA_001805085.1 Nitrospirae bacterium GWC2_57_9
GCTGCCCATCGAGACCTTCTTTCACAAGATCGTGATGGTCCGTGATCGCCTGCGGGTGATGGAAGCCCAGATCAACGGTCACAAGGCGCTCACCGACACCCAGAAGGTGGACCTGCAACAGTATATCACCCGCATCTACGGT
>MHEA01000241.1:0-6833 GCA_001805085.1 Nitrospirae bacterium GWC2_57_9
ACCTACTTCCGAAAGACCCTGTTTCACGGCCTCGATAGGACGGCCTGCCGTCGGCAGATAGCGTTTCGAGAGGACCTGCCCCTGCCGGTTGATCACGACCACGTTAGTCGAGACGGAGCCGACATCAACACCCAGGAAAGCCTCAATCGGGCCATCATGGCCGGCCACCGCATCCTGGTCCGGGTTCGGCATGATGCCGACAGGACGGGAGAGCGGGTGGACGCTGCTGCTTGCCGGCTCCGTCCGCCGGGCGAGGTGCGCAGTAAGAGCGGAAGAGCCGCAATAGACGATAGTATGATCGGGCTGCTGAAGGGCATTGAGGGCAGCGCCGATCGCACCGGAGGTTTTGAAATGGTCAGGCACGGCCAGGCACGATGCCGACAGGCCCAGGAGTTCGCGAAAGGCACGCTGCATCCCCAGATTGGCCGCCACACCTCCCAGGAACAGCAGCGGGGAAGGAAACTTCTTCCCCTTCCCTACAGTGGCCTTGAAGTTCCGTGCCATGGCAAAACAGAGCCCGGCCACAATGTCAAAGTCCGGCGTCGCGATCTGCTGGAGATGGATCATGTCGCTCTTGGCAAAGACGCTGCAGCGTCCGGCCAGACGCGGCGGCGTTTTCGAACGAAGCGCGATGCTGCCGAACTCCTCGATGGTCAGATGAAGGCGGGATGCCTGCTGGTCCAGGAATGAGCCGGTGCCGGCAGCGCAGGCGCTGTTCATCGAGAAATCCTCGATCTTTACCGATCCCGAATCACTCCGGTTCAGATGGATGAGCTTGGCGTCCTCGCCGCCCATCTCTATTATGGTCCTTGCGCCAGGATGGAAGCTCCCGGCAAAGGCTGCCTGCGCGAGGATCTCATTCACGAAGCGCGCGCCCAGAAGAGTGGCGACCTGCTTGCCCCCGCTGCCGGTGAGAGCGGCGGCAATCACCCGGTCTTCCGGGAAACCCTTGAAGGCCGCTCGCAGTTCCCGTGCCAGGGCCGTAAGGGGGTCGCCCTTTATGCGCGTATAGGTCTCGGATAGGAGCGTTCCGGAGGAGTTGATGAGGGCTGTCTTAATGCTGACGGAACCGATGTCGATTCCCAGAATGAGGTCCTTCTGCATTGGCGTTCCTTGCATGATGAGCGATTAGAGCTTTTGTGTAACAATGGGATATTTTTTCATTATAGTAAGAACACCCTGCAGAGTCAATCAGGATAACCGTGCGTCGGGCGTGATAATATGGTTTAAACAAAAAAAGGTGTGGAAACGTAAAAAAATGCTATAATAGCTTTGGCGAAAGGTGGCCCAAGGGGGGGCATTGCTGACACCGCAAGATAAGATCAAGGAAATGACCATTCCCTGGCTTTTTCAGGAGCTCAGGGCTTCGAAAAAGACCGGTACCGCGTTATTTGAACAGGATAAGCGGGTCAAAAAAGTATACTTCATCAAGGGCGATATTCTTTTTGCATCGTCGAACAGCGAAGACGAGCGGCTGGGTGAATTCCTGCTCCGTCAGGGCAGAATTACCAGGGAGCAGTTCGAATCCGCCTCTGCTTCAGTGATCAAGACCGGCAAAAAACTGGGGGCCGTACTGTATGAACTGGGGATCCTGTCGCCGAAGGAACTCGTCGTTCAGGTAAAGCTGCAGATCAAGCATATCATCCTGGAACTTTTTAAATGGCGGGAGGGCAGCTATCGCTTCGATGAAGGGCAACCTGATGCCGACCAGGTGATCCCGCTCCAGATGAGCACCGGGAGCCTGATCCTCGAAGGCGTCCATGGCGTTGAGTGGCAGGTCGTCCGGAAAAGGATTCCTCCCCTGCGCACCGTTCTGCGGCCTTCACCGGACCCGTCGCTCATCTTCCAGCAAGCTGATCTCTCGGCCGATGAAAAAACGGTTCTGGCGTTCGTCGACGGATCCCGGAACCTGGAACAGCTCTGCGCCCTTACCGGGATAGGAGATTTCAACACGCTCAAGGCCGTCTACCTCCTCCTCGCGCTCCGGATCATAGAACCGGGCGAGCTTAGCCCCGGCGAGCGGAAGCGGTTTGCCCATTACACGGTGCCCGAAGCAGCGAACAGTGCTGGAAAGAGGCCCGATCCACCGGTGGTCGTTACGAAACAGATGATCATGGATGCGTTCGCGGCCATGAAAAAAGAGGACGACTTTCAGGTGCTGGGCATCAATGCTTCAACAGCGGCCCCGGAGATCAAAAAGGCCTATTTCCGGCTGGCAAAACTGTATCATCCGGACCGTCACTTCGAACCTGAAATGTCCGACATGAAGGAAAAACTCGAGGCACTCTTTACCCGTATACACGATGCTTACCAGGTGCTGTCGGACGATAATCGGCAGCAGCGCAGCGAGCAGGGCGGGGATGGTCAAAAAAGCAGCGGACACTTCGAGGAAAAACGCGCTGAGGACTATGTTGAAAACTATGCCGAGAAGGCCGCGAGCGCAGCTGCCTATTATAGCAAGGGTATGATTGAATTCAATATCGGGAACTACTGGGGCGCTGCTGAATCCCTGGCCTGGGCCATACGACTCGACCCGGTCAAGGCCGCATACTTCCATCAATATGGGCTTTCCCTCATGCATATTCCCCGGAGGAGGCACGAGGCGGAAGAAAACCTGCAAAAAGCGATTGAGATCGACCCGCTCAGACCGGAATACCATCTTGAGCTGGGGAAGCTGTACATGAAAAGCGGGCTCAAGACCAAAGCCGTTGACGTTTATTCCGTTGCCCTGCGCGAGAACCCGAACTGGGATGTTGTGAAGGAAGCGCTGCTTGCGGCCAGCGGGACACTGCCGAAGATGAATGAAGGCGAGTCCGGCGGTCTTTTCAATAAAATATTCAGGGACAAGAAGTAGTCGCCTGCAGCTGTCTGTCGGCTCCCGGTGTGAAACTTGCTATCTCCGCAAAGCCCCCGACAACTCAGCAATGCGATGGTCTGCTTCGTGCGTCTTCCCCTGCCTGATCAGGTCAAGCACATCGGAATCCACGATCGCCTGAAACACGGCGCGTCGCGTCGCCTCATCTCCCATTTCTCCCATCAGACGGTCCCGCACCAAAGACATCTTCTCGAGAAAAAGTTCGTACTCTTCACCGTAGTGCAGCTCCAGTTCCTGGCGGATCTTCTTGGAGAGCGCCGGGCTCGAGCCGCACGTGGATACCGCGATCAGCAGATCGCCCCGGTCGACAACGGAAGGCACCAGGAAGGTGCTTTCCTCGGGCGGCGCCGCCACATTCACGAGGATATGTCTTTTTCGGCAGCTTTTCCCGATGTCCGCATTCAGCTCGAGGGAATCCGTCGCCGCGATCACCAGGTACGCGTGCTCCATGTCCCTGTCCTCGAACTTTTTTAAGCGATGAGAGATCTTGCCGGATAAGGAGAGTTCCTGCAGTTTTGGAGTGAGCGAGGGGCTGACCACGGTAACGTCCGCCCCTGCTTCCAGAAGGGAAAGTGTTTTGCGCTCTGCGACCCCGCCCCCGCCCGCGATCACGCAGGGACGATCCCGCAGATCCAGGTAGACCGGATAGTATTTCATGGGGTCCCGAGCTGGTCCATTAAGGACTTCACATCGCCGGCGGTGGAAGGATATTTTTTGAGCAGCATTTCGAATGCCGCCCGCGCCTGGGGCTTTTCTCCCAGTTCCAGATGGGAGAGCCCGCTGTAATACAGAGCATCCTTCTCAGCTGACGATCCGGGATACTCGAGCAGCAGCTTTTCCAGCCTCGCAACGGCTGATTGATAGGCCTTCTTCTTGTGATAGAACCGGCCCACATACAGTTCATATTCCGAGAGCCGATCCTTGCAGATCGCGAGGTTCTTCGTCGCCGTCTCCTGGTAAACGCTGTTCGGGTGCTTCTGAAGCAGTTTCTCGAATTCCCTGAGCGCGGTCCTTGTCGGTTCCGGGTCCCGGTCGGTCGTCGTCAGCTGTTTGAAGCTGCACATAGCGATCTGGAACTGGGCGTATACCGCGTCCTTGTTCACAGGGTGATAGTTCAGGAAGTTCTGGTACTCGACCAAAGCCTCTTCGTACTTTTCCTCGCCGAAATAGGTATCTGCGATCCGGAGCATGAGGGCCGCGTCGTAGCTTTTGTCCGGCGATTTTTCCTGGATATCCTGGTAACCCTTGCGTGCCTTCTCGTAATTTTCCTTGCGCATCTCCGTTTCGGCTTCATTGAACACGGCTGCCGCATCAAAAGGAGGTTCTGTAGTTGCGCATGCTGAAAGGAAGGCGAGGATAAGTATGGAAAGTTTCTTTTTCATGAGAAGGGTACTGAAAAATGGTGCCGAAGGGGGGACTCGAACCCCCACGGGATTGCTCCCACTGCGCCCTGAACGCAGCGCGTCTACCAGTTCCACCACTTCGGCACTTGGGTTCAAACGAAGTGTAATAATAAAGAGAAAGGGGCTGATTGTCAAGGATATTTTCGGGAAAGGTACCGGCTGGGACGAATCAAGCCACCGCTGATTACCGTTCAGCACCGAATGAACTTCATTTCGTTATTGAAAACAATTCGTCCAGTAGCGGTGCCTGGGCCGGGTTGATCTTGTGCCGTGCTTCTCTGAGGGTGAACCAGGCAGCCCTGTCCGCCTCCGGGAATTCCTGCCTTCTGCCCGACTTCGGCGGCCATTCCAGACTGAAGCTGTTGCTCGTCATCGAATCAGCATCGCAGTCGCCTTCAACGGCCCAGGAAATAACGATCTTGCCGCTCCTTTGCCTGATCGGGGAGAGCGGAAGGAACGTTCCCTCAGGCACACAGCCGGTTTCTTCCTGGAACTCCCGTTTTGCGGCTGCGAGACCATCCTCCCCCTCGTCGATCTCTCCCTTCGGAATGGACCAGGCCCCATTATCCTTGTTGATAAAATAGGGACCGCCGGGGTGGATGAGAAAGACCTCAATCCCGTCATTTGATCTTCGGTACATAAGAATGCCGGCACTCGTTTTCATGGTTCCTGGCCTTGTTGCGGCAAAGCGATCGAACCCACCGAAAATGCTCTCACGAACACCCCGGACACGGAGTCCGGATTTGTCTGCTACACCCCCCACTCGCCAGATTCTATTCTGAATGTAGCATAAAACGGGGCAAAATCCCGGACGCGAACAGGAGGTCCAAAAAGCGCTTTTTGAGAGAAATCCCAGACCGATCGAGGGAAAAAGGCTTGCTGATGAGGAGTACTTCGACGATGGCACCCAGGGAAACTCATCGGAGAATTTTCACCACGCAGGTCCGTCTCCGTTACATGGTCCCTTCATGCGGATTTTGTTCCCGACAGGGTCTTCGTCTCTGCACTCAAGAGATCAGAGGTGGTTCCATGAAGTGGCTGTTTACCTCTGACGATTCCGGGAGAGTTTGCGGCGGATGAGGCAGCCTTAAAGAAAGCGACCGCATTCTCAAGGTCCCCTGCCTGTTTTGAAAGTTCCTGGGCAGTTGTGGCTATCTCTTCAGCTGTTCCGGTGTTTCGCTGAATGACCTGGTTCAGCCCCTGGATCGCATTGTTGATCTGATCTGCGTTCAAGGATTGTTCTTTCGATGCGGCAGCGATCTCCTGCACCAGCTCCGCGGTTTTCCGAATATCGGGGACAAGCTCGTTCAGCATGGTCCCGGTCTCTTCCGCTACGCCTACGCTGGACGAAGAAAGCTCACTGATGTCCCGTGCCGCCGACTGGCTGCGCTCCGCAAGCTTTCGCACTTCCGATGCCACTACGGCAAAACCTTTGCCGTGCTCTCCAGCGCGGGCCGCTTCGATTGCCGCGTTCAAGGCCAGAAGGTTCGTCTGGCGAGCGATCTCTTCTATAATCGATATTTTTTGTGCGATCTCCTTCATCGCCGATATGGTGAGCAGTACGGATTTTCCGCTCTCCGCAGCGTCGTTGGCGCTTTTCAACGCGATCTTTTCGGTTTTCAGGGCATTGTCGGCATTCTGTTTTATCGTGGCGTGCATTTCTTCGACTGATGAGGATGCTTCTTCCGCAGATGCCGCCTGCTGAGTCGAGCCTTCCGACATTGTTCGTGATGCGATGGCTATTTGCGATGATATGGTAGCATTGGCGACGGCGCTCTCGCGGATGTTTACGATCAATTTTTCGAGCTCGTCCGCCATTTTATTGATCTCCCGCGCCAGCCGCCCCAACTCGTCCTCCGAGACCGACTGGATCCGTTGCGACAGATCTCCTGCTGCGATCGTGGCAGCGACGTTGACGGTCTGGGTCGCCGGTATGACCACCATTTTATGGACCATCCCGTACACTACCGCTGACAGGGTGAGAATAATACCGATACAGACAGCGAGTATTATCATCACCATTTTCCGAACATACAATTGGACCCCGGCCCTGGAAAAACCCATTCTCACTTCGCCGATCTTCGCACCATCGAGGTCCACGTCTGTCGTAACGGCAAGAATGCTCAGCTTCTGATTTAACTTTTCGGCGATCGTCAACACATCTTCGGAGCCTCCATTTTCCACGAGCCGCTTCACTTCACTGTTGTTCATGTTGAAACTGGATCGGAAGGTGCTCATTGCCTTTCCCGAAGTATCAATGATATATACATATATCATGTCCTCGGACTTGACGGCCTCCATTACAAGAGCGTCGAGCTTGATGATATCCTTATAGAGCATAGGATCAGTTCCCGCCTTGCCGAGGAAAACCCCCAACTCCCTGCCGCGATTGTTGATATTGGTGTATTGGTTGTCCATCAACAATCTTGCGAGGAAGAACGCTCCCAGAACGGAGACGACGGCAAAAACGACGGACAAGGCAGTTACCAGTTTAAGCCCCATGCTGCTCTTGATTTTTTCTTTCAGTTTGCTGATCATGATATTATTCCCGCGCT
>MHEA01000241.1:6941-7184 GCA_001805085.1 Nitrospirae bacterium GWC2_57_9
GATGGTTCCCGCCGGGAACGCGGGGATCTATTTCATCTTGGCCACCCAGTCACCCATCTCGCGTACCGTATTGTAGTCGGAGTCCTTGGGAACAATAAACTTGTCCACCATGATGCCGTCGAGAATGGCTTTGCCCTGCGGATCGGAATGCATGTTCAGAAGAATATTCTTTATCTTGCCTTTCAACGCGGCGTCCATTTCCTTCCTGACAACGAGAGGAGGAATGCCGTAAGGAGGAGATTT
>MHEA01000241.1:7218-10235 GCA_001805085.1 Nitrospirae bacterium GWC2_57_9
TTCTTTTTCACGGCATAATCATAGATCAGGCTGTCGATGCTCGCGCCGTCGGCTACCTTCTTTGCAACGGCTTCCACGGATTTGTCGTGGCTCCTCGTGTACATGACCTCGCTGAAGTATTTTTCCGGCTTCACGTTGAATTCCTTTGCAACCATGAACGTGGGCACCAGTGCGCCGGTATTGGACTTGGGATCGGTGAAAGCGAAACGCTTTCCCTTCAACCCGGCCATATCCTTGATCGGGCTGTCCTTGTGCGTAATGATATACGCGTGATAGAACGGCTGTCCATAGGACTGCGGGGCCACAAGCAGTTCCGCTCCGAACTTCGCACGGTCCTTTACATAAGGACCGGAGCAGAGGAATGCTACCTGGACCTCACCACGCTCGAGCATGCCGTCCATCTCATCGTAGTTCTCCTTCTGCACCATCTCCACAGGGCTTCCCAACTTGGCGCCGATATAATCGATGAGCTGCTTGTAATACCGCACCGTTTCCTTGGGAGAGATCATCGCGGCCACGCCGACCTTCACCGGTTCTGCTGCAATTGCTGCCGAGACGGTCGCCCATAGAAAGACTAATCCCGAAATGAATATTTTCTTAATCATCACTGGTCTCCTTTTCTCACTAGGTTGTTAGAAATCATTGCTTTCCTCATCGGTTGATGCACCATCACTCCTTTCTCGTGGAATTTTGATGCGAAGTCAGTGACATGAAATTTTGTCGTTTCTTATGGCCTATTTTGTTGCACCGGTTATAATGGGGGCTTGTTGTTTTGTAAAGTTCAGACAATAACATCTAATACATGCAAAAAAAATACTTCCGTCCCTTCTAAAGAATTTTCAATATGTTCAATCAGGTCAAAGGTATTATTTTATCAACGGAGTGTACGGAAACCGGTCAACTATTGGACAAAAAGTGCTACTTCTCTGTGTGGGGTTAAACTGGCCGCCACACAGAAATATCAGCATATGCCCGAAGAAAATCACGGAAAAGGAAAGACAGATTGGCGCGATTAGAACGTTGACCTGAAGCGAAAAGAGGGGGCAAACGCCTTCGGCAATCATATCAGGAATAGAGGGTTCTTCCGTGCACAGAATGTTCTTCAGCAACTGCGCTATTCGTTAAAGACAAACGAGGAATGGCATGACCTGAAGTTCCGGCTCGTTCAATGCACGGGCATATGGTCGTCTTCCCTGGCCGGGCCATCGGGACTGAGCAGTGCCGGTTTAGGAGCGTCATGCGCGTCCGTTTTTCGGAGCTTCGCCTGACCGGGAACCGGTTCCCCTTCCTCGACCTTGAAGAACGCAACCATCTTTTCCAGATTCTGAGCCTGGCTCCATAATTCCTGGGAGGTGGTGGCTATTTCTTCTGCTGTGCCGGCGTTCCGCTGAATGACCTGGTTCAGTTCCTGTATCGCTCTGTTGATCTGCTCGGCGCCGGATGTCTGCTCCTTGCTGGCGACGCTGATCTCCTGGACCAGCTCGGCGGTCCTTTTGATATCGGGCACCAGCTTGGTCAGCATACCACCTGCCTGGACAGCGACATCCACGCTTGACCCCGATAGATGACCGATCTCGGCTGCCGCTGCCTGGCTTCGTTCCGCAAGCTTGCGGACCTCGGCGGCAACGACTGCGAACCCCCTCCCGTGCTCTCCCGCGCGTGCAGCCTCGATGGCTGCGTTCAGAGCAAGAAGGTTCGTTTGTCGGGCGATCTCCTCGACTATGGAGATCTTGCCCGCAATATCCTTCATCGCCGACAATGTAAGGGATACGGCCTTTCCGCTCTCCTCAGCGTCGCCTGAAGATTTAAGCGCGATCTTATCTGTTTGTGCTGCATTATCGGCATTCTGGCGGATCGTTGCATGCATCTCTTCGATGGAAGAGGAGGCCTCTTCAGCAGATGCAGCCTGCTCCGATGTGCCCTGGGACAGCACTTCCGTCCCTTGGGCGATCTGGCGGGCATGTACTGCCGTCTGCCGGGCGCTCTCCCTGATCTGAGCAATGAGATTCCTAAGGTCATTGACCATTTTTGCGGTAGCAGCCGCCAGTTCCCCGATTTCGTCTTTCGAATGCACCTCCCGGTCCTGGGCAAGATCGGCCCGCAGGTCCCCTTCGGATATCCTCTTGTTGATGGCGACGATTTTCATGATCGGTGCGATGATCGCATTGCCGATCATCACGATGACCGAGACGACGATCAAAAAAACAACGCCATTTATAATAACCGATGAGGCCAGGATCTTTTTTACGAGAGCTTCGGCCGAAGCCTCGAGTTCGTCGTTTTCCAGGCCGGTCAGCATTACCAGGCTGTCGATCTGCTCGATGAACCGGTCATACCGCTGCTCCTGTATCCCCGTGGCAAGCTCACGCGCTTCACCGCGCCTGCCCGCCGAAACGGCCGGCAGGAATTCTCCCTCGACCGTCGCCATGAACTCGGCCCAGGTCTTTTGAGCATCCTCGATGGTTACCTTCTTTTCTTCGCTCTCGATCTGCGTCAATAGTCCCGCGAATCCCTCCTCGATCTCGCCTTTCAGCCTGCCCAAGTTGGACCTGATCTGCGATGTCTTGTCGTGGTCCGTTTCGTCGATGATGATCGACATGTCCGCCCGGAAATTGTTCAGTTTGGAACTGAGTTTTGCGATCTGCTCGAGGACTTCCTTATTGCCCTTGATCGTGTTATAGACGCCGCTTCCAATCCTGACTTTAGAGATGAGGTAAAGCCCCGTCGCGAACGAGGTCGCCAGACCCAGGAGCACTACAATGGTCAGGAGCCATAATTTCTTCCGCATTTTCAGGTTCCTGAGCGGGTTGGCGAGGACTTTCTTTAATCGTTTCAGTAACCTCATGATCGATCTCCTTTCCGCCGTCCTGCCGATGCAGGAGCGGAAGCGGTTATACTTCTTATTTTTTCACCGGAACAAAGTTCTTGCCCACTATATTCTGTCCGTCCGGGGAAAGCATGAAATCGATGAATTTCTTTACATTGTCCTTGGGCAGCCCCTTGGTGACCAGGAGCAG
>MHEA01000242.1:0-147 GCA_001805085.1 Nitrospirae bacterium GWC2_57_9
AAGCGAATAAGGTGCTTCTCTGTGTTGACGCGATCCAGAGTCTGGGAGTGCTGCCAATGGATGTCAAGGATTGCGACATCGACTTTCTTTCCGCTGACGCTCACAAGTGGCTGCTCGGGCCTGAAGGCATCGGCATCTTTTACTGCA
>MHEA01000242.1:322-1111 GCA_001805085.1 Nitrospirae bacterium GWC2_57_9
GGAAGCAGGCATCGAGAAGATCCAGGAGCGCGTGCAGGGTTTAGGAGACATTATAATAGGGGAAGCAGAAGCAAGAGGCTTTACCGTGCTGACTCCGAAGGAAAAGTCGGCTCGCGGAGGCAATATTACCTTCGCCGGCAGCTTCGATCCGGGCAAAGTGCGCGACCTCCTTCGTGATAAAGGCATCATGGTGAACGTGCGCGGAGGCGGCCTTCGCGTTGCCCCGCATTTCTACAACACGGAAGACGAGCTCAAAAGATTTTTTGAAGTCCTCGATAAAATAGCGAGGTACCAGAACAATCCGTGAAAATTTGCCGATGAAAAATTTGCTATTATACGGGAGAGCGCCCTATAGTGTGGCCGTTATTCACGGCGGTCCGGGAGCAGGCGGAGAGATGGCCCCCGTGGCCCGCGAACTTGCTTCTACCGGGGCGTATTGGAACCGACTCAAACGGCGGAAACCCTTGAGGGTCAAGTCGAAGAGTTAAGGACCCTATTGGATACCTATGGCCGTCCTCCCTGTATCTTGATCGGGTTTTCCTGGGGAGCCTGGCTCGGTTTCATCGTAGCGGCGCACTATCCGGCTCTCGTTCAAAAATTGCTTCTCGTCGGAAGCGGCCCTTTTGAAGAGAAATATGTAGAACTTCTTCACAACACAAGACTCGAGCGTTTCGGAAAAGAAGAGAGAACGGAATTTCAGACTATTATGCGTTCTCTAAACAGTCCAGTTGCCGAAAACCAGGATGCCCTCTTGCGGCGTTTCGGAGCTTTGGCGGCAAAAAGCGATAC
>MHEA01000242.1:1122-1255 GCA_001805085.1 Nitrospirae bacterium GWC2_57_9
TATGGGATTCGGCAGCGGCGCTGCGGCGGAGCGGAGAACTATTGCAGTTGGGAAAGAACATTCAATGTCCGGTAGTGGCTATTCATGGCGATTACGATCCTCATCCTGCAGAAGGCGTTCAAAAGCCTTTATC
>MHEA01000242.1:1340-4922 GCA_001805085.1 Nitrospirae bacterium GWC2_57_9
TATAAGGAACTTAAAGAAGAGCTGTCCATCAGCGCGGTCCAACAGCAACGCTCCTGATCTCTCGTTCAGTGCGGAGGCCCTACGTGCGAATACTACTGACTTTACTATCGGCATTCCTTTTCACTTTTTTCACTGGCTGTGCAAAGAAGCTCCCCGACGCCTATGATGCGACCTGCCCGAAAATGGTCACGGCAAACGGCGTGGACATCTGTACCGAAAGCTTCGGCAGCCCGAAGGATCCCGCCCTGCTCCTGATCATGGGAGCAACCGCATCGATGCTGAGCTGGGAGGAAGATTTCTCCAAAGAGCTCGCCAAGGGAGGCCGGTACGTGATCCGGTACGACAACCGGGACACTGGCCGCTCGGTCACGTACCCGCCGGGCAAGCCTGAGTACAACCTTGACGACCTGGCAAAGGACGCGGTCGGCGTGCTCGATGCCTACGGGATCGATCGGGCACATATTGCCGGTGCATCCATGGGAGGAATGATCGCACAGCTGATCGGGATCGAATATCCCGAACGGGTCTTGAGCCTTACCCTGATCATGTCGAGCCCGCACGGCCCCGAGGACCCCGACCTTCCCCCTATGTCGCAAAAGGTGCTCGATCATTTTGCAAAGGGAAGCTCCATTGACTGGACGAGCGAAGCAGCGATCATCGGCTTCCGGGTCGATACCATGCGCGTGATCGCGGGTTCCAAACACTCCTTTGACGAACAAAGTGCGCGGCGCCTGTTGAAAAGAGAATTCAGGCGGGCGAACAACATCGCGAGCACTCTCACGAACCACAGCGTCATGGCGAGCAACAGATGGCGCGATCGCCTGGGCGAGATCAATGCTCCGACCCTGGTGATCCATGGTACTGAAGATCCCGTCCTCCCCTTCGGCCACGGGGTGGCGCTCTCGAAGGAGATCAAGGGGGCAAAACTGTTGCCCCTCGAAGGCTCGGGGCATGAACTCCGCCACGATGACTGGAGCGCGATTATCCCGGCAATCCTGACGCATACATCATTACAGACCGGCGCCAAACATTAAGCTTTTTTTCCGAGGCGAATTACGACGGTTGTGAGGTAGGAGAACTATGAAGGGTAAGTTAAAGCTTATCTTGATCATTATCCTGTCCGTTGGCTGGCTGTTCCCCGCCTATATCGCTATACGGACTTTTCTGAATTACCTGGATGAGGAGGTGTCCGATCTTCTCCGTCACGGGCAAGCCATGTTCAATTTCCCGTTCATCCTGGTTGTTCAGCAATGGACCGACGTTGCCTTCGTCTGGTTTGGAGCAGCGCTTCTTTTCTGGTCTTTCATTGGCGCACGGTATATTTTAAAGAACGGCGAAAATAAAGAGTAAGTTTTCATTACGGAAGCTACCCCCAACCCTCAATAAGCAGGTCCGGTCAAGTGACTGTTATGAATACGATCACTGAAGCACTCCAGCTCAAAGACGAAACAGACGCTGTCCTAGCGATCCGGGAGATCATCGACACGCACTGGGACGATGAGAACTTCTCCCTGCTGAACGAGGCGGAGCGTCTTTTTGTCTTTGTCGAGAACGTCGAGCAGGAAGTGAACAACGGCGGGTTCGATCAGTTCTTTTTTAATTCTTCCGGCGATCACGCTCATGATTCTCTCCATGCACTGGAGACGATCGGGGCCGTGAAAACGGCGGCCATCCTGAAAAAGGCCATGAGCATCTTTCCCGAAGGCCGGGTTCCGGGAACTGAAGAAGCTCGGGCGGAAGCTTTGGAACCGGTCGGAGAGGAGCGGTACACGAAGTGGTTCGATGCCTGTGATGAAGAATACTACGAGCTTGACGAAAATAGAGAGGCGCTGCTGCTGAAGTATGTACGTGACAATGCAAGCAGCTTCCGGGACCGGGTCATGCTGTCGGGTGTGCGGATCGAGACGGTAAAGCCGGGTTCAAGCGCCTATGCAGCAGGGCTAAGGTCCGGCGATGTGGTCGTGAAGGTGAACGACGTCGCGACAACCACTCCCGAGGAGTACCGGGCCGTACTGCAGACGTTGAAGCCGGGTGATAAAGCTTCGTTCATTGTCTGGAGGAACGGCGAGCTGCTGGAGGCTGTGTTGGAAATTTAGGCTTTTGCTGATCAAAGAGCAGAAGCGCCCTCCCCAACGCTCCTGTATCTAAAGGGAGGGGTAACGGATCACCCCTCCCCCTCGCCCAACCCTCTCCCCTAAGGGGCGAGGATTTTCTACGGCAGCCGCAGCTTCCCTCCCCCCGCCGACTTGAGCGCGTCCTGCAAAAGCGTATTCAATTGCGTCTGGATCGTGTTCAGGGCATTGCCCTTCTGGGTCAGCGCACCGTAGGTGTTCTGCAGGTCCTTGAGCTGTCCGCCTGTCTTCTCCTGGATCGCGGCCTTGAGCTTCTGTTCCAGCTGAGCGCTCTGCTCCTTGACCACGGAGCCCACGGCATTCTTCAGGACATTGTCAAGATCCGAATTGATCTTCATCGTATAGTTCTCGAGCGTGCCCGCCATATCGGCGGAGATGGTAAAACTGTTCACTTTGGACAGGGCCGTACGTATGGAGGTCACGAAGAGATTGTTCGAACCCTCTCCGCCGACGTTCATCTTCGCCGAGCTTACGTTCGCCGTGAACTTCGCCTTCATCGCCTGGGTGTAGACGCCGTTCAGGTCGAAGTCGACCAGTGCGTCCTGCAGTGAAACGGGAAGGTCCTTGCCCGCGGACAGCACCAGGTTCTGGAGCCGGAACGCCTGGACGACCACGCGAGCCGTGTCTTCCGACTTGGCCGGCCTGATATGGTTCAGCGCTCCCGTGATGGCGAGCGACCTTGCCGCGGTCAGTTTCTCCCCTTTGAACGAGTACGTGAGCGGCACGCCGAGAATATTCTGGTCAGGCGTGATGTTCCTGATCGTTCCCGAGAGCAGGCCGGCAGCTGTTTCCGCCGAGACCGCTGTCCGGTCTATCAGAAAGTCCGGCAGGGGCCGGTACTCCTTGAACCGCACGTCCACGCCGGTGCCGCGGACCGGCCTCACCGCCGTTACTCCCTTCTTTTCCGCCTTGGCCGCCTTGGCGCGTTCGACTACCGGCTGCAGCCTGTTGTACCAGAGCAGTCCCGTTCGCACCCATGACCCTATCTGATCGCCGAAGAGGACCTGGGTCATGTTCGAGAGGCCTTCCGGCGAGATGCTGTACTTGTCCCGGAGATGCCGGACATCGTTCATCGGAGCCTGTTCCGCGCGTTCATACAGGGACTTCGCAGACGCCAGATCGCTCGAGAACGCCGTGCGCGCCTGCTTGACGCGGTCCAGGTCCTGCTCCAGGTCCCGTTTCAGGTCCTTCACCTCTCCCAGCTGCGCGGTCAGGCCCAGGACGTCCCTTTTCGCCTTTTTAATCTTCTCGATCCTGCCCCGGTAGGCATCCAGCTTTGCCTTGTTCGGCATTTCCTCTACCCGCTTCTGCCAGTCGGCCTCTTTTTTCTTGAGGTCCGCCTTCGTCGAGTCGATAAGCTGGATCGACTCCAGTTTCTCGGTCTGGAGGATCTTGTTGACGTCCGGTTTTTCCATGGAGAGCGCGAAGGTGCTTTTCTTCCCCCCGGCCT
>MHEA01000242.1:4936-5468 GCA_001805085.1 Nitrospirae bacterium GWC2_57_9
GGTTTCTGAACAACCTTGCCGGGTGATTTGCGCTTCGTATCGAAGCGCATACCTTCCACGGCCATCTCGTTGATGATCACCTTGCTCCGGAGCAGGTTCAGGCTGTCGAGATTAAAGGCGATGCGCGCACATTCCATGCTGTTCGTTTCCGGCGCCTGGGGGTTCGTCACCTGGAGCTCGTGCAGGGAGATGCCGAGCGGGAAGAGCTTCACATCGGCCTTCACATTCACCTCGGCGCCGACGATCGCCGTGCCCGTCTTCTCGATCAGGCTGCCCACGATCCCGTCAATGAACAGGACCCAGAGCGCAACGATCGAACCGACCACGACCACAAAGGCCAGAAGGCCTTGCCACCGTATCCACTTTTTCATCGATCGCCTCCTGTCCAGCCGGAAACCTTCTCGTACATCTGGTAGAAGTTGCTCGCCGTTATCATCTTCATCAGTTTCGTCTTCCGCACCCAGGCGAGCACGTGCTCGCGGTACCGCCGGATCAGCATGTTCGAGAGGAGCACGAGCGGGACGAAGAAGAG
>MHEA01000242.1:5475-10959 GCA_001805085.1 Nitrospirae bacterium GWC2_57_9
AAAATGAAGCTGCCCATGACCACGGAGTTGTTGAACTTCTGGATGCGCCAGATCGTGGAATTGTACATTGCGGTCCAGATCCCCTCCAGGGGCGCGGCCGACAGAACCGCAAGGCCGATGGCATGAAAGAGCGGGTCCAGGATATAGGCAATGCCGGCGAAGAACGCCATCCCGAGCAAGTATGCCGAGAGGTTCACGCGGAGCGCGAACACGGTGAACAGGACCAGGAGATTGATCGGCGTGAAGAACGGCAGGAACCCGCTGAACATCGAGAAGCTGAACGCCAGGCTTATCTGGGCCGGGTCGTTCTCGGAGTTCAGCACCTTCAACAGCTTTGCGAGCATTCGGATCATAGGCACCTCGAAGGGGATAAAATAACTGCTGTCCCGCGATGCGGGGCAGGCGGTGTAACATAAAAAAGCATGGATCAAACCCTATCTCACACGAAACCACGGAGACACGAAGGGAATCGAGATCTTCAACAACAGTAGCAAACGTCCTTCGGCACAGGCGGCAGAACTTGCCTCCCTGTTTTCGCGACCACCTGGTAATTCGGTATTAAGCCTATCGTTCTCGATTCCCGCTTTTCTTCGTGGGCTTCGTGGCTTCGTGTGAAAATTGGATTTTTTAGCTTTGGCTTCTTACTTCCCGATCGAATATTTCGATTCGAATACCCTCGCTCCGGGTTCCTTCTTCACCCCATGGTCGGGATTGGCTGCAGCGTGCTCCAGGATCTTGA
The DNA here is from genome assembly GCA_001805085.1 of Nitrospirae bacterium GWC2_57_9. Taxonomy (GTDB): domain Bacteria; phylum Nitrospirota; class UBA9217; order UBA9217; family UBA9217; genus MHEA01. The sequence continues at coordinate 6,215 of MHEA01000242.1, forward strand.
ATATCGCCTCGGTGCTGTTCTCCGTCATGAGCGCCGCGGCGAGCTCTTCGGCCGAGAAGGCCTTGCCGTAGTTCGTGGTCAGATAGGTGATCACGGTCTGCTGCAGCCTGATGATCTCGCCGGCCATCTTCTTGCCCGCTTCCACGCCCGGCTGGTGATAGGCATTGATGTTCACGAGCGAGGCATAGAGGCCCACGGCCCGCTCGTACAGGGCGATGAGCGCCCCCAGGGACCGGGCACCGAGATTCTCGACGATTATGGTAAGGGACTCGCGGTTGTTCTCGAACAGCGCGTTCCGGGTGCCCTGGAGATAGGCGTTCAGGTAGTCGCCGCTCGTAACGCCGGGCTCGACCTCGATGGAATTGCCGCTTCGGTCATGCAGCACTTCGATGAAGGTCGCGAAAAAGTTGTTCACGCCCTCCCGGAGCTGCTGCACATAGGCATGCTGGTCCGTGGCCCCCTTGTTCCCGTAGACCGCGATGCCCTGGTTCACGATCTTGCCGTTCAGGTCCTTTTCCTTGCCCAGGGATTCCATGACAAGCTGCTGGAGATATTTCGAGAAGAGCATGAGGCGGTCCTTATAAGGAAGGATCACCATGTCCCTGGCGCCGCGACCGCCGGTGGCATGGTACCAGCACAGGGCCAGGAGTGCTGCGGGATTTTCAGTGGTTCTGTTCGAGCGTGTTGCCTGATCGCAGGAAGCGGCTCCCTGTAATAAGTCTTCTATATTAATGCCCTGCAAAGCAGCCGGAAGCAGCCCAACCGCTGAGGTCACTGAAGTTCTCCCACCAACCCAATCCCACATGGGGAAAATTGCCCGCCACTTGTTGCTTTTTGCTATTTCAAACAGCCTGCTCCCCACTCCTGTTATCGCGACAGCGTGGTTCTCGAAAGACAACCCGGCTTTGCGAAATGCTGCGGCCGCTTCGAGCATTCCGTTCCTGGTCTCGACGGTGCCGCCGCTCTTGGAAATGACGATGGTAAGGGTTTCCTGCAGGTCTTTCCCGATCTCCGCCAGGACCTTGTCGATCCCGTCGGGGTCGGTGTTATCCAGAAAGAAAGTCTTCAGGGGATCGTTGGATGATGCGAGCGCATCGCTGATGAATTGCGGGCCGAGCGCGGACCCGCCGATGCCGATGATCAACATTTTCGTGAAACGGGGGCGTTGGGGCGGGCAGATCTTCCCGGCGTGGACCGATGAGGTGAACTCCTTGATCAGCCGGAGCGTGTCCGCGATCTCACGCTTGATGTCCGGAGCCGGAGCCAACTCCGGTGCCCGAAGCCAGTAATGCCCGACCATCCGGTTCTCGTCGGGATTGGCGATTGCGCCGCCTTCGAGAGCGTCCATGGCCTGGTAAGCCTTCTGCATCTGCGGCTCCATGGTCTCGAAGAAGGGGTCGCTGAAATTCATCCTGCTGGTGTCGAGCCTCAGGCCGATAGCAGGAACGTAGCAGATATTTTTTTTGTAGCGCTCCCAGAGAGATGAAGAATTCATGATGTATCCTCGCCGCTGAAAGGACAGAAAGATCGCGGAGAAGCCTCCTGTAGGTCGAATTGCCGGGTGGTTATTCCTTCAAATTATAAACAGAGCCGGACAAGTGCATCAAAATCAAAATGGAAGCATACATTACCGCGAAGACCCAAGGGACGCGAAGGAAACCCTCATGCAATCTTTTTGTTTAACCCTTCGGGCTTTTGCCTTCCTCGCGCTCTTCGCTTGCACCCGCGTTACGACGTTACGAATGGTAGGCCGGAGTGCAGGGCGCGCCTTGACGGTTCATTTTTTTCGTTACGATTTTATCATCGACATGATTACGATACAATGGGTTATCCGCTACTTCCCGTACACCTCGCGGATCCTGCGCCCGAGCTCGCGCAGGGCCTCGGAAAAACTCTTGCCCTGGTCCATCAGCTCCCGCACGACCTCGGCCTCGCTGAGCTCGGTGATGACCTCGTCACTGCCGTCCGCCACATTGCACTCGTTTTCTCCCTTATCCACCTGCTGCCGGATGCAGGATTCGATCTGGTCGGCGGAATACTTCTCTACTATCTTTTTTAATTCTTTCGTTTCCATGGAAGTCAACCACAGGATTATTCTAGCATAGAAGCACGGAACAGAAAAGAAATTCCTGATCTGCGCCTGAACAGCACCTGCGCCAAAAAGAGCTTTTTAGGTATTCCCCATTATGGTAAGATACGGCCCATGCAGGACGGGGATACTATTTGCGCTGTTTCAACGCCGCCGGGGGAAGGCGGGATCGGCATCATCCGCATCAGCGGCAGAGATGCGGTTTCCATCGCGGCTTCCGTATTCAGGCCCGGCACGGGGCACGCACAGTTCGGCAGGCAGTCGCACAGACTGCATTACGGCCACGTCATTGCGCCGGACACCGGGGAGCGGATCGATGAGGCGCTGGTGAGCGTCATGCTTGCGCCGGCGACCTATACCCGCGAGGATGTGGTCGAGATCAACTGCCATGGCGGCATGCTGCCGCTCTCCCGCACGCTGTCCCTCCTGATCGCGGCAGGCGCCCGCCAGGCCGAGCCCGGCGAATTCACGAAACGCGCTTTTCTGAACGGCCGGATCGACCTGAGCCAGGCGGAAGCGGTCATGGACATCATCGCGGCCAGGACAGAGCTGAGCCACAAGGCCGCGAACGAGCTGCTTCTGGGCGGACTGTCCCGGGAGATCGCCATGCTTCGGGACAAGCTGATCGCGGTCATGGCCTCTGTCGAGGCTGCCATTGATTTTCCCGAAGAAGACACCGAAAGCGTGAACGGGAAATCTGTGAAGGACGAGATCGCAGCCGTGGTCCGCGGGATCGACGACATGCTCTCCACCGTGACCAGCGGCAGGATCCTTCGGGAAGGCTTTGCCACAACGATAGTGGGCAGGCCGAACGTGGGGAAGTCCTCGCTGCTGAACGCGCTGCTCCGCCAGGACCGTGCTATCGTGACCGATGTGCCGGGCACGACGCGCGATGTGCTCGAAGAGTACCTGAACATATCCGGCGTGCCCCTCCGGATCGTGGACACGGCCGGGATACGGCATACCCGGGACATCGTGGAGCAGGAGGGCGTTCGCAGGAGCCTTGCGGCGATCGAGGCCGCGGACATCGTGCTGGTGGTGCTCGACGGGTCTTGCGAACTGACCGAAGAGGACCAGCGAGTGCTGAACGGCGTCCACGACAGGCCGTCGATCATGGTCATCAACAAGGGTGACCTCCCGAGGAAACTGAGGACCTTGCGAAAGCCGGAGAACGAGGTCACCCTTTCCTGCCGGACCGGCGAGGGTATGGACGACCTGCGGCGGGCGATCTCGGCGCTGGTCCTGCAAGGCGCCGTGCCTCCGGGCAGAGGGCATGCGTGGGCGATCAACCAACGGCATCAGACGGCCCTCGAGCAGGCAAAGGAGAGCTTGCGGAAAGTTTCCGAATCGATCTCATCGGGTCTCTCGCCCGAGTTCATCGCCCTGGACCTCCGGGCAGCGCTGGATCAGCTTGGCATTGTGATCGGAGCGACCTGTACCGAGGACATCCTGGAGCGGATCTTTAGTGATTTCTGTATCGGGAAGTAAGCTGTTTTTCCCGCAAAGGCGCAACACAGAGATCCAAATGAAATAGCCGAAAAAGGCCTGCCTCGCGCAAAGACGCAAAGGTTTAAACTGCTTAACGTCATTAAATAACTCGGCTGCATTAGCTTTTCTTGGCGCCTTTGCGGCTTTGCGCGAGATAGCTTTTGCTTCTATTATGATTATGACCCTTCAAAAGAAATACGACGTCATCGTGATCGGAGCCGGCCATGCCGGATGCGAAGCAGCGCTTGCGTCCGCGCGCATGGGCTGTGCCACGGTCCTGCTGACCATGAACCTGGACAGTATCGCGCTCATGTCCTGCAATCCCGCTATCGGCGGTCTTGCCAAGGGGCATCTCGTGAAGGAGATCGACGCCTTGGGCGGCGAGATGGCCAAGATCATCGACCGGACCGGGATCCAGTTCAGGGTCCTGAACCAAAGCAAGGGCCCCGCAGTCCGGGGAACGCGCGCGCAGGCGGACAAGCAGAGATACCGGCTTGCGATGAAAGAGGTTGTCGAGAAGCAACCGGGCCTTGACGTCAAGCAGGGTATGGTCGAAAAATTCCTCGTCGAGGACGGCCGGATGGCCGGCGTGGAGACGAACATCGGCGCCCGGTACCTTTCGTCTGCGGTGATCGTTACGACGGGAACGTTTCTGAAAGGGCTGATCCATATCGGGCTCGTGAACTATCCCTCGGGCAGGGCAGGGGAGTTCCCTTCCGTGGGACTATCGGACAGCCTGAGGGAACTGGGTTTCGAGATCGGCCGGCTCAAGACCGGAACGCCCGCGCGACTGAACGGCAGGACCATTGATTTTTCCCGCATGGCACCCCAGTTCGGGGATGAACCGGCGCCGTTCTTCTCTCTATCGGAAAAAGAGCACCCGCTCCCGCAGTTGCCCTGTCATCTCACGTATACCAGCACGCTTACCCATGACATTATTCGGAATAACCTTGACCGCTCCCCATTGTATGCCGGTGTGATCAAGGGTACAGGCCCGCGGTATTGTCCTTCCATCGAGGACAAGGTAATGCGGTTTTCCGACCGTGAACGGCACCAGGTGTTTCTCGAACCCGAGGGCCTGGATACGGAAGAGTATTATGCGAACGGCGTCTCGACCAGCCTGCCCTATGATGTCCAGATCAAGATGTACCAGTCGATCCCCGGGCTG
>MHEA01000242.1:10972-11225 GCA_001805085.1 Nitrospirae bacterium GWC2_57_9
TCATGCGGCCTGCCTATGCCATCGAGTATGACTTTGCGCCGCCCACCCAGATCATGCATACGCTCGAAACGAAAAGGATAGACGGACTGTACTTCGCAGGCCAGATCAACGGCACTTCCGGATACGAAGAAGCGGCAGCCCAGGGCTTGATGGCCGGCATCAATGCCGCGCTCAAGGTCCAGAAACGCAAACCCCTGGTGCTGACCCGTTCGGAAGCTTATATCGGCGTTCTGATCGACGACCTGGTGACGCG
>MHEA01000242.1:11241-12310 GCA_001805085.1 Nitrospirae bacterium GWC2_57_9
AACGCCGACCTGCGGCTCCTGGAGAAGGGGCATGCAACAGGATTGATAGCCGCGGACCAGTACCGGTTGTTCCTGGATAAAAGGGAAGCCGTCGAGGGCGAGGTTTCGAGGCTCAAAAAGACCTGGGTGCGCCCGTCCCCGGAGATCAACGCCCTGCTCGAGGAAAAGGGGACAACGACGCTTTCGGGAGAGGCTTCCCTTGACCAGCTATTGAAGCGGCCTGAACTGACATACCAGGACATTCTCGCCATAAGCCCTGCGTCCGCTCCGGTTCTGGACGGGGCAGCGGAACAAGTGGAGATCCAGGTGAAGTATGAGGGGTACATCCGGCGCCAGCTCGAGCAGGTGGAGCGGTTCTCGGGCCTGGAACAGAAGGACATCCCCCAGGATATGGATTACGACGCCGTGACCGGGCTCGGCAGCGAGGTCCGGCAGAAACTGAAACAGGTCAGGCCCGTCTCGCTCGGCCAGGCCTCGCGCATCTCGGGAGTCACGCCTGCGGCGATCTCGCTGCTCATGGTCGCGCTGGAGAAGCGGAAGAGGGGACGGGGATAAAGTGCGGAATGCGGAGACTTGCACCCGCGACAATGAGGCGCTTGCCGCCGACTGCAGGGTGTGCGGAATGCGGAATGACCCGGAGCGTGTCCGGTGAACCCGATGGATCTTTTGGTCTCAGGATCGAAGGAGCTGGGCGTTCCCTTGACCCGCGAACAGATCGAGGACCTGTTCCTCTATGTCGCGGAGCTGAAAAAATGGAACCGGAAGATAAACCTGACGGCGATCACCAACGACCGTGACGTCGTGATCAAACATCTGCTGGATTCGCTATCCTATATACAGGGGTTCGCTCCGGCCCCCGGCCTGCGACTTTTAGACATGGGGTCGGGAGCAGGCTTCCCGGCCATACCGATCAGGATCGCCTGCCCGGAGATCGCGATCACCATGGTCGAGTCGGTAAAGAAGAAGGCCTCCTTCCTTCGCCATATCCTGCGCACCCTGCAGCTGCGTGATTCGGAAGTGCTGGATGCGAGAACCGGGGAAGTGCCGGCAAACTATGAAAATACGTATA
>MHEA01000242.1:12319-13730 GCA_001805085.1 Nitrospirae bacterium GWC2_57_9
CGGCCAGGGCCTTTGCCGACATGACTTCCGCGCTTGCCGCAGGCATGCGCTTCCTGAAGCCCGGGGGGCAGATGGTGCTGAGCAGGGGTCCGGAAGAGATGATCGAGGACCGGGAAGCGAGCAGCGCAGGCGCAGAGATCGAGCGAACGATCCGCCTCCGGCTGCCGCATTCGAATTACGACCGGGTGCTCTGGGTGTTCAGAAAGCAGGCGCCAAACAGGAGCCTTTGACACGGAAGAGGCTGATGATCTATGATTTACACTGATTATGAATCTGAATTGATCATAGCTTTTCATAGATCCTTCTGTGTCCGTCTGTGTCAAAATTTTTTGATGGCACTCAGGAAACGCGCTCTCTATAACGACGGCTCGTGAAAGACGGTGATTCGTGGTTAATACGCTTAAAATACCCGCTGAGTGGCGGGCATCTGCAGAAGAGATCCTGACCCAGGGCGGCCCGGTCCTGGTGATGGGCGCGCCGGGCTCGGGCAAGACCACCTTCTGCCTCTACCTTGCCGGTCTCTTCCTGAGGAACGGAAAGAGCGTATCCTGGATCGATGCTGATCCGGGCCAGCCCTTCATCGGCCCTCCGGCAGTCCTGTCTCTGTCTCCCTTCTCCGATGCGGCTGACCTGCTCAGGCGGAAGGCGCCGCAGTTCATGAGCTTTGTCGGCAACACTTCCCCCATCGGACACCTTCTGGAAATGATCTCGGGTCTGCAGAAGCTTGTCGCGCTTGCGCGTTCAACCGGTCCCGGCCTTATCCTGATCAATGCCTGCGGCCTGGTGAACGGCGGAGCGGCCAGGGAGCTCAAGTTTCATGAGATCGAGATGCTCTCGCCTCGCTATGTCATTGCCCTGCAAAAGGGGAACGAGATCGAACACCTGCTTGCGCCGCACTCGCACCGCGCCGGTCTTTTGATCGGGCGGCTGCCGCCTTCGCCCGATGCCAAAACGGCCACGCGGGAGGCGCGGCTTGCGATCCGGGAGCAGAGGTTCAAGGAATATTTCCGGGGGGCCGATTACCAGGAGATCGCGCTCCATGATGTAGGCGTGCACGGCCCCGGCCTGGGCACGGGCGAACGGCTCGGATTCAGGGACGTGAACAGGCTTTCCAAGATACTGAAGAGCATCGTGGTTCACGCCGAGCTTTCATCCGACCGGCTGTTCCTGATAACGGAAGGGGATTATGCAGGGGATGAGATCTTTACCGCAAAAGAGCAGTACAATGTCCGGGAGGTGACGATCCTGAAATATTCCGAGATCGACCATCTGCTCCTGGGCCTGAATGACGACCGGAACATCTGCCAGGGGCTCGGAATCGTGCGGGGTCTGGACCTTAAGGACCTGACCGTCCGGGTGATCACACCGCTGCGGGACGTTACGGCGGTCCGCAATGTATGGCTCGGTTCGC
>MHEA01000242.1:13781-16174 GCA_001805085.1 Nitrospirae bacterium GWC2_57_9
CAAGCGGTAACGAGTGCGAAGACGCGAGTGCAGGGTGTTCGGAGTACGGATTGAAAAAAATGGAAACGATTTAACGCCAACCTTGATGGCTGTTACCCCCTACTTGATATTTTTGCGGTCGCAGAAGCAGCATAATTAAAAATTTTTTCGCGAACAAGCAGTTTCGCCCAGAAAGGACCATGCCCGGTTTTTCTTCAATCTTCTCTCTTTAATTTTTCGGCTCTTCCGATTTTGATGTGGGTGGTATAAGCCTCTTTATGGCTATTTTATGCTGAATTACAAGCCTCTTTCTCTGTTTATTGTCACCTTTCTTGCGTGCCCACGCAGCGCTCTCGCAGTCGCTGGGTACGAGAACCCTAAACGACGCTATAACCAGCGTCAGGGCAAGAAAGGTGACCCAAAGAAGGGCACACGGCGAAAATCCTTTACGGCATGCTCGGTCGTCCTCTGTACATTTCGGAAACTCGCCCTTCGGGCTCAGACGTCCGAAATGTTTAACCCTCGAACTCGGTCGCATGCCTATATTTTCGCATGGGAAACTTTTGGTGAAACGTCTTTAAACCAACCCCGCATGTCCCCGGAGCGGCCCTATGAAATTTTTGGGCACCCGTCTTGGCCTAAGGAAGCGTCCCGCAAGGGCGAGCGCGCACTGTCTGAGGCCGTAGGCCGAGTTTGCGCGATCGAGCGGACGTGGCCTTAGACGGGTCAAAAATTTCATTCAGGCTGCGAAGGGGATATGCAAAAAATCGATAAAGAAGAACAAACTATCCACACAAAACCCGGAAGATCCAATTTTTCTTTGCGTCTTGGCGGCTTTGCGCGAGACAAGAATTGCGGTTCTTTACCGTTCCTCGACCCCATTTCTTCTTTATTAGTATAGTATGGTTCCTCTCGCTGATTACAAAGTACCAAAAAATAATTTCAAAAAATCGCAACTATTTATGACGCCCGTCATAGCCCGGGGAATGCCGATGCTGTATAGTGTATTCATGAACAGCAAGGAAATCATACATTCCAAGGAGGACATCACAATGTCAATGTTTTGTTATCAGTGCGAACAGGCAGCCAACGGCAAGGCCTGCACGAAATCGGGAGTATGCGGCAAGGACCCGCAGCTCGCGGCCCTTCAGGATCTTCTGGTCCATGGGCTCAAGGGCCTTTCACTCTATGCCGGGGAGGCGCGAAAAGCGGGGACGATCGATCCGGAAGTGAATCGCTTCACGGTGAAGGCGCTCTTTTCAACACTCACGAACGTGGACTTCGACCCCCTGCGTTTCATAACACTCATTCAGAAGAGCGCGGAACTCCGGGACAAATTAAAAGGCGCAGTGAAAGCGAACTTCGCTCACGAAAGCGCCAACTTCAAACCCGCGTCCACACTCGAGGGCCTCGTGAAGCAGGGCGAGGCAGTAATGGAGAGTAAGTCCGCGGTCTGCGCGAACGCCGACATCCAGTCCCTGCAGGACATCCTTCTCTATGGATTGAAAGGGGTGGCAGCGTATGCGGATCATGCCGAGATCCTCGGAAGGACGGACGATTCCGTATATGCCTTTATGCACGAGGCGCTCGCTGCCCTGACCAGGACCGACATTGACCTGAACAACTGGATCGCCTTCGTGCTGAAGTGCGGCGAAGTGAATCTCAAGGCAATGGAGATCCTGGATGCGGGCAACACCGGAACCTACGGACACCCGGTCCCGACCCAGGTGCCGCTGGGCGCGAAGAAGGGAAAGGCCATCCTTGTTTCCGGCCATGACCTGAAGGACCTGGAGACCCTGCTGAAGCAGACCGAGGGAAAGGGCATCAATATCTATACCCATGGCGAGATGCTCCCGACCCACGGTTCCCCGGCGCTGAAGAAATACTCCCATTTCTACGGCCACTACGGAACGGCCTGGCAGAACCAGCAGAAGGAGTTCGCGGTGTTCCCGGGGGCCATCGTGATGACCACGAACTGCATCCAGCGGCCAATAGATTCCTACAAGCAGAATATTTTCACGACCGGCCTCGTTGGTTGGCCCGGCGTGCAGCACATCGCTGACAATGATTTCACACCCGTGATCAACCGGGCGCTTGAACTGCCGGGGTTCGATCAGGACCGTGCCGGAAAATCGGTTACCGTCGGGTTTGCCCGGAATGCGGTGCTCGGCGTTGCCGGCAAAGTCATCGAGGCGGTAAAGGACCGCAAAATCAGGCACTTCTTCCTGGTCGGCGGTTGCGACGGAGCAAAACCCGGCAGGAACTACTACACCCGGTTCGTGGAGAAAGCGCCCAAGGACACTGTTGTCCTTACCCTCGCCTGCGGCAAGTTCCGCTTTTTTGACAAGGAGCTGGGAGATATCGGCGGCATTCCGCGCCTGCTCGATATCGGCCAGTGCAATGACGCCTACTCG
>MHEA01000242.1:16187-21131 GCA_001805085.1 Nitrospirae bacterium GWC2_57_9
CAGTGGCTTTGTCCAAGGCGTTCAATGTGGGCGTGAACGAACTTCCGCTCTCGCTCGTCCTGTCATGGTACGAGCAGAAGGCGGTGGCCATCCTCCTGACCCTGCTCCACCTCGGCATCAAGAACATCCGGCTCGGGCCCACGCTCCCGGCCTTCATCACGCCCAACGTGCTCGACGTGCTGGTCAAGAACTTCGGCATCAGACCGATCGCGGAAACTCCGGAAGAGGACCTGGAAGCCATCCTCGGTCCCAACTGGGAAAAGACTGCGGCTGCGGACACGGTAAATGCGACAGCATAACTAGCAGGAGAGTAGCACAAGGCAGGACGGAATTCCGTCCTGCCTTTTTTAGTGCTCTCCGTCGATAACGTTCCACGTGGAACGTTGACGAGTGTGGAGTGCGGAGTAAAAGGCGCCCTATGACAGGGCCTGGAAGGGGAACCATAGCAGGCTTCCAATCTCAGTATACCGAACTGCTAAATGCCTGCCGGCAGGACTCTTTACGATGATTTACACTCCACACTCCGCACTCCGAACTTAAATGTTCCACGTGGAACATTGGGGGACCAAACCTTTCCAGCCCGCGAATCCGGGATCATCGGCACCCGGAGAACGTCGGCGATCCATGTTTTTTCAATTTCTCCTTTCCTTTACTGCTACCTTATGGTAAATTATGAAGGTTTTTAGGGGGTCCTTGGAGGAATATGGGCAAGATCATCGCCATTGCCAATCAAAAAGGCGGGGTAGGAAAGACCACAACCACGGTGAACATAGCCGCCTCGCTGGCTGCGGCTGAAAAAAAGGTCCTTCTGATAGACTCCGATCCTCAGGGCAACTCGACCAGCGGCATGGGGATCGATCGGAAAGACATAACGGGCAGCACTTACGATCTTTATACCGGAAAACGTCCCTGCCAGGATATCAAAAAATCATCCCATTTCTCCTGGCTCGATGTGGTTCCCGCCGGGATCGACCTCGTCGGCGTTGAAATAGAGCTGATCCAGACCATCTCCCGGGAACGGGTGCTCAAGCGGGCGCTGGAACCGGTCAAGGACAGTTACGATTACATACTTATCGATTGCCCTCCTTCGCTCGGCCTGCTCACGGTCAATGCTTTAACCGCCGCCGACAGCGTACTCATTCCGGTCCAGACGGAATATTATGCTCTCGAAGGCCTGTCCGCGCTCATGAATACGATCAAGCTTATCAAGCAGGACCTGAACCCGGAGCTCTCGATCGAGGGCGTTCTGCTTACGATGTACGACAGCAGGAACAACCTGGCTGAACAGGTGGCGCAGGAAGTGCGCAAGCATTTCGGGAACAAGGTCTTCGCCACGGTCATCCACCGGAACGTTGCGCTGAGCGAAGCGCCCAGCCATGGCAAACCGGTACTGCTCTACGATATCCGGTCCCGAGGCGCTCAAAGTTACCTCGACCTCGCAAAGGAGGTTTTGACGAATGCAAAAGCAGGCACTCGGTAAGGGCCTCGGCGCGCTCATCCCCGACCTTTCCACGCTCGACGACAAGGAGCGGAAAGCGCTGGGCATCTCCGAGATAGAGCTGGACAAGATCATCCCCAACGAATACCAGCCGCGGAAGTCCTTTGACGACGAAAAGCTGAAGGAGCTCGCGGCCTCGATCAAGGAGCAAGGCGTGATCCAGCCGATCATCGTGCACCGGGCCGGCCCCGGCTACCAGCTGATCGCCGGCGAACGGCGGTGGCGCGCGGCCCGGCTGGCAGGCCTCAAGACGATCCCGGCGCTCGTGAAGGAAGCGACCAAGCGCGAACTCATGGAGATGGCGCTGATCGAGAACATCCAGCGCGAGGACCTGAACGCCCTCGAAGCTGCCGAAGCGTACAAACGCCTCCAGGACGAGTTCAAGCTTACCCAGGAGGACCTGGCGAAGCGCGTGGGCAAGGAGCGCTCCACGGTCACGAACTTTCTCCGCATCCTCAGCCTGCCCAAGGAAGTAAAACAGGAGCTCGCATCAGGCGTCCTGAGCATGGGCCATGCCAAGGCCCTGCTGTCGCTCGAACGCGTTCGCGACCAGCTCTCTGCCGCAGCGGCGATCGCGAAGAAGGGGCTCTCGGTCCGCGAGGCCGAAGCGCTTGCTGCAAAGCTGAAGAACCCGTCCAGGGAAAAGAGACCGCGCCAGAGCCATGAACTGAAATCGGTCGAGGAGAAGCTCAGGAAAGCGCTCGGCACCAAAGTCAGCATCGCGGCCAAGGCAAAAGGCGGCAGGATCGTGATCGATTACTATTCCAACGAGGAGCTGGACAGAATTCTGGACAAGATCTGTTAAGTTCAAAACCGTATTGGGCCGCAGATGAACGCAGAAAAAGCCGGATTAAGACCTTGGTCTTTCATTAGGAATTGATCTGCGGTCATCAGCGTTGATCTGCGGCTAAGGCTTTTACATTTCAAATTAGGGGGGTATTATGTTGAAGAAAGGTTCGGGTTCACCGGAGCAGGCGGAGATCACCGCATTCCTCGGCAAAGGCACCGAGTTCAAGGGCGTGCTCAGCTTCGAGGGCACTATCCGCGTCGACGGCAAGGTCGAGGGCGAGGTGGTTTCCAAGGACACGCTGATCGCGGGAGACGAAGCGCTCCTCCAGGGCGAGATCACCGTCGGCACGATCATCTCGAGCGGCAAGATCGTGGGCAACGTCAACGCCAGCCAGAAAGTGCACATCATCGCACCCGGCAACGTGCAGGGGAACATCAAGACCCCGAAGCTCATCATCGAAGAGGGGGTCACCTTCGACGGGCAGTGCGTCATGGCCAGCGAGAAAAAAGCCGCAGACCAGAAGGTCGTATCGCTCACCGACCGGTAACCGGGCAACAAACTCTCTCAAGAACCGACTGACATAAAGCGCATTCTCCACCGCCAATGTACCGGAGGGGGATCCGCTCACTCAAATGGGGAAGACGATAACAAGATAATTATGGTCCTTTTTCATCGTTACCGCACGCCGGCGCTCTCTGCGTATCAGACGACGAGCCTGCTCCGATCAGCGCAGGAGCTGGTCTCTCCCGCGATCCACGGACTCGCGACGGAGTTCTGCTTCAACATCGCAGCCGATGCTCCGCCGACCACGGACGAGGTGCGCCTGCTTCGCTGGCTCCTGGCCGAGACCTTCGAACCGGAACAATTTTCCGACAAAAGTTTTTTAATTACCCCCTCCGCGCTCCGCACTCCGCATTTGATTCTCGAGGTCGGCCCGCGCATGAATTTCACGACCGCCTGGTCCACGAACGCGGTATCGATCTGCCATGCCTGCGGCCTCAGGAAAATCTCGCGTATCGAGCGGTCCCGGCGATACCGGCTCGAGCTGGCGCCTCAGGCCTCGCTCGACCGGGACCAGGAACGGGCCTTTCTCTGGCTCGTGCACGACCGCATGACCGAATGTCCCTATCCCGAGCCGCTCAAGACCTTCGAAACCGGCATCAAGCCGGAGCCCGTGCGCATCATCCCGCTGATCGAAGAGGGGAGGCAGGCGCTCGAGCGCATTAACCGCGAGATGGGCCTCGGCCTGGACGACTGGGACCTCGATTACTACACCAACCTCTTTGTAAAGGACATCAGGCGCAATCCCACCAATGTGGAATGCTTCGATCTTTCCCAGTCCAACAGCGAGCACTCGCGCCACTGGTTCTTTCGCGGCCGGCTGATCGTCGACGGCAAGGAAGTCCCGGGCAACCTGATGAAGATCGTAAAGGCCACCTGGGAAGCGAACCAGAACAACAGCGTGATCGCCTTCAGCGACAATTCCAGCGCCATCGCCGGGTACGATATCACGACCATCATCCCGTCCGGCGTGGGGAAGCCTTCCGGCTTCGGGCAAACGAGAAGAAAATACCACGTCCTTCTGACGGCGGAAACGCACAACTTCCCGTCCGGGGTCGCTCCGTTCCCGGGAGCGGAGACCGGCACGGGCGGACGGATCCGCGATGTGCAGGCCACGGGCACGGGCGGCCTGGTGATCGCCGGCACCGCGGCCTACTGTGTGGGCAATCTCCGGATCCCGGGATACGAACTGCCCTGGGAGGACCCGTCCTATTCTTATCCGAATAATCTCGCCTCGCCCCTCCGGATCGAGGTCGAGGCCAGCAATGGGGCCTCCGATTACGGCAACAAGTTCGGCGAACCCGTGATCCAGGGCTTTACCCGGTCCTTCGGGCTCAGGACGCCGGACGGCGAGCGCAGGGAATGGATCAAGCCGATCATGTTCTCCGCGGGCGTGGGCCAGATGGATGCGCGCCATACCGGGAAGACGGAGGCGCGAAAGGGCATGCTCGTGGTCAAGGTCGGCGGACCGGCCTATCGCATCGGCATGGGCGGCGGCGCGGCCTCGTCCATGATCCAGGGCGAGAACATCGCCGAGCTGGACTTCAACGCCGTGCAGCGCGGCGACGCCGAGATGGAACAGAAACTGAACCGCGTGATCCGCGCCTGCGTGGAACTGGGCGAGCAGAACCCGATCAGGAGCATTCATGACCAGGGCGCGGGCGGCAACTGCAACGTGGTGAAGGAGATCGTGCACCCGGCCGGGGCCCGAATAGAGATCCGCAGGATCCTGGTTGGGGACAACACCCTCTCCGCGCTCGAGATCTGGGGCGCCGAGTACCAGGAACAGAACGCTCTCCTGATCGGCGCCGAAGACGAGGGACTCTTCCGGGCGCTGTGCGAACGGGAAAAAGTGCCCGTTGCCGTCATCGGAACGATCACCGGCGACGGCTACATCGTGCTCCACGACGAGCAGGACGATTCGACGCCCGAGAACCTGGAACTCAGCAAGGTGCTCGGCGACATGCCCCAGAAGGTATTCACGCTCGACCGGAAAAAGACCGCGCTCAAGCCGCTCGAACTGCCGAAGGAACTCGCGGTCCGAAAAGCGCTCGACCGCGTGCTCCGGCTCGTTTCCGTCGGATCGAAACGGTTC
>MHEA01000243.1:0-591 GCA_001805085.1 Nitrospirae bacterium GWC2_57_9
TAACTTCAAGATCTACACGGCAGCGGGCGGCGAGGAAGCCCGGAAAGCGATCAGAGAATACCGGCCCTCGACCATCCTTGCTATTGCCTGCGAGCGCGACCTCATGAGCGGCATCAAGGATGTTGCCGACAAGATCCCGGTGCTGGCCATACCGAACAAACGTCCCGAAGGCCCGTGCAAGAACACCGATTTTTCAGAAAGCGAGCTGGAAGAGGCGCTGGGGGTGCTGACTGGGAAGTCAATTAGGAATTAAAAATTAGGAATTACGAATGAGCTTTCAGGAGTGGGGAGTGCGGAGTTCGGAGTGCGGAATGGAAAAGCGAATAAATGATGGATTTTGTAGCCGCAGGCTTTAGCCTGCGTAACAATTCAACGAATCATACCGTTCGAACCCTTCAAACTTTTATTAAATATCCAGGAGTCATCTTTTGCGATTTCCTCTCAGTCTGTACAGTTCCCTTTCCTCATCGTTCATCAGGCATTCGATCAGCGGGAACAAACGCTTTCCGCTCGTTCTGATGCTCGAACCCACGCACCGCTGCAACCTGACCTGCGCGGGGTGCGACCGGATCCGCCTCTACGACAGCACCC
>MHEA01000243.1:609-2583 GCA_001805085.1 Nitrospirae bacterium GWC2_57_9
TCTCCGAGTGCGTGGACGCGGCCCTGCAGTCGGACGCGCCCGTGGTGACGGTGACCGGGGGAGAGCCGATGCTGTACGGGGAGCTGCAGCCGCTGGTGACGGAGCTGCTGCGGATGAAGCGCCACGTTTACCTCTGCTCCAACGGCACGCTTACGCCCTCGTTCATCGAGGAGTTCGCTCCCCACTCCCGTCTTACCCTGAATTTCCACGTGGACGGCGGCGAGGAGACCCACGACCGGAGCACCAGGGAAGGGACCTATCGGAAAGTGATCGCCTCCATCAAACTGGCGAAGAAGAAAGGGTTCAGGGTCAGCACGAACACGTCTGTTTACCGGAACTCCAGCCGTGCTGAACTGGAGCAGCTGTTCATGTACCTTAAGCAGCTCGGCGTGGACGGCATGCTGATTTCGCCGGCATTCCATTACGAACGGGTCGAAGGGGACCTCTTCCTGAGCAGGGAGCAGGCGATACAGAAGTTCCGGCAGATGGATTTTTTCGGCAAGTTTCCCTTCATGAGCTCCCCGCTTTACCTCGACTTCCTTAAAGGGAAGAGGCAGCTCCGCTGCACGCCCTGGGGCAACCCCACGCGCAACCCCCTGGGATGGAAATCTCCCTGTTATCTCATAACCGACGGGTATTACCCGTCGTTCCGGGAGTTGATGGAGCGGACTCCCTGGGAGCGATATGAATCGGGCGCGGACCCGCGCTGCAGGGACTGCATGGTCCATAGCGGGTACGAGGCCACAGTGCAGCGCATCGCGTTTTCCCGGCCCAGGGACCTGCTGCGGCTGGCGGTATGGAATATGAGAAAATGAAGTGCAAGCACCAATGATCAAGCATCAAATCCCAAATAAGCTCCAAATTCCAAAGACCGGACAATTAAATGGAAGGTTTGTGTTTTGAGATCGGCAAGCACAAAATGAAGGCAAGGATCAAATCCAAAACAAGCTCCAAATTCCAAGGATCGGACAACTAACCGGGAAGCTTGTGATTTGATCATTGGTGCTTATTTGGAATTTATAATTATGCTTCTCCTCGACACCATCACGCTGCGGCCCTACGTCTTCGTCTTCTTCCTGGCCTATCTGCTGGGCTGCACCCTGCACCTGGGCCTCGCGCGGGCGGTCCTGTTCGGCCTCGCCGGGTATGCTATCGCCTGGCTGTCCGAATTCTCCTCGATCCATACCGGGTTTCCCTACGGTTCCTACTATTATATAGAAACGACCCGGGGTCGGGAGATCTGGGTGCTCGGCGTTCCGCTCATGGATTCCCTGAGCTACGTGTTCCTCGCCTACGCCAGTTATTCGCTGGCGCTGCTCATCCTGGCTCCGGTCAGGCGGTCGGGATGGGTGGTCTACGTTCTAGAGACCCGGGAGCTGCGGGTCTCGCTGTTCACGGCCCTGCTGGCCGCTGTCCTGTTCATGTACCTGGACATCATCATCGATCCCGTTGCTCTCCAGGGGCACCGGTGGTTCCTGGGCCAAATTTACGGTTATCCCGAGGAAGGCGTCTATTTCGGCGTTCCCCTTTCGAATTTCGCGGGGTGGTTCCTCACGGGGTTCGGCCTGATGCTCGCGCTCCAAAAGATCGATGCCGCGCTGTCCACGCGAAAGCTGCCCGACTACGCGGGATACCGGCATCGCTGGAGATACCTGATCGGCCCCGGCCTGTATTTCGGGGTGCTGCTCTTCAATCTTGCGGTCACCTTCGCGATCGGCGAGCAGCTGATGGCGTGGTCGGGCCTCTTCATCGTTCTGCTTCCCCTGCTCCTGCTTGTCAGCATCGTTCGGATCAAGCTCTCCATCAGGGATGCCGAGGAGGAGTGGGCGGCCCATCTCCGGGATTTTCCCTCCGTGGCCGGGCCCCGGGACAGTGTGCCCTCGCCTGGCGAACGCCTTCCTGCAGCGTGAATAGCTTCGGGATAAGGTGAATTCCGGAGTAAGCGCAGCGGGCGATTACGAGTGGGTTTTCACC
>MHEA01000243.1:2693-4254 GCA_001805085.1 Nitrospirae bacterium GWC2_57_9
CGGTCCTCGCGCTTTCCCGACCTGGCTTCGCTGCGGCCGGCGCGGCCGGTCAGGAAGGACCGCATGGCCATGCGGCTGGAACCGACAACCTCGGCGAGCGCTTTGACCGCTTCTCCCAGGCTCTTCGCGGCGATCGCGGCATGCCTGCCCAATGCCAGGCTGTCCGGTATGAGCGAGGGACGGGAAAGCAGCAGGCTGAGCGAGCGCGAGAGGCTGTACATGCCGTTCTCATCGGTCACCTGGAAAAGCTCTTCCGGGATGTCCTCGTCCACCCGGTCGGTGATAGCACGGATCGCGAAGAAGGGAAGATTGGCGGTGTAGGCAAGCCGCGCTAAATGCAATGTCTCGCGGTCGCAGACCGGATACTCGGCGTCACGCGGTATTTCCTTCCTCAGTTTCGATTTTGCAGCCCACTGAGAAAGGGTAAGGAAGCTCCCTTCCTTGACGGCCACTTTTTTCTGAAGCCGTGTGGTGATCGGACCGTTCCAGAGCGAGCGCTGGAAATGGGTGGCCCGGGCGGACAACTGAGGCAGTTCGATGGCGCCTTCCCGCGTCATGAAGAAATACCGCGAGGCGAGTACGAGATCTCCGATGTCGGCGCGGTAATAGAGGGCGCCGCCGAATCCGCAGGAAAGGACGATGTCGGGACGGTGCTCGCACAGGACGTATTTGAAAACGCTCTCGATGCGGGGAATGCTCATTCCCGTTTCGACCGCGATGAGCTCGGCTTCGCGATATATTTTGAGCGAGATCGGGAAGGCGCGGCCCGGCGGTCCGTCGGCGGACACCGAGTCTTTGCGGATATGGGACAGTTCCTGCGGGAACGCTGAGAAGACCGCTATTTTCATGGGAGATGTTCTTGCCTGCTTGTTCGATCGACGGAAGAGAAAGAGCTTCTATAATAAGTATAGTCACCGCCCGAAGGATGGCAAGTTCCCCGGCATATATTCAACTCGAGCTTAAGTAGCAGAAAGTGTATCATGAGCATAGCTGACCTTTTTTTTTCGGTATTCTGGACACTGCTCCTGTCGGGCAGCCTCTATCACGTATATGCTCTGGTCTGCGTGCTGGAGTTCTTCCGGACCCGCGAACAGGATTCCATGCCCGTGCACCTTCCGCCGGTCTCGGTCCTGAAACCGATGAAGGGAATGGACCCGGAATTCAGGGACAACCTGGAGACGTTCATTGCACAGGATCATCCCGAATACGAATTGCTCCTGGGGTTCCTGGAGCAGGATGATGGTGCGGCCGAACAGGTGCGAAAGCTTATTCGCCCGGACATCGAACATCGCGTTCGCGTCATCGTCAGCTCCGACGACGTCGGCTCGAACAGAAAAGTGTCCAACCTCCAGGGCCTGGTGAGGCATGCGCGCTATCCACTTCTCGTCCTGAGCGACAGCGACATACGCGTGGAACGGGACTATCTTCGGAAGATCGTGCGGGAGTTCCAGTCGGCACCGAACGCGGGCATGGTCACGAACCTCTACAAGATATCTGCTCCGCGTTCCATGGGCGCTGCCTTCGAATCGCTCACGTTCGCGCTCGACGTGATCCCCTCGGT
>MHEA01000243.1:4265-4426 GCA_001805085.1 Nitrospirae bacterium GWC2_57_9
GGAGGCTGGAAGGGGTCACCTTCGGTCTCGGCGCTTCCATGCTGATCTCGAAAAAGGGGCTGGTGGACATCGGCGGGATGCGGGCGATCGCCGATTATCTGGCTGACGATTATCAGCTCGGCAACCGGCTCTGGAAAAAGGGATACTCCGTCGTGCTCTCC
>MHEA01000243.1:4545-5147 GCA_001805085.1 Nitrospirae bacterium GWC2_57_9
CACGCACATCCTTCCGCTCGCGCTGGTCCTTCTGGTACTGCAAGGGCCGGCACTGTGGACGTTAACGGCTACCGGCCTCGTTCTGTTTCTCCGGTATGCCCAGGCCGCTGTGATTTATAAGAAAGTGATCCGATCGCGGCAGTGGCTCAAATGGCTGCCGCTCCTTCCGGTCAAGGATATCCTGAGCCTGGCGTTCTGGGCCTGGAGCTTCCTCGGCAGCACCGTTCGCTGGCGAGGAAGGACCTACCGTATCCTGAGGGGCGGGAAGATGGAAGAGGCGTGAGGAGCCACGAATTTGCGGTTATCGAGAGCCTTACCCCTCTCGCTTAAAAAAGGAAACATTTGACAGTGATAAAGGCGGATGTTTTTATGATCGACGCTGATAAAGCCTGATCAGTGAAAATCATGATTTAATCGGCAGTGATCTGTGTCAAAGATTTTGATGCGCACCCTTTTTTTCAGGTATACTATTCCCAATTCATTTCCCGGTATTTAAAAAAAATTAGGATATCTGACACTGATAACATCCGATTTGTTTATGACCTGCACTGACAAAGACACTGAACAGTGAAAATCATAAATTTTAATCGGCATTGATCCGT
>MHEA01000243.1:5179-9953 GCA_001805085.1 Nitrospirae bacterium GWC2_57_9
ATTCTGAAGCCTGTCGGTTTTGTCCGTTCATCGCTGCGCACCCGGGATGAGGCGCCGAAGCAGGGCATTGAAGGAGCGCCTGATGCCTGGATCGAGATCGTGCCCGCCTATCGGGAAGCGCTGGACGGGATCAGCGAGGGAAGCGAGGTCATCGTCATGACCTGGCTGCACCTGGCGCACCGTCGCCTGCTCAAGGTCCATCCCCGGGGCGACACTTCCAGGCCGCCGAGAGGCGTGTTCTCCACGAGATCACCTGACCGGCCGAACCCCATCGGGCTGCACCGCGTGAAGGTGCTCGCCATCGAAGGCGGCCGGATCAAGGTCGGCCCGCTGGAAGCTTTGGACGGAACACCGGTCATCGATATAAAGTCCGTGATGCATGGATCGGGCGAGTGAGCTTTTCCGATTCCGATCGACCTGAAGGGGTCTTCAAAAAAACTGGAAACCATATTCCCGATTAATGCTTCGGGAACGACAGGCTGGGCGCTCCTCTTCACTTTTGTCATCCCCGAAAGGCTATCGGGGATATGGTTTTATTTTTCAATATCAGCGCAAGGAGGAAGGTGACTGCCATGAACATCGAACTGAACGTAACAGTCGGGGACCTGAAAGGCCGAATGCAATTGACGGGAAAAGGACATACGGGCCATACCGTTCCGATCGACTACACTCCGCCCCTGGGGGATGACCGGGGATTCACGTCCCTGGAACTGCTCATGGTAAGTCTGGCAAGTTGCAGCGGACATACGATCCAATTTCTGCTCGGTAAGATGGGGAAGAAGCTTGAAAAGCTCGACGTGCAGGTAAACGGAACGCGCCGCCTTGACGTGCATCCCACGGTGCTGACCGACATTCGCCTGCAGTACGCACTCAAAGGGGAGAACCTCGACGGGGCATCGGTGGAAAAGGCGATCACGATGGCGGAAAAAACCTACTGCCCGGTTTGGGCGATGATCAGGAACAATGTTTCTGTTTCCTGGGAATACACCATCAGATGACTGTCCCGGCTATCCTATTCCTGCTGTTTACTGCAGAATGGAGTCATCATGTCGGAACTGCTTGACGAATTGAAACGAGAACACGCTCTCATGCTCGATATCCTCGATGACGTGAAAAGGCTGGGGTTATCTTCCAGGGCAGGACAGGAGAAATTTCTGTCTGCAAAGGCACTCCTGCTTTCGCACATGCAGAAGGAGGACCGGGAATTCTACCCCGGTCTCCGGAAAGCGGCCGAATCCAGCGAGGACCTGAAGCGGACGCTGGATTATTTTGCCGGCGACATGGAGGTCGTTTCCCGGAAAGCAAAGCAGGTATTCGACAAGCATTCCTCCGAAGCTGCCGGCACGGAACCGTCAGATGTCACGCTCCTCTACATGATATTAAGAGACAGGATCAGAGCCGAAGAGCAGGTACTGTTCAAAAGGTTCGAGCGCCTGGACCGGCTCCCGGACCGAAAGGCGCCTTGAAAAAGTAGAAATAACAACAAATAATGCTTGCAGATGCCGGCGCAACCGTGTATAGTGTCCTCGTTCGATGGATTCCGTAAACGTAAAGGGCTTACAGTGATCTTCGCTGGAGCCCTTTTTTCATGCAGGAATAACCGGAGAAGAAAATAATAAGCAGTAACAAAAGAAAGAAGGTACACCGTTGAGTTTCAGCACATTCAAGCTTCACCCCCAGATAGCGGCCGGCGTCAAGGCGCTCGGCTACCAGACCCCAACCCCGATCCAGGTCCAGGCGATCCCGCCGGTTATGCAGGGCCATGACGTCATGGGCCTTGCCCAGACCGGCACCGGCAAGACCGCGGCCTTCGTGCTGCCGCTGCTCGAGCGCCTGCTGACCGGGCCCCGCGGAAAGGTGCGTGCGCTGATCGTCGCTCCGACGCGGGAGCTGGCCGAGCAGATCCATGTTGCCATCGTCGCCCTGGGACGCGATACCAAACTCAGGAGCGCCACGATCTACGGAGGCGTCAGCCTGAACCCGCAGATCCAGAAGCTCCGCGCAGGCGTGGAGATCGTCGTGGCCTGCCCGGGCCGCCTGCTGGACCACATGAACCAGAAGACGATCGACCTCTCGCACGTGGAGGTCCTGGTCCTCGACGAGGCGGACCGCATGTTCGACATGGGATTCCTGCCCGACATCCGGAGGATCATCAAGCAGCTTCCCGTGAAACGCCAGAACCTCATGTTCTCCGCCACCATGGCGGATGACATCCGGAAACTCGCCAATGACGTGCTGCACAAGCCGGTCACGGTCCAGGTCGGGCATACGGCGCCTGCGAACACCGTGTCTCATGCGCTCTACCCCGTGGCACAGCATCTGAAGACCGTTCTCCTGATGGAACTCCTGAAGCAGACCGACACCGATTCCATCCTGATCTTTACCCGCACCAAGCACCGGGCCAAGCGCATCGGGCAGCAGCTCGAGAAGGCGGGATACAAGGCAGCATCGCTCCAGGGCAACCTCTCCCAGAACCGGCGCCAGGCAGCGCTCGACGGGTTCCGCGACGGGTCCTACCAGATCCTCGTGGCGACCGACATCGCGGCACGCGGCATCGACGTCTCGAGCATCTCCCACGTCATCAATTACGACATACCCGACACGACCGATGCCTACACGCACCGGATCGGCAGGACCGGAAGGGCGGCAAAGACCGGGGACGCCTTCACCTTTGTGAGCCCCGAGGACGAGCCGCTGGTCAGGAGCATCGAACGCGTGCTGAACGCAAAGATCGAACGCCGGTTCGTGACGGGCTTCGATTATAAGAAGTCGGCACCGGCAAAGGACGCCGAATTCGCCCGTCCTCCCCGGGAACCGCGGGGACGCAGGCCCGAGCAGAAGAAGCCTGAGCATTCCCGGTCCCATGCTGCTGCTCCCGGCCATGCCAACAGCAGACCCGGCCGGCCGCAACGCAACGACGTTCCCGGACATTCCAGGACCGGACAACCGCAGAAGCAGCAGGGCCCTGCTCAGGGGTCCCATGCAGCCGCCCATGTTTCAGGCACGCGGTCGTTCAAGCCCCGGACACGGTTCGGCTCGCCGCGCTAAGCTCAGTTCCCTGATTGATAGAAATAAAAACCGGCAAAAGCATAAATGCTTCTGCCGGTTTTTTTATTTTACAACTTTGCTATCAATCTGAGTTCTCCCCCCTGTGCTATTCTGAATATATATCCATCCACTATGCCCATTCTTCTCCTCCGAGGGGAAAAGAATTTCACCACGAAGATCAAATACCACGAAGGGTAAGGCTTTTCACGGTTTGTTTTCTTGTGAACTTCGTTTCCTTCGTGGTTATAGGCTTGCCGTTTTTTTACCATGGACGACCAAATAGAAAAAAGACCGGACAGACAGGCCCGCGCCGCGCTTTCGCTTTTCCAGGAACTGCTGGACGGGTGCCGGCCCCGCGATTTCAGCGTACGGCTTTGGGACGGCACGGTCTTGCCGCCGGAACGGAGCAGTCCGGCCCGTTTTTCTCTCGTGGTCAATAATCCCGGCGCTCTCCGGAGGATGTTAAGGGAGCCGCCGGAACTCTCTCTTGCCGAGGCGTTCATCTACAAGGATATCGATATCGAGGGGGACATTACGGCCGTCTTCGACCTGGCCGATCATTTGATCGACAGGAAGTTCGGTCTTGCCCGGCGTTTGCGCATGGCCTTGCAGTTTCTGCGGTTGCCCGTTCCGCAAAGGAGAACCGGAAACGACCGCAATGCCCCCCGTCTCGACGGCGCCTGTCACTCCCGGGAAAAGGATGATCAGGCGATCTCCTATCACTACGATGTGTCCAATGACTTTTACCGCCTCTGGCTGGACCGCGAGATGGTATATTCCTGCGCCTATTTCGATCACCCTGCTCAGGACCTGAACAGCGCGCAGAAACAGAAACTGGACTATATCTGCCGCAAGCTCCGATTTCGCGCAGGCGATCGCGTTCTCGATATCGGCTGCGGTTGGGGAGGATTGCTGCTCCACGCCGTCCGGGAGTACGGGGTCCTGGCGCGGGGCATAACGCTCAGCAGGGAACAGGCTGCGCTGGCCAGGGAACGGATCCGGAAGGCCGGGCTCGAGGAGCAGTGTTCTGTCGAGGTCAGCGATTACCGCGATGTGCGGGACGGGGAAGGCTTCGACAAACTGGTCAGCATCGGAATGTTCGAGCATGTAGGCAGGGAACTGCTGCCCTTGTATTTTCGAAAGGCCTGGACGCTGCTCAGACCGGGGGGCGTGTTCCTGAACCACGGCATATCCTGGAACGCCGCTTTCCGGCCCCGCAAGGGACCGACGTTCTCCGACCGCTACGTCTTCCCGAATGGAGACTTGCTGCCCCTGTCAGTCACGCTTTCCGCGGCGGAAAGGAGCGGCTTCGAGGTGCGCGACGTGGAAAGTTTGCGGGAGCATTACGCGCTTACGCTGGGGCACTGGGTGAGAAGACTCGAGGAGAATCTGCCCGAGGCATGCAGGCTGGCCGGCGAAACAACCTGCCGGATCTGGCGCCTGTACATGGCCGGCTCGGCACACGGCTTTTCCACGGGGAAGCTGAACGTGTATCAGGCGCTGCTGGTGAAACCGAACGACGGCAGGAGCGGTCTGCCGCTGACCAGATGCGACTGGTATCGGTCCGGGCCGTAAGACAGCGCCGGATGCTTAAGGCAGGGCAAAGGTCAAAAAACTTTGTTCCCGCGCAAAGCCGCAAAGACGTAAAGGGTGTGAGGCTGAATCGCATTTGCTTTTACTGCTTTTGTTAAGGTCGTATAATAGTCTGGGTCAAGTGCTTTTCGAG
>MHEA01000244.1:0-5244 GCA_001805085.1 Nitrospirae bacterium GWC2_57_9
TAATGGGTGCCGGATCGCGGAACCGTTCCGGAGAGGGTAAATATACGAAGATCGGGATTGCATCCATTGCCTCGATCGTCCTTATCATTTCTGATAGTATCGCGGTCGTGATCGTCCCGACTTCTTCGTCGTAACTCCCGGTTGAGACCTTTATTTTATTTACAGCGATTGCGTAGATGTCGAGCAGGCATGGCCGGGCCCAGTCCCTGCGCAGAACATCTTCCGGCCGTGGAGCGGGCGTGCCGGTAAGGATCAACCCATCTTTCCCGATAACAAAACGGGGCTTTGCGAAATCTCTGAACAACAATACATTCCTTTTGGCATCCCAGGGCATGTACCCGATTACAACAAAATCCGGTTTCAATTTGGGGGCCACTTCCTTGAGTAATATCAGCATCTGGTCGTGCCCATATCCATGGACGCCGGCATTGATGATATCGAAGTCCGGAAGCATTTGCTGGAGATAATAGGGATATGTTTCCCGGTCGCTTACCTCATCTCCAAAGGTAAATGAGTCTCCGAGCACCAGGATACGGCCTTTAGCAGTTTTTTTTGCCGATAATTCGCGGGTCATCCTAAATCCGTCAGGACCGGTATTCAGCGTTTTATTGTCGAATACGGTCATGTTCCTTATATTGGGCCTTGTCGCCCATCCCTTGGAGGGATCGTACTTATCAAAGCTGTGATAGACCGGTATATTTGTTTGTTGGTGCCGCTTGACCCAGGTTCGCCTCCATGAATTATCTTCATCAGCCCAGAGGCGAGCGGACAGTTGGGGGACCCAATAGACCAAACGGGACAGCAATTCCAGGAGAACGAGAAGGTAACAGAGAAAGGCCAGGAATTTGAAGAAATGTTTTTTGATCATATGCAATTCATCCGAAGAATTATAAATAAAACGAGATGCGGCAAGCTGGCAATTATAAACACAGACCGGCAGGCAGTTCAAGCAGAATCTCTGCACTTCCCCGTCAAGCCGCTTGACCTCGCGGTTGCTCTGGCTTACAATGACACTGATGAAAAGGAACCATGATCGCTTTTTCCTTGCCGTTTCGGTTTCACTCGTTACCTGTGCCGTGTACCTGCCGTCGCTTTGGAACGATTTTGTCCTCTGGGACGACGACCGGTACGTCTATAATAACCTCCATATCCGTTCTTTGGACCTTGCTTTCTTTAAATGGGCCTTCACGGACGTTTCCGAGCATTTCTGGCAGCCGCTCACGTGGGTCTTCCATGCCATGGATCATGCGATCTGGGGCCTGAACCCGGCCGGCCACCATCTGTCCAGTATCGTCCTCCATGCCCTGAACACCGCTCTCGTCGTTTTTCTCGCGATACGGTTGCTGGAGGCGGCCGGCGGTACCCGCGCACTATCCGGTGCTTCGACTGCTCCCAACGGCCGGTCCGTCCTGATCGCGGCGGGGGTGACCGGGCTTCTTTTCGGCATTCACCCCCTGCAGGTGGAGTCAGTAGCCTGGGTCACGGCAAAGCACGATCTCCTCTTTACCTTTTTTTTTCTGCTGAGCGGCCTGACCTACCTGAAATACGCAGCCGGCCGTGAGGCTGAAGCAGTTCAAAAGGCTCCGGGAGCCGTTTTCCTTCATAAGCAATACCTCCTGTCATTTGTCTTTTTCATCCTGTCGTTGTCCAGCAAGCCGGCTGCGGTCGTTCTTCCCGCGGTTCTGCTCATCCTGGACTGGCACCCCTTGCATCGTCTCCGGTCCTGGAAAGACCTTGTATGGCCGCTCATCGAAAAACTGCCCTTTGTCGTGCCCGGTCTTTTTGTATCCATGGCAACAGTAGCCGTGCATCAGGCGCAGGGAGGCATGGCAACGCTTGAGAGCATGCCGCTCCTCTCGCGGCTCCTGGTTTCCGCCAAGGCCCTCGTCCTGTATCTTTGGAAGACGCTGTTCCCGATCAGCCTGGTGCCCTATTATCCCTACCCGAAGGAGATATCCTTCGGTTCCTTCGAATATCTCTTTGCAGTGCTGCTTCTGATCGTCATCACTGGAGCATGCATTATGATGATGAAAAAGCGGCCTGCGGTCCTGGCCGTGTTGTTGTTCTCTCTGGTAACACTTTTCCCTGTCCTCGGCATATTCAAGGTGCGGGATGTGTTCATGGCCGACCGGTACATGTACTTGCCGCTGGTCGGCCTGGCGCTGCTGTCAGGAGGGGCAGCCGGATCGGTCTGGGAGCGGGTGGAATCGACCAGAAACAAGAGGTGGATGGCCCGGACAATAACAGGACTGTCCGCGGCAGCTATCTGTGCAGTGCTGGCGTACGCCACGGTGCATCAGGTGCCGGTATGGAGGAACACGATAGCGCTGTGGACCTACGTTATCGAGAAAGAACCGGAAAGGGTCCTTTCGGCCCACATAAATCGCGGCTGGGCCTACAAAGAACAAGGGATGTTTGATCTGGCGATGGAAGATTTCACTACAGCAATCGCCATCGACTCTGCATCCGCCTATCTGGCATATAATAATCGAGGCGTTTTATTGAAAGAGCTTGGTCAGATCGAAGCAGCACTCGAGGATTTTAATAGCGCAATTGCGCTGGAGCCTACCCATTATCTGGCCTACGGCAACCGGGGATTATTGTTCGTGGTCATGGGGCAGTACGACCGGGCAGAGCGTGACTTTACCGCAACGATCAGCTTTAATCCCTCCTATGCAGATGCTTTCATCAGCAGGGCGGTGCTTTATCAGGAAACAGGCAGGATTGATCTGTCCCTGGCGGACCTCGACAGGGCAATCCTTCTCAATCCGTACAGCGTCGATGCTTATTTGAACAGGGGCGTGGTCCTTGCGAAGCTCGGCGAGTTCGATCGTGCGCTTTCAGATTATGATAAGGCGAACAGCCTCAATGGCTCTGATTATCTGGTTTACTTTAATCGAGGCATTTTACATGAACGGATGGACAGGGCCCGCGAGGCAATAGAGGACTACACTGCCGCTCTTTCTTCGGCGCCTGACAGCGCGGATATCCATGTCAAACGGGGAGATCTTTATCTGAGGACCGGGCAGAAGGAGCTTGCTGAAGCTGATTACAGGACTGCCTGCCAAATGCAAAGCCAGGCGGGCTGCAGGAGCCTGAGGCTGTTCTTAAAACAGTAGCAGGGCGTTGCAAAGCGATCTCGCTTCAGGTAAAATACGGCCATAGTTTGCAGGAGGAAATATGAGGAATAGACTGCGAAAACTCGCGCTTTTCCTGCTCTCTCTGACATTCATGATGTCGGTGCTCATCGTTCAAGGGGCGAAAGCCGCTGCGACGGAGGATGCCCAGCGCGCGGGCACCATTACGGGAAGGATCATGATCAAGGGAGCAGGCGTCCTGTCCAACGGGTACGTCGTTTTTTACGAGGCAGCCCGGGACCTGCCGCCCTCTGAAAAATATGAGAGGACTCCGGACTATGTGAGGCCCCTTGACGACGAGGGCAGGTTCTCTGCTGAACTGCCCGCAGGCCGCTATTACATCCGTGCGGTGAAAAGACGCTCCGGCGAGCGCATCGGGCCGCCCGTGGACGGCGATTATATCTTCCGAAGCGTTGACGAAGCCGGAAGTCCCAAGGAATACCTGGTTGAGGCCGGGAAGGTTCTCGACATCGGCGAGGCAGGAGCTGCGGTCGTCATGAAGCTGGGAGAGAACCGAAAACAGACGGTCTTGACGGCTATCAAAGGCGTTATCCGAGACTCCGCGGGAAAGCCTGTTCCCGACGCTGTTGTAGTGGCCTTTCGGGAGCAAGCCGCGCAAAGCAAGCCTGTCTTTGCCTCCGAAAAGACCGGCAAGGACGGGAGATACCTGCTTCGAGTGGTGCCGGGGACCTATTATCTGAGAGCACGGACCGGTTTTTCGAGCGGGCCTCCTGAGACGGGGCAGATCGTGGGATATTACGGGGCGGCGGAGCCGACGCCGGTCACGGTAAAGGAAGGGGAGGTCCGGAGCGGGGTCAACTTCGGAGTGCTCCTCTTCCCCGGCAGGGGGAATCTGTCCGGGACCGTTCCGCGGGTGAACCGCTGACAACGGTCCCCCTGCTAAAAAGCTATTCACCGCACCCGGTCCAAACAGTAAAAATACAGGGAGGTGTTCGCCGATGAGAGGCTTGCTCGGTTCTGCATATGCACTGCTCATAAGCGTATTATTCGCGATGGTATCGCCGGCCACGGGGGACGATAGGTCCGGCATCGTAATGGGAGTGATCGGGATCAAGAACGGGGGGCCTATGATGGACGGTACGGTCTTCTTCTTCGATCAGAATTCCGGTCCGCCGCCGTCGGCAACAAAGTATTGGAGAGTGCCGACTCACTTCTTCCCCATAGACAGCGAGGCCAGGTTCAGCGCAGTGCTTCCCGAGGGGACTTATTATTTTGGAGCAATTGAGCGCAATACGGGCGAGACCCTGGGTCCACCGCAGGAGGGTGACTTTTTTTTCATCTCCCAGGATGAAAAAGGCCGGCCCAGGAAACTGACCGTCAGGAAGGGCAGCATGACGGACCTGGGAATGGTGGTGGAAGCGGTACCTTTTAAAAGGGCGATGCTTGCCAGGAAAGGAACCACGTCCATAGAGGGCGTCATTCGCGACAGGCAGGGCAAGCCCGTGGAGGGGATGGCGGTCATTGGGTTCAAATCTCCAACAATGATGGGGTTGCCGGTCTTTGTATCAGAACGATCCGATAAGGGCGGACGATATCTGCTGCGGGTCGATCGAGGCGGCACGTATTATCTGCGTGCACGTAGTAATTACGGCCCCGGATTCCCTGCTAAAGGAGAATTGATGGGTGTCTATAAGGATGGAAAACCGGTCAGCGTTAAAACCTCCACGTCAAGAAAAGGCATCAACATCGAGGTCTTTAACTTCGGCATGTGACCTGTCCCCGGGCAATGTCTTTCGCCCGCGCAAGGGGCCGGGTCCTTAACCAGCCAGCTTTTTCCCCGGTTTTTCGCCGGTCCGTCTGAGGTATATTTGCGCATGCTTTTCAAAACCAGGCAACAACCACCGCCGGTCATATTCTCGAACCATGCCCTTCTTGTGCTCTTAGGCGTTCTCTTCCTGCTGTTCCCTTCGGATGCTTTCGCTACGGTGCTCACCTCCGACACGACCTGGTCCGGCGAGGTTTCCCTGGACCAGGACGTTCTCGTTCCCGCAGGCGTCACACTCACCATAACTCCCGGGACCAGGGTCCGGGTCTCACCGGCCGAAAGCACGAAGACGGACCCGGAATTCCTTTCATCGCTGACGGA
>MHEA01000244.1:5269-11931 GCA_001805085.1 Nitrospirae bacterium GWC2_57_9
GCCGAAGGCAAGCACAAGGCAAACATCACCTTTTCCCTTGCAGCGGCGGCCAGACCGTCCTGGGCGGGCATCATCATCGACGGCGGCAGGGCCGTGCTGCGGGCCTGCGCGATCAGCGACGCAGAGACCGCCATCTCCGTCGTGCATGGGTCCCTTTCCCTCGCCGGGTCCTCCCTTTCCCGGAACCATTACGGTCTGCTGGTCCAGGGAGCCGATTCGTCAGCGCGCGTTGAAGCGACCCGGATCGAAGAGAACGATTACGGCGTTCTTCTGCTCAACGGCGCCGCGATCGACGCGCGGGGGACGAGCATCAGGGGGAACAGAAAAAAAGACCGCTATGCGGCCGCCACGGCCGCGAAACCCCGGCCTGAACCGGATTATACAGCCAGGGCTGCGGCACCGGATAAGAGCAGAATCTACCAGGATGACGCACTCCTCGGCACGACCGTATGGCGCGGGAGGATCGAAGTGACGGGGATCATCCGGGTGCCCGAGAACTCACGGTTGATCATCATTCCCGGCACCGTCGTCGAGTTCACCAGGAAGGACACTAATCGCGACGGCATCGGCGAGAACGGTCTTCTGATCCAGGGCGTCCTTGTGGCCAAGGGGACCCGGGAGGCGCCTATCATCTTTCGATCCGGGGAGAAACGGAGGAACAGGGGCGACTGGGATTCGATCAATATCATGAACAGCGACAAGTCCCGGAACCTGATCGAGCACTGCCAGATCGAGGATGCCTACCGGGGCCTTCATTTCCACTTTTCCCATGTCTTCATCAGCGACGCTGTCGTGCGGAACAACTATCGCGGCATCCAGTTCCAGGAATCGGACGTCGAGATCAGAAGGTCTGTTTTTTACGGGAATAAAAGCGCCCTCCAGGCCCGTGATTCGGATATCCAGTTCCTGGACAACGTCGTTTCCCGGAACCATACCGGCATGAACCTGCTCAGGAACAGCATCACGGTCAGGGACAGCGTGATCACGGACAACGAGCAGGAGGGCCTCCGGGTCCGGGAAGGGCTCCCGATCGTCGAAAGGAACCTGCTGGACGGCAACCGCCACGGGCTGATGATCAGCGATGCCGTGTACGGGTCGTTCAGCAGGAACGTCATCACCCGGAACATGGAATCGGGCATATCGCTCAGGAACACCGACAGCATCGAGATCAGCGGCAATGCCGTCCAGGAGAACGGACTGAACGGGATCAACCTCCAGGATTCGAGCGCCTCCATCCAGGGGAACCTCATCTCCGACAACGGAGAGCGGGGGATCGGGGTGCAGTCGTTCCAGGGGATCATAACCGGCAACAATATCCTGAAGAACGGGCTTTATAATCTCGGCATCGACGGCGCGGCCGATGTACGGGCCCCCATGAACTGGTGGGGCGAAGAGGACATCAGAAGAACCATCTTCGACCGCGAAGACGATCCGTCCAAGGGCAGTGCGCTTTACGAGCCGAGGCCCGAGAGCCCGGTGCTGTTCCCGTGGCCTCTCAAGACGGTCCACCGGAACGCGGTCTGGAGGGGCCGGGTCGCGCTTCCCGAGCACGTCGTGATCAGGCCCGGCGCCCGGCTTGTCGTGTCTCCAGGCACGGAGGTCCTGTTCTCAAGGGGGAGCGGCCTCACGGTGAAGGGCAGGATAGTTGCCCTGGGTGAAATGAACGCGATGATTCTGTTTGCAGCAGCCGAGGGCAAAGAGGCCGGGGAATGGGACGAAATACTGCTCGACCATGCCCCGGGGAGCGCCTTTTCGAACTGTATCTTCCGGAACGCCACCTGGGCCTTGCACAGCCATTTTACGGATCTTAAGGTGGACCAGTCAGTGTTCATGAACAACTACGGAGGCATGAGGTTTACGAGCGGCCCGATCGACGTGCGGCGCTCCTATTTCGGCGGGAACGATATCGGGATCAGGGCGTACCGGGGAACGGCCGCCTTCAGCGAGAACGCGATAACCGGGAACAGGGTGGGCATTTTCGTCCGGGAAAAGGGCGGCGGATTGACCATACTGAAAAACAACCTGTTCGATAACCGGGATTACAATATCCGCATGGGTGATTTCAATAACGAGGACGTGAACGCCCGCGACAACTGGTGGGGCGCTGCGGACCCGCAAACCACGATCTATGACGCAAGGGTCGAGCCGGGCATCGGGACCGTGGAGTACCTGCCCTTTGCCGGAACACCTCTTGCCATAGAACTTCCCGACGGTGTCCCTGACCTGGGAAGAATGAAGGTTGACTGATATGATCAATTCGTTCAGGCCGCACCTCAGAGTATTGCTTCCGGTATTTCTGGCCGCTATTGTCCTGATCGCGGGACATGCTTCCCCGGGAGCAGCCGCTGGAACGGCCGTGTTGACCGGTAAGGTCATGGACATCGAAGGACGGCCTGTGGAAGGCGCCCGCCTGTTCCTCTATGACACCCCTGAGGTAAGAAGATCGGCAAGTTTCATTTCAGCGCCCACGGGGCCGGACGGAACGTACCGCCTCATCGTGACGCCGGGCAGGTACTGGTCGATGGCGCGTTTGAAGAAGATGGACGGGTACGGGCCGCTCATGGCCGGCGACAAGCATTCGGGAGATCCCGCGGAGATCGAGCTTGCCGAGGGTCAGGAAATGAGCAGGGATTTCACCGTGGCCGACCTGAAGGATGCAAGAAGAATGCGGTCAAAGGACCGGGAAGGTCCGGTCACGATAAGCGGCCGGATCGTGGATCAAAAAGGATTGCCCGTCCGCGGAGCTTATGCGA
This sequence comes from Nitrospirae bacterium GWC2_57_9, assembly GCA_001805085.1. Lineage (GTDB taxonomy): Bacteria > Nitrospirota > UBA9217 > UBA9217 > UBA9217 > MHEA01. The sequence goes on from MHEA01000244.1 coordinate 8,023, forward strand.
TCGCCAACAGGACCGAAAAAACCGGAGGATTGCCTGATTACGTTTCTGCCTGGTCCGACGCCGACGGCCGCTATTCGCTCTCACTGCCTCCGGGCAGATATTATCTGGGAAGCGCACTCTCCTTTCCCCCCGACGAAAGGGCCGTCTTTTTAAAAGGCCAGGTCGCGATCGATGCCGGCCGGTCCGACCTGGACATCCCGCGCTCGCCCGGTGAACCCCCGGTGAAATAATACCTTTCGCGCACATTCTGATTGACTAAGAGAAAAGGAAGAGGTAAATTGGGGTGGTTATCTGTTGGGGTAAATCATGAAAAAAGTCTTATTTATCATGGTCATTTTGCTCCTGGTCGCCTCCCCGAAAGCTGATGCCTGCGTCGGCAAGGTTCTTACCATCGGAGCGGTCAATTCTTCCGAAGGACAGGTCCTGGCGGAGATGCTGTCCTCGCTCATCAACGAAAGGACCGGCACCACCATCGCGGTGAAGTTTTTCAAGAATGAGCAGGAACTTTACGATGCCGTGAAAGTGAACCAGGTCGAGATCTCCATAGAGAACACGACGAAGGCCATGCAGGCCCTGAATAAGCCCGTAGATACCGACGTGAACAAGACCTATGAGTTCGTCAAGGCGGTCTACGAGAAGGACAAGGGCATGGTCTGGTTGAAGCCGTTCGGGTTCATGCACAGCAATGGCGATGCCTCTCCGTCCTATACCGCGGCGGTGCTTCGGGTCGAAGTGCTCAACAACTTTCCGGCGCTTCCCCGGGTGATCGGCAAACTGGGGAACCTGCTGAACGACGAGATCCGCTCCAAACTGATCCGGTCGGTTGAATCGGGAGAACAGCCGAAAAAGGCGGCACGGGATTTCCTGAAATCGAAAAAGCTGATTTGATCCGGTGTAAATCCATTGCCGACATTCTCAAAAAGGCTCGAATCCTCCTATCATTTTCTGTCCTCGAAACAGCTTGCACTGGTCCTGTTCCTGCTGCTTTGCGTGAGCCTTATCCCGGGAACGCTGGCAGAATCCGGTTTCCACGCAAGCCGGGTATCGCGGGTCATCATCGCGTGCATGGTGGTGAACCTGGTCCTCTGCACGGCCCGGAGGATACGGACGCTGCCGTTGCCGGTCCTGATCATGCATGTCGGGACCATCATCACGCTTTCAGGCGGAATGATCAGTTCTCTGGGATTTATTGCAACCGTACAGATCTATGAGGGAATGGGAACCGAGAACGTATTCCGCTGGGACCTCGAACAGGATGTCCCGCTGGGCGCTACCCTTTCTGTCAAGAAGATCAATGAAGAGTTTTACCCGGTGCCGGTAAGGATCGGCGTGTTGAAGGGAACGGAGAAGGTAGGCCTCTTCGAGCTCAAAACAGGCGGGAGCTTTTCGCTGGAAGGCTATACGGTCAAGGCCGAAGCGCTGGATCCCGGAGCCGAGAATCTGAAGCTCAGCGTGTTTCAGCGCGGTCGTCTGATCGGCTCTTTGGACACGGAAGGGACCGAAAGGGACGTGCCTTCCGGCTTTCCCTATGACTTCAAGCTCGTGGCGTATAAAACGCCCGCTCTCAGGCGGGTGGCCGTGGATCTCCTGTTCTCCCGGGGTGCCGAGATCGTGGCCGAGGGAACGACCGAGATCAATGCCCCCTTTACCTGGAACGGACTCTTTTTCCATATGACGAACCTGGAGCGGGACGAGTACGGCGCACCCTATGCCGGGCTCCAGATCGTCAAGGACCCGGGCAAGCCCTTCGTGTTCCTCGGCTTTACGGTCATCACGATAGGATCGCTGTTCTGGCTGTATAAAAAACTCTACGGGCGCCGGCGCCTTCTCTCTCTGAAAACGCGCCGGTCACAGGCGGTAGAACCGTGAAGCGCATCGGCATCTTTTTTCTCCTGATCCTTTCCACGCTTTCCTGTCAGAAGCCGGCGCAGCAGGCAGGAGAACGGGCGTATCGGATCGGGTACATGATCTGCAACAGCGAGCAGGAAACACTGGATCGCTTCAGGCCCCTCACCGCCTATCTCGCAAAAAAGCTCGGCGTCCGGTTCGAGATCCAGGCCATCGACACCGTCGATTTTACCCGGGAAGCGGACAACCTCGACTTCACGCACACAAACTCCCTCCTCTATGTGATCATGCACCGGAACCAGGGCGTCGATATCCTTGCCGCGGAACAGGCAGGATCGCTCGGCGCCCGGGCGAAAGGTCTGATCATCGCTCCGAAGAAGAGCGGCATCGGAAACCTCCGTCAACTCAAGGGCAGGACCATGGTGTTCGGCCCCATGCTCGGCCCTACTTCCTATATGGCCCAGCTCGACCTGCTGCTCAAGAACGGCATCGACCCCGAGAACGACCTGTCATCCTACGCCATCCCGCCGGGAACGTTCAAGCATGAAAAAGTGATCTACGGGGTCATGCTCGGGAAGTATGACGCCGGGGCCGCGCCGCTGCTCGATTTCGAGCGGATGGCCGCGGACGGCAGGATCGACCCGAACGAGTTCGTTGTCCTTGCTGAAAGCGAGCCCATCCCGTACTGCAATTTCGGGGTGACCCAGAAAGTGGACGAGGCCCTGGCGAAACGGTTCAAAGAGGCGCTCCTCGGCATCACCAGGAAGGACACCGTGGAGATCGACGGCGAAGTGGTGAAGGTGCTGGAGCGGGCGAACGTGGACGGCTATGAGGCGGTCAGGGACCGGGACTTCGACGGTATCCGGGATATGGCGAAACGGACGAACATGCCTCCTTATCAGAGGTACTGATGGACCGTCTTGACAGGATAGCGATCGCGGCATTCGCGGTGCTGCTGGTCAGCGCCGCCGTCCTGATGGTCCAGCACCGGGATGAACCGAAAACGGGTCAAACGGATCAGCCCAGGATGGTTGCTGCTGCCGGGGACCCCGGGGCTGCCGCGGAACTGGACCAGAAGTCGAAACTGATAAGAACGCTGATCGAATCGGAAAGCCTTGCCAGGGCGGAAGCCCTGGTCCAAGAATTGCTCGTCAAATACCCTTACCAGGGAGAGCCGCATATGCTGCACGGCGACGTACTGATGCGGAAGCAGGAGCCGGTGAAGGCGATGCATGAGTACAAGCAGGCGATCGAGCTCAACCCTGATTATCTCGATAAGAAGACGCCCCTGTTCCAGGGAAAGAAATTGAAGGTCGCCGTGGGCGAGGCATTGGCCGAGATCGAGGACAGGCTCCGGCGGGACCCGGCGGATACATCGCTCAAAAGCGAGAAGAAGACCATCTATTATCTGTACCGGAAGATCGCGGGCAGCTGCGGGTAGCGGGGAGCACAGTATGCAGGAAGCATGCAGAGTACAACCGAGGCAGGGGATATTTTTCAGGATCAGGGAAAAACTCGGCATCGCTCCGCCGCGGCGGGATTCCTGCTATCCCAAGTATCTCTTCGTCGTTACCGGAGCGGTCATGGGCATTGCCGGCGTCCTCCTCAGTTATCTGGGGAACCCGGCGAACACGGGCTTCTGCGTTTCCTGCTTCATGGAGAACATTGCCGGTTCCGTGGGTCTGCACGGCAACGTGCGCATGCAGTACCTGAGGCCCGAGATCATCGGGTTCGTCATCGGCTCGTTCCTGATGGCGCTCTATACCAGGGAGTACAAGGCGACGGGCGGAAGCTCTCCGCTGCTCAGATATTTCGTCGGGATTCTCCTGATCATCGGGTGCGCGGCCTTCATCGGTTGCCCGATCAAAATGGCCTTCCGGCTCGCCGCCTGCGACCTTACGGCTCTGCTGGGCGTGGCCGGGCTGACCTCCGGGGTCTATGCAGGCATGCAGTTCCTTGAACAGGGCTTCACGCTGGGGAGGCCGAATGCGCTGCCCGCCGCGAACGGTCTGCTCATGCCCGCGGTAATGGCGCTGCTGCTCGTGGCGCTCCTGGCAAAGC
>MHEA01000245.1:0-1517 GCA_001805085.1 Nitrospirae bacterium GWC2_57_9
AGAAAGAGCCACATGCCCAGCTTGGCGCCGAGGTAGTCGCGGTGTGAGAGATGAGAAATTTCGTTCATTGCAGTGATTCCAAATCCTAAATCCGAATTTCTAAATCCTAAATAATCTCGAATTGCCAAAATTCAAAACGACTTGTTTGGAATTTCGAGTTTCGAGATTCGTGCTTGTCTCATCGATACTGATAGGGCCCCTTCGTCACCTCGGGGATCGCCTCGAAATTTTCCGTGGGCGGCGGAGAGGCCGTCTGCCACTCCAGCGTCGCGCTGTTCCAGGGGTTGCTGCCCGCCGGTTCGCCCTTGAAGAGGGAGCGGAACAGGTTGAAGAACATGATGCCGAGGCCCGTTGCAAGGATCCAGGACCCGATGGTCGCGATCAGGTTCGGGCCGTTAAAGCGGGGCAGGTAGTCGTAATACCGTCGGGGCATGCCTTCCCACCCGAGGATGAACATGGAGAAGTAGAGCATGTTGAAGCCCGTGAACAGGAAGAACCAGGCGATCTTTGCCGGCCGCTCCCGGTACATCCTTCCGAACATCTTCGGGAACCAGTAATGGAGCCCGGCAAAGAACCCGAAGGCCGTTCCGCCGAACATGACGTAATGAAAATGGGCCACGATGAAATAGGTGCCGTGGACGTGGAGGTTCGTGGCCAGGGCCCCCTGCATGAGGCCGGTCAGGCCGCCGATGGAGAACAGGAAGATGAACCCCAGCGTATACAGGAGCGGAGCGTCCAGAGTGATGGAGCCTTTGTAAAAGGTGGCGATCCAATTGAAGACCTTGATGCCGCTCGGCACGGCGACAATGAACGTCAGGAACGAGAAGATGATGCGCGCCGTATCGCTCATGCCGCTGGTGAACATGTGGTGGCCCCAGACGAGATAGCCCACGAAGGCGATGGCCAGGCTGGAAGCGGCGATGGCCGTGTAGCCGTAGATGTTCCTGCGCGAGAACACCGGGATGATGTCTGAGACGACGCCCATGGCAGGGATGATCATGATGTAAACGGCCGGGTGCGAGTAGATCCAGAAAAGATGCTCGAACAGGAGGGGATCGCCGCCCTTCGCGGGGTCGAAGAATCCGATGCCGAAGAACCGCTCGATCATGAGCAAAAGCAGTGTGATCGCGAGCACGGGCGTGGCCAGCAGCTGCACCCAGGACGTTGCGTAGATCGCCCAGGTGAAGAGCGGCAGGCGCTTCCAGGTGAGGCCGGGGGTCCGCAGGCGGTGGATCGTGGCAAGGAAGTTCATGCCCGTGAGCGTCGAAGAAAAGCCGATCAGGAATACGCCGAAGACGGCCAGGGAGATATTGGTGCCCGTGCGGATGCTGTAGGGCACGTAGAAGGTCCAGCCCGTGTCCGGCGGACCTCCGCCCGTGAACAGGGCGGCTACCGCTGTCGCCCCGCCCAGGATGAACAGCCACCAGGAGAGGATATTGATCCTGGGGAAGGCCACGTCGCGGGCGCCGATCTGGAGCGGCATCAGGAAGTTCCCCAGCGACGACGGAATACCGGGG
>MHEA01000245.1:1524-8035 GCA_001805085.1 Nitrospirae bacterium GWC2_57_9
ACAGGAAGATCATGACCACGCCGTGAAGCGTGAAGATGGCGTTGTAGGTCTGGGCGCTCACGAGATGCATGCCGGACTGGATCAGGTTCAGGCGCATGGTCAGGCCGAGGCAGACGCCGACGAAGAAGAAGGAGAGCGTCGAGGCGAGGTAGAGCAGGCCGATCCGTTTATGATCGGTCGTGAACAGCCAGCCGCGGAGGCCCGGGTATCTGCCCGGAGTGGTGTAGAAGGAGTTTTGCATAGGCTTTGGTTTTTGTAGCCGCAGGCTTTAGCCTGCGCAGGTTTCACAGGATCCCGTTCAATACATCGTTCAATTCATAGCCGACAGCGCCCTTATAGGGGTAATCTTCCCATGAACGGGCTAAACCTTTTCTAACTGGATTATCAAGAATATATCTTACCAGGACCGCAAATTTCTCATGGTTTCTGACAACGTGATCATAGAAATCCTTTTGCCACTTGATCTCCGGCTTATTCGATGCTAACCAAAATCCTGTTTTTTGTTTAAAGGAGACTACTGTTTTCCAGACATCAGACTCGCTTGAGGTTCCTTGAATAAGCAAATGGAGATGGTCGGGCATGAAGCAGTAAACAGGTACCTTTGAAGGCGTTTTTTGAATCAATTCGGTCAGAATATTAATAAAAGTCTGTACACTATTGGGCTCAATGAACAACCGCTTTTTATCTTGAATGCAGAGAGTAAAAGATACAGAAACAACTCCCCGGTACAGTTCACGATCAAGTCTGTGTGTTTTCTCTTTTATCACCATAGGAAACGCAGGCTAAAGCCTGCGGCTACCAGAGATAAAAAGTGCATCGCTCCGGCTAATCGGTAATCATTACTCCTGTTTTTTCGCCGATCTCATCAGATACATCAAGAACCCCGCCACGAACAGCACCATCAAGGTCCCGGTCACCTTCAGGATATTGAACACATAGGTCTTTTCGCGGGGATCGTAGCTGAAGCAGTACATAAGCGCCTTGCGCGCGGGAGAACCGATCTTGCCTTCCGATGCTTCCGTCAGGGCCATGGTTATCTCAAAAGGCAGGAAGGTGACGCCCTCCAGGTAGCGCACGATCTTGCCGCCGGGAGCGATCACGACGAGCGTGATCGGATGGGAGAAGTCGTGTTCGCTGTCCCGCTGGAACCGGAAACCGATGGAATCGGTGAACTTCCTGATATTTGCCCTATCCCCGGTCAGAAAGGTCCAGGCAGTTTCGGGGAAGGGACTGCCCACGGCCTTCAGATAGTTCACTTTTTTGTCCCGGGCTATTGCGGGCGTGTCCTTGTCATCGAAGCTGAGCGTTATCACCTGGAAATCACTGCCAGGCGTCAGAAATTCTATCTTTCCCAGAGCGCGGGCCAGGCCGGTCAGCAGCATGGGGCACTCGTGCACGCACCCGAGATAGACGGGCGCGATAATGGTCGGCTTGTCGATCCGCTGCTTCAGGTTCAGGCTTTTACCCGTCTCGTCGAGGAAAACGGCGTCGGGGGGCAGGAATTGACCCAGCTTCTCTTCAAGAGCGATCTCGGCGCTCGTCACGGCCGTTTCGTGGGCTGGGATGGCCGGAGCGAAAAGGCAAAGGAAAACTATAATGATGGTTCTGTTCACTGGTCCGTCCTTGCGAAGATGCTGAGCGAGCTCGAGGAATACTTGCTGTGGAATAAAAGCGGACGAAAGCATGAGCAATGACGCTATCAGCATATTCGGATGACGATAAAAAGTCAAGCAAGTACATTATTGCGCTGTTGCACGCCTTGACACCGTCAAGACCGTCATTATTATTAAAGAAAGACCTCTTGCGCCGCCCCCTATGCCTATGAACGTCCTTATCATCAGCACGAACCAGGCAGCCTCTCCCATGCCGGTCCTTCCGTCAGGCGCGTGCCTGGTCGCGGAAGCGGCCGAACGGGCGGGGCATACCGTGACCCTGCTCGACCTGATGTTCAGCGCAGACCCCTTGCGGCTGGTCAAGGGTCGTCTCCGAAAGACGGCCTATGACGCGATCGGTCTTTCGGTCAGGAACATCGACAACAACGACATGACGGGCACGCAGTTCTTTTTAAGGGAGCTGCGCGAATTGATCGCGCTGATCAGGGACTTTTCCGATGCGCCGCTCATCATGGGCGGGGCGGCCTGTGCCGTCATGCCCCAGGCCATGCTCCGATATCTCGGTCTTTCGTACACCGTGATCGGGGAAGGGGAAGCGCCGTTTTGCCGCATTCTCCAACGGATCGAGGCAGGAAAGCCCTTTGATGACATTCCCGGCGTTGCCGGTTTGACACAGGGCATTTTCAGAGCGAATCCTGCGGTCCCGGTAAAGGCCCTCTCTGTCCAGCTTCCCTCGTACTCCAAATGGCTCAACCTCCGGTCCTATCGCTCCCGGATGGCGACCATCCCGATCCAGACCAAACTGGGGTGCCAGTTCGGGTGTGTGTATTGCACCTATCGGAAGATCGAAGGGGAGACGTACCGGCTTGCGGAACCCGAAGCGGTTGCAGAAGCTGCACGAGCCCTCACCTTCTCGGGACTGTTCGACATCGAGTTCGTGGACAATGTGTTCAATGCCCCACTTGATCATGCCCTGGCCGTGTGCGATTCTGTGATCCGGGCGGGGATTGGGGCGCGTTTTCAGAGCGTCGAGCTGAATCCGTCCTTTTTCACCCATGAGCTGGTGACCGCAATGGAGCGCGCGGGATTTGTGGGAATCGGGCTGACCGTGGAGAGCGCTTCCGACGAGGTTCTGCAGGGCCTGCGGAAGGGATTTACCGCCGCGGACGTCCATCGGGCCTCGACGATCGTGCGCGCACACCGGCTGCCCTGTGTCTGGATCTTCCTGCTGGGTGGCCCGGGTGAAACGGAGAAGACGGTGCTGGAGACCCTGCGGTTCGCGGAACGAGAGATCCGTCCCGGCGATGCCGCTTTTTTCAATATCGGCATCCGTATCTATCCCGGGACGGAGCTCGAAACCATCGCGCGGCAGCAGGGAGTTCTTTCCGTTCCTCCCGGGTACATGCTGGAACCTGTTTTTTATGTTTCCCCCGGGCTTGATCCGTCCTGGCTCCGCGAACGTGTCCGGGACCGGGTAAGCAGGAATATGCACTTCATGAGCGTTGATACCTTCAACCTCCCCTATCTGCCGCTCATCAACAGGATCGGGTATGGATTGGGACTGCGCGCTCCCCTCTGGCGTTACACCCGCCGGATCAGGAGCGGTCTGCGGATGCTCGGCATGAACGCGTAGGGGCCGGTCTTTCTTTGCGGTATCATGACAGGAGCCTTTCGAAATGAACAACCAGTCTGCCCATATAGGATCCATGGCAGTGGCCGTGCCGCCCTGCAGCCTTGACCAATCCGAGACGGACAGGGTGATCCAGCATTACTACAAAGGACGCCTCTCGTCGCGAAGCCTCTCCCTGATCAAGAGCCTCCTCGGCCATCCGAGCATCAGGCGCCGCTGTTTCGCGGTCGACCGGCCTGAGGTACTCATCGAAGAGGATCTCGACGCCCGCATGGCACGGTTCACGCACTGGGCGGTCGAGCTCTCGTCCGGCGCCATCGATCAGGCGCTGAAGCAGGCAGGGGTGAGCATTGAGGAAGTGCAAGGGCTTGTGGTGAACACCTGCACCGGTTATATCTGTCCCGGCATTTCCACCTATCTGATCGAGAAGCTCGGGCTGCCGAAGACCAGCCATGTGTACGACCTGGTGGGGAGCGGCTGCGGGGGCGCTATCCCGAACCTGGAAATAGCCGAATCGCTGCTCAAACGAAACGGCGGCGGCCCCGTCCTGAGCGTATCCGTCGAGATCTGCACGGCGACCTTCCAGATGGACAACGACGTCAGTCTCCTGCTCTCGAACACGCTCTTCGCCGACGGAGCGGCCGCGGCCGTGATCTGGTCACGACCGGAAGGGTACGAACTGGTCTCTTCGGCCAGCCGGTACGTGCCCGAGCAGCGCGAATCGATCCGGTATGTTCATAAGAACGGCCAGCTGCATAATCAGCTTTCGCTCAAACTGCCGGGCCTCGTCGCGAAGGCGGCCGCCGGGGTCGTGCAGGACCTGCTGGCCCCGCGCGGACTTGCGGTAAACGAGATCGCCCACTGGGCGGTCCACAGCGGGGGGGAGAAGATCATCAATGCCGTGCGCGATGAACTGGGGTTGCCGGAGAACCAGGTGGCAGCGGCACGCCGGGTGCTGGCGGAATACGGGAACATGTCTTCGCCCACGGTCATGTTCGTGCTGCAGGAGGTCGACCGCCAGGGCGTCGGTCCCGGGGAATGGTGCGTAATGCTTTCCTTCGGAGCAGGGCTTTCGGCGCATGCGTTCTTATTGCGGAAGAAATGACTGCCGGAACCCTGCGATGCCCGCCCATTGCCAAAAGCGGCGCTATCAGTTATAATTCCCCAATAATGATTTATATAATAATAAGAATAAAACGGGTCGTAAGGGAGGCGCTTTCCGGTGCAAAGACTTCCTTATAATGCCTGCGATTACCGCTGCGAACGCTGCCATGTGACGGCGGAATGCGCCGTGTTCCGTAATCTGCAGCGCCATCCCTTGTTGAAGCCCGGGGCGGCCGGGGACGGGGATCCCGCCACTGTCCTTGAGGCCCTCCGTGCCTCCTTTCGGGAAACCGAGCAAATGATAAAGCAGAAGGCACGGGACGCAGGGGTAGACGTCGACGAGATCGCCGGGGGATCTTCATCCCCGGAAATAGCCGGCAACTCCGAAAGCATGCGGGATGATCCTCTCTATCGGCAATCCGGAGACTTTACCGAGGCCGTGCGGCGGTTGCTGCAGAGTGTTGATCGGGCGGTCGAGAGGGAAGCGCGGGGATACCTGTCCGATCTTGCCTGGCACCATACCATTATCCCGGCCAAGGTCTTCCGGGCACTGGGATGGCGGACCGGTAAGGCAGACGAGATCGCCGTCGACGGAAAGAACTCAGCCGCCGTGGCAGCGAAATCAGCGGCCATATGCGTGCTTGCCTTGGACCACCTTGCTTCCCGCTATCCTTCCCTGGCGCCTGCCTGCAGGGAGCTGTCCTCCGCAGCTTGTCATTTAAGGGAGGAGATAAACCGCAGGTTCAAACTGCGGTCCGAAGCGTGAGCAGCCCTGCAAACCCCTTGTCTCCATTCCGGTAAACGGGTATACTGTCGATCATGGCAACTGCTCCGAAAACAGAAAATTGCATGGTCTGCGGCTCCCCGCTTGAATATTTGAAGGCTGCGGAGGACCTCGCCTGCACCTATTGCGGCAGATCCTCGGCAGCGCACGTCAAATGCCCGGGCGGACATTTTATCTGCGATTCCTGCCATGCCGGGGACCTGCTGCAGATGATAGAGAATACTATCCTTTCCTCTGCCGAGAAGGACCCGGTCCTCATTGCCGAACAGCTGATGAACCACCCCTCCCTTCCCATGCTCGGGTGCGAACATGCCCTCATTGCCGCAGGTGCGCTGGCAGCGGCCCTCAGGAACTCTCCTTATGCGAAGATCACGGACCAGGACGTAAGGGAGGTTCTCACCCGGACGGCCAGGCAGGCCATAAGCGGTTATTGCGGCTTGACCGGCGTTTGCGGCATTGCTCCTGCCATGGGCGCCTGTTTCTCGGTCTTCCTGGCAGCCCGCTGCGGCTCCGATTCAGAACAGAAGATCGTGATGGAGGCGGTCATCAGGGTCTCGCAGGCCATAGCCGAATTGACCGGCCCCAGCTGCTGCAAAGCATATGTACGCACGGCCCTCGACACCGCTGTCTCTATATTCTCCGAACGGTTCGGCATTGTGCTCCCCCTTGCCAAAGCACCGCTTATCTGCAGACATGAGTCCAAACATCCTCACGGATGCCGTGAGGAGAAGTGCCCATATTATAAGAAGGAATCAAAGGATATTTTCGCCGATTCCATTCATCTGCCCGTTACCACCTGCCATTCCTGAAAGCCGGTCTGGTGATCCGTCCGGTCGGACGGAAAAAAAGATGGGGCTGCTTCCTCCGCTCTCCTTGCACTTTTTTTTCGATATCGTTTTCCAGGAATACTACTTTTGCGGTCAAGGCCCGGCATCGGCCTGAGGCATATTCGAAGGGGGATATTGTGCAGTCCATCGGAAGATTATTCGATACCACGATCGCGCATTATGAAAAGAAGGACTACCAGGCGGCCGAGAAGGCCATCGACGAACTCCTTGCGATCCATCCCGATTTCCAGCGCGGCCAGTTCCTGAAGGCCGTCATTCTCGAGGAGACGGGCAGGGCCGGCGAGGCGGAAGCCCATTACGCCAGGTCCGGCAACCGGTTCACGCTCTGGGCGCGCCTGGCAGGGCAGCTCGAAGGAACCGACCCCCAACGCGCGCTTCTCTACTACGAGCGGGCAGCAGAGAACGACGCCTCTAATAATATGCTCTGGTTCAATATGGGTTCGCTCTATGAAAAGATGGGAAGGTCCGATGAGGCGGGGAAATGCTTCAGGAAACTGCAGCTTTTCCGGGAAGTGCTTTCGAGGGTGTTCAT
>MHEA01000245.1:8094-9876 GCA_001805085.1 Nitrospirae bacterium GWC2_57_9
ATTTCGCGCTTGCTTCCGTTGTTTCCCTGTCGGCGTTGTTCTGCCTCGTCTGGCTCAAGCGCGACGGCGGCAAAGCCATGGAGATGATCAGAAAAAGGAACCGGTACCGCTAGAGAATGCCGCTTTTTCCACGCTGGGTCCTGTCCGGCTCTGGGGTTAAATCACTCTTTTACTGTTTTTTCACGAATCACGGGTTTACTTCCAGCGGTGCGGGGGCATCGTCTGAATTGACCGGCTCCTCAGCCGGCGCGGAGGTGTTGCCTGCACTCACCGGTTCCTCCACAGCAGGCGCGGCCGTCGGCGCCGCGTTTTCGAGCAGGCGCAGAAAGGATGCGCGCGCCGCTTCACTGTTCAGAATGCCCGTATGCGAATCGTTGAAGCCGATGACCTTGATTGCCCAGTCCTGGACTACGGGTACAAGCTGGGAACTGAGCGTCACCGAGCCGTCGCTGGATTCTCCGAGTTTGAGCGATGACGGATCATTGTAGCTGAAGAACAGATGGAAGGGGAGCGAAGCGGGGAAGCGTTGCGCCTGGACCTTCCGGAGGAATTCGCTGCCCGCGGCGATATCGCGCCAGACGGGAACGACGGCCGGAGCGTTCTCCACCCCTGCCCGGGCTGCCGGATCGCCGCCATAGGGCGTTGAAAAGGAACAGTAGAGCCTGAGGGAGGAGGGGAACCCTTCGGCGGTCAGTTTTTCGATGGCAGACAGCGAGACAAGGCCGCCCATGCTGTGCGCGGCCAGCACGATGTTCTGCCTGCCTGTGCCGGTGCCCTTGTCAACGGAGTCGATGAACTGGGCGAGCAGGGACCCTATCTTTTCCAGCGGCATCCCCGAGGGATAATAGAGGAAAAAAGGCTGGAACCGTGCCCGGTCCATCCCCTCCACGAAGAACTTCCAGTCCCTGGGCGTGCCTGCTATCCCGTGCACGAAGATTACCATCGTCTTTCGCTCGTCGTAATCCTCGAGCCCGAACAGGAACCCCTGGGTGTGGGCCATCAGACCTGCCGGATTGTACAGGCCCGCGTTCCCGTAGCGGGGGTCGAAAAACTCGTCGTCCAGCGAAGAATAGATATAATCCGCCGCCCGCACCTTGACGCGGACCCGAAAGACGGTCTTGCCCGTGTTGCGGTAGTCCACCGATATCGCCGGGCCTTCGGTCACGTTGTTCGCATTCCCCTTCGCCGCCGTGACCAGCATGGACGTTTGTCCCACCAGTTCATTGCGCTCGAACAGGCTGTTCCCGTTCACATCGGCGAACACGAAGAACCCGTAATCTCCGGGGGCCAGGAACAGGTTATACCCTTCGAAAGGATCCCGAATGACCGTGAGCGCCACGATCTCGTTCTCCCGGTACTGGCTGCTGACCGCGGCCAGCAGCAGCGGTCCCCGGCCCTGTTCAAAGTTGTTGATCCGGCCGTTGATCAGCAGGAGATCGCCGGGAGCAAAGCGCTGGATCAGCGACATGCGGGGCTGGTTCTCGAACGCCTTCCGCCAGGTTGTCTGCCGGGTATAGAAACTGAGGTAGCCGCAGCCGGAGGCCGTCAGAATGAAGGCTGCCAGGACCAGCACGGCAGCGGCCCTGAACGAGCGGGGGGCGCAACGGTTCATTGGTATCGGGGGGACGGGCGGAAGACCGTTACTCATAGAATCTTTTTCCACTCCCTGCCATTGAAATGAGCGAGGCCGGAGGAAGGTACCGGTCCCCGTATTTTTTTGCAAAGCCTTGCAGTTTCGTTGCGATCTCCGCCGGTCCGATCCTGTCCGCGTACCTGAGCAGG
>MHEA01000246.1:0-4569 GCA_001805085.1 Nitrospirae bacterium GWC2_57_9
TTCCCGGAGCTCGCTTTCGGTTTTCACGAGTTCGGCCATGTTCCTGACGGCCGCCGCTTGCTTCTCCTGCAGGGCGGTTATCTCCATCCGGAGCTCGGTTATGGCGGTGCGGGCTGTTTCCAGCTCTTCTTTTCTGGCCGAAAGCTCTGCCTGGAGCGACTCGATGTTCGCCTGGGCATTGCTATGGCCTGCCTCGAGCCCCCGCAGCACTTCCATTGCCTGTTCGATGCCTGTGTTCAATTCGTTCCTGAGCGATGCCCGGGACGAAGCCTCCCCCTCAAGGGTCCTGACGCGCTCCGAGGACCGTCCGATCTCCTCGCGCAGGGCGGCGTTGTCCTTTTCCCGGTTGACGAGCTCGATCTCGCTGCGATGGACCTGCTGCGAAAGATCCGCCTCGATCCTCGTGTCGGACTCGATCGCCGCATCGACAAGCGACAGGTCCGCCTCGAGCCCGGCCAGGGTCCCGTTCAGTTCCGTGACCTCGTGCTCGAGGGCCTTGATCTCTCGCCGCTTCGTCAGCATGCCGCTGCCGCTTGCCTCGACCGCTCCGCCGGTCACCACACCGCAAGGATCGACGATCTCGCCGGAAAGCGTGACCACGGTCTTATCAAAACCGTTCTTGTTCCAGAGGTAGAGGGCCGTATCCATGGTGTCGACGAGCACGACGTCGCCCAGCAGGTACTGGGCCACGTTGGTATAATCGTCCTTGCAGTGCACCACGCTCAGGGCCGAGCCGATGACGCCGGCATGTCCGTTCTTCACGAAAGGCTCGGATCTCATTTCGCGCGGTGTTCGGGGGATGAAGGTGCTCCTGCCGCCGCTGCGCGTCTTCAGATAATCGATCGCCTTGAGCGAATCGGTCTGGGAATCGACCACGACGGACTGAAGGCGGTCGCCGAGAACGGCTTCGATGGCAGTCTCATAACGGGGTTCTGTCTCGATCATATCAGCGACAAGACCGTGGATCGTGCCGAGGCTGTCTCGTTCGGAAGCCTCCTTGCGCGCGGACATGACGGTCCGTACGCCCTTCTGGTAGCCCTCGAGGCTCTGTTCCAGCTCGAGCAATGACCGGAGCCGCGAGCTCTGCCCGGCCAGCCTGTTCCTCGTCTCGGTCAGCGTTGCCTCGAGCGTTTTCTTCCTGATCAGGGATTGTTCCAGGCGGGCGGCAACGTTCCTTCGCTCTTCCTGTGCTGCGTTTCTGCGGGATACCAGTTCCGCCAGGTCCCGCTCCCGGTCCTCGAGCAGCACCGCGAGTTCGAGCAGTTTTTTCTCCAGTTCCTGCTTTTCTGAAAGCCCTTTGCCGTCCAGTTCGTCGACCTGCGCGATCCGCGACTGCAGGTTGGCTATCTTCGATTTCTCGCCCGCGGAAGCAGCGAGCGCGTTCATGATCCCGGTCCGGGCCTCGTCAAGGGACTGTTCCTTTTCCCGGAGGTCACGGCTGATAGATTCCAAATGGGAGTTCCGGTCGCCGAGAAGTCCGTTCTTCTCATTGATCGCGGCCTCCAGCGTCCTCGTCTCTTCCTCGTGGCGCGTCTTCTGCTCGGCAACGCGCACCGTCTCCTGGGTCAGATACTCGCGGTCCGCCAGGTCCCGGCTCTGCTGCTCGCCCAGGGCTGCGATCTGGCTCCTGGACATTTCCACCCGGTGCTCGGCCCGGCTCAGCGCGGTTTCGGTCTCATGGATCCTGTTCCTGAGCGATGACAGTTCGTGCTCGGCGGAGAGGGTATCCGTTCTCGTTTCTTCAATGGTGGATTCGATCCTGCCGAGGTCCGCATGAAACCCGGTAAGTTCGTCCTCGAGCTTCTGGAACTCTTCCGAGGAGGCTGTCCATTCTGCGCCCAGGTTGGCGTATTCCACGGAAGCAAGCCGGAAGTCCAGGTCCTTCATCTCCGCGCGGAGCTTCTGGTACCGCTCGGCCTTCTTTGCCTGACGGTCCAGTGAATTGACCTGCCGCTTGACCTCGATGATGATGTCGTTCACCCGGAGCTGGTTCTGCTGGGTCGATTCGAGTTTGGACATGGCTTCCTGGCGCCGGGCCTTGTACTTCATCACGCCTGCCACTTCCTCGAACAGGAAACGCCGGTCCTGCGGCTTCGAGGAAAGGATGTTGTCCACTTTTTCCTGTTCGATGATGGCATGGATACGGGCGCCCACGCCGGCATCCATCATGAGGTCCCGGATGTCCTTCAAACGGCAGGGGATCCGGTTGATGAGATATTCACTTTCACCCGAGCGGTAAAGGCGGCGGGTTATCTCGATCTCCTCGTAATGTCCGAATTCCGAGGAAGCTGCCAATGCGTGGCCGGTATTGGAAAGCCTCAACGTAACTTCGGCCATACCCAGGGGTTTCCTGTTCTCGCTTCCGTTGAAGATAACATCTTCCATCTTGTCGCCGCGGAGATGTTTTGCGCTCTGCTCGCCCAGTACCCAGCGGATGGCGTCGGAGATATTGCTCTTGCCGCAACCATTGGGGCCTACCACGGCAGTTACGCCGGGCTGAAAGGTAATGACCGTCTTGTCGCCGAAGGATTTGAAGCCGATCATTTCGAGGGTCTTGAGCTGCATAGGCCTCCCAGAGAAAAAGAGATTGAGTGCGAGAATTACGACCTGCTGAACGGGGGGAAAAGTACGCTTTTAGTTAGGGGGTTTATATCACAGGAAACGGGGTTTGTAAAGGGAAAAATTACAAGGTAAAGTGTTGTTTTTATGTGAACATACAACATATTGTGGTTATCGCAGATTACTGGACTTCCCTGTTTTTCAGCCTTTTCAGCCCGATTTTCATAGGCAGCACGAGCGCGAGGACGTTAACGGCCAGGACCAGAACAGAGGATAGCACGATCAGCCCCCACCCCGAGAGCGGGATCCCACTGCCGAAGGTCTGGGACGTAAAAATACGGTATACCGGCCAGGCCTCGAGAACGATGACCACGCCGATGAAGAGCATCGCGGTCAGCATATAGACGATCCCTCCGAAGCCGGTCGGGATCTGGGCTACGTTCTCATATTTGAAGCGGGGGAACACTGCGCCAAGGCCGATGCCCAGGGAGGTGATGCCGAAGGTCATGCAAAAGACAGTGACGATGCCGAGCGCCATCATGAAGGGGGTGACTTTGAGCAGCATGTTGGACAGAATGATCAGCAGTTCGGCCAGAATGAGGAGGGGAAGCAGGCTGCTCCAGAACTTTGCCCAAAGGAAATCCCTGAGCGAAAGCGGCGCCGAGCGGATGATCCAGAAGGATGCCCCTTCGAGGCTTACCGCCGGAAACACGAACCGGACGGCAACGGCCGTGGTCACGAAGCCCACCATCCCCAGGTTCAGAAAGGAGATCAGGTTCTGAAGATAGAAGCTCGGCATGGCCGCGCGCTCGAGCGGCAGCAGTTTGAAGCTGTAGATGTAGACGACCATGAGCGCGAACAGCAGGAAAAGCTGGGACCATTGCGTCGTATCGCGAAAGAAGAGCTTGATGTCCTTCAGCACGATCGCGCGCATTTTCACGCCGAAGGGCCGCGAGAGGAGCGTGAAGACGAGGTCGGCGGCACGGGAACGGGAGATCGCCGCCTTCCTCCCTTCCTGCGAACGGGACCATCCCGGGTAGTAGATCCGCGAGCAGACCCATTCTCCGATCACGATGCCCGCGCCTGCCGTGCTCCAGAGCATGAGAACGGGGAACAGCCATTCGCCCCGGACGGAACGGAGCAGCGATGCAAGCGCATCAGCGGCCCAGGTACTCGGCATGAGCGGGGAAACGGGGGCCCGCATGGCCGTGAGATACTGCACGAGCGTGGGGAAGGTGTCGGGGTCTACCAGTTTTTCCGGCCTGAGCATGCGGAACAGGATGTAGAGGACGACGAAGAAAAGCAGGCCCAGGAGGACAAGGATGTCCTTGGCGCGCCGCGCAGGGAAGGCATTGACGAGCAGCATGGTCACCATGATGCCGAGCGAGGCGGGAACGATCAAAAAGGGAATGATCGTGAGAACGAACCCCAGATAATAGGAAGAGGACGCCTTGAAGACGGTCCCATAGGCGAGAAAAACGGGCAGGCCATAGATGATGGTCATCCAGGAGGAGTCGAGGATCGTTTCGGCAAACTTGGCGCGGTAGATCTGTTCGACGCGGACCGGCGACGACAGGAGAATGTCCAGTTCGCCCGACAGGTAGAAGGTGGACAGGGCGGTAACGATGTTGCTGAAGAGCAGGATCGAAAAGAACGTGAGGAGGATCATGGAGAGAAGGCGGATCGCCAGCAGGTCGCCGAGGCCCTCGATGGTCCTGAAATAGGAAAGCACCTTGAACGATATGCCGTACAGGAGAGCCCAGAAGGCCAGTCCCAGGAGCCCGAGCAGGACCGTCTTCATTCCATCGCCGGGAGCAAGGCGGTTGAACCTGTTCCTGATGGCGTTATACCGGGGGGTGAGGAGTAAGAGCATTATGGGTTCCTTACCGGACAAGCCGGAACCGGCAATTTATTTGAGACAACAGGATTATTCGGTTCTCTTTCATAGCCGTTATCGGCTTTTATCAGTGTCAGAGATTTGTAAACTTTTGTTCTTCGATATGGATTTAC
>MHEA01000246.1:4600-4787 GCA_001805085.1 Nitrospirae bacterium GWC2_57_9
TCTCCCCCGGTCAGCCTGAGGAAGATCGGTTCCAGGTGGCTGTCGGGCATGCTCGCCATCCGGCCCAGATCCTCGACACTGCCCTCGGCGATGATCCGGCCCTTGTTGATGATGGCCACCCGGCTGCACATTTGCTCCACGATCTCCAGGGTATGGGTAGACATGAATACCGTGACTCCCCGTGAAG
>MHEA01000246.1:4831-9084 GCA_001805085.1 Nitrospirae bacterium GWC2_57_9
TCGAGACCTACCATGGGCTCATCCACAACCAGCACCCGGGGCTCATGGAGCAGGGCGGAGGCCATGACAAGCCGCTGTTTCATGCCATGGGAGAAATTTTCCACGATTTCGTCAGCCCAGTCGTTCAGTCCGAACAGGTCGAGCAGTTCCGCGATCCGGTGCTTTGGATCCTCCATGCCGTACAACTTCGAAACGAAGCGCATGAACTCCGTGGCCGTAAGCTTCTCATAGAGGTAGGGCCGGTCGGGGATGAAACCGGTGATGAACTTCGCCTTCAGCGGCTCTTGCTGGACATCATGCCCGTCGATGATAGCGCTGCCGCTGGTGGGCTGGAGCAGGCCGGCTATCATCTTTATGGTCGTTGTCTTGCCGGCTCCGTTCGGTCCCAGGAAACCGAAGACCTGGCCCTGTTCGACTTCCAGGTTGATCCCGTTGACCGCGGTCAGTTTGCCGTATCGTTTGGTGAGATTGATGAGTTTTATCATAATTATAAAGGCAATGATCAAATTGCAAGCAACAAATCCCAAACAAATTACAAGCACTAAGCACGAAGTTTACATGATTGGAATTTCGAATTTGGATATTATTTGGAAATTGCTATTTGTAGTTTGGAATTTTCTTTTACTATTTGTATTCCAGGACCTCCACCTTCAATTTTCCCACGAGCCTGAGAATGTCCGCCTGCCGGTCCAGGTTGCCTGTTATGAACCGGATATGGGTAGCATCGGCGGGGAACTGGTTGAACGTCGGGTCTATGGCCGTCCATTCGCTCAGCCAGACCTCGGGCCATGCATGGTAATAGAAGCCGTCACGCATGTATACGATGCCTGCCGCCATGCGGGTGGGTATGCCGGCGGCGCGGGCAAGCGCCGTGTACAGCACGGTGTGCTCGTTGCAATCGCCGACCCGCTGGTTCAGCACGTCAAGCGCGCTCGGAATACTGACGACCGGCTGCTTCCGGATCGTATTATAGACCCATTGGTTAAGCTTTCTAGCCGCCTCGCGGGCATTCGTCTCGCCGGCCAGTACCTTTGCCGCCTGCTCCCTGATCTTCCTGTCATCGCTCTGGATCAAAGCGGAGGCCACGAGCGAATCAGCGTGGTCTTTGCCGGGATAGGGAAGGGAATAGGAACCCGCGGTCTCGGGCACCCGGACCTCTATCCCGGCGCCTGACAGGATTTGCCGGCCGCCGTGCAGCTCGAAGCCCTGAAGGGGAACTGACGAGAACTTCGCTTTCAAATACCGGGTCCCGGCCGCGTTCTCTATACGGTCCGCAGGGATCATGACCAGGGACATGATGTCCAAGGCAGGCCCCTTCTTGTCGCGCTTCATGGCCTCGGTCATGCTTTCCTTCAAAAGGACATACCCCAGGGGGCTTTCCTCCTTGAGCGTATCGCCCTCCTCGGTCATCCACGAGTAGGCTTCCAGTCCCTGAAAGGTCTCCTTCAACTTATAGACGTTCTGCGACCTATCGCCGACCTTGATCCGTTCGCGGGATTCGACGGTGACCGATGCTTCCTCGGAGCTCATCGTCGCCGGATTGAACAGCGGGAACCGGTATTTCTTCCCGGGTTCGAGCCCGAGCAGAACAATGGCCGGTTTGATGTTCAACGACAGGTACGGCGGGTCTTTCAGCGTTATCCGTTCCGTCCGTGTCTGCCCGCCGCTCGTGATGTCCAGGATCAGCTTGCTCCGCACGACAGCGCCCTTGATCTCCATGGAACTGTTGTCCGATGTCAACGCGAAATCGAAATATTTGAGCAAAAAATTCCTGGTGGTATAGCTGTTGATTACGGTCCTGATCCGCTGCACCGACCCGAGGACCAGCAGGTCCAGTTCCATTTCTTGCGTCAAATGGTATGTCTCCGGTTGCGCCAGGACCCGGGTATGAGCATGTCCGATCTTCCTGCCCTGCTGATAGATGCCGAACCATTCGTCCCCGGTCCTTATGCCTTCGGTTGTGCTCGCATCGAGAGCGATTACGGCGGCGGGACGGAGATAGGTGCGTTCGATCAGCAGGCCGAGCATGACCAGCCAGAAGAGAAGGACCGCGAATTTTACCGTTTTGACCACAGGAATCAGCTTTCTTGAAGAATAAGGTAAGGGCCGGGCACCGTGCCGGGCGGCCTGATACAAAAGCTGCAAAATCTTTCTTATGGTATCTGTAATGAAGCCTCTTGTCAAATAAGATAGGGCGCCTTTCCTCATATAAATATATCGTATAATTTTCAGAGATATAGCATAATTTTACCTTGACTTCGAAGTTTGTATGCTCTATAGTATGCACCGTACAGGAGGTGTCTATGACCAAGGCAGATATCATCTCTGAAGTTTTTGATAAAGTCGGACTGCCCAAACAGGACGCAGAAGAGCTCGTTGAGATGATTCTGGATTTAATCAAAGACACATTGAAACAGGGTGAAACGGTCAAGCTTTCCGGGTTCGGGAACTTCGTAGTGCGCAAAAAGAACTCGCGGAAAGGCCGCAATCCCAAGACGGGCCAGGAGATAGAGATAACTCCCCGCAGGGTCGTCAGTTTCAGACCGAGCATGATCTTCAAAGAGCATGTCATCGAATCCCCCAAAACCGAGTAAGCTCTTTTACCGCATCGGTGAAGTGAGCCGCATAACCGGTCTCGAGCCCTATGTGCTACGATACTGGGAAACCGAGTTTCCCCAGATAAAGCCGGACAAAGGAAATTCCAAGCAGCGGTTGTATAAGAAAAAGGATCTCGACACGATCCTTGAAATAAAGAACCTGCTGTATAAAGAAGGCTTTACGATCTCCGGGGCCAGAAAGAAGCTGAATGGCCGGGGAGAACCGGACAGGCAAGCGGTTATCGAGGCCGCGAAGAAGGAACTGCGGGAGATCCTGGACATCCTGAAGTAAAAGGAACGAAAATTTCAATCATTCAATCCGTGATTGCACTTTTGGCGGGAATGAAGTAATATCAGTCGTCATTATATCGGGGCGTGGCGCAGCCTGGTAGCGTACTCGCTTGGGGTGCGAGTGGTCGGCCGTTCAAATCGGCTCGCCCCGACCATTTTTTAAAGCCTATAGCTCGGATCGAGCTATAGGCTTTTTTGTTGCTAATAACGTTAATTATGCCAAAGGTATTATTTTATTGACCTAAAAAATCCTTTATGTTATAAAACGTTAGTTCTTGAATCCTCCAGAACTGGTTCGGCATGACCGGATGAATTTTACGCCCTCTCCGCCTTCCCGGGATATCGTGGCCCCTATTTGAAAAATCGTCAGACGTGGCAGGGGATCCCTGGATTGGTGATACTACCGATGCTTGGCGGGAAGAGGCATGTAGTCTCGCACCGTTGAACATCTTTCCCCTGTCAGCCATTATGAAAGACCGTATGAACTGACAGGGCCAGGCTTATTATCTATGAGTCATTTGATGGGAGGTTGTTGTTACAGCAATGCTGAAAAAGGTTTCTCAAATTTTGGTCAAGTTCTATTATTTTCTGAGAGATTTTGTAAAGAGCAGGGGAATCGTCTATGAACTGACCAAGCATGATTTCAAGTCGAGGTATCTGGGATCTTACCTGGGGCTTATTTGGGCGTTTCTCCAGCCACTGATAACCCTCTTCATCTTCTGGTTCGTTTTTGCTTTGGGCTTCAAATCTACGCCTGTTGCAAATTTTCCTTTTATTCTCTGGCTTGTTTCTGGGATGATTCCCTGGTTCTTCCTAAACGACAGCATATCCTCTGCAACCAGTTCGATAACAGGCAAAAGCTATCTGGTCAAGAAAGTTCCGTTCCGGATCGGCATCCTCCCCATCATAAAAATATTGTCCGCCCTGATCATCCATCTGTTTTTTGTGGTCTTCCTGTTCTTGATGTTTGCTTTTTACGGCTACATGCCGCATCTTCATACCATTCAGGTCCTTTATTATCTTTTTGCTGCTATCGTTCTCGTATTGGGGATCTCCTGGATAACCTCCTCCCTGGTCGTCTTCTTGAAAGATATAGGGCCGATCGTGAGCATCCTTCTTCAGTTCTGCTTCTGGCTGACGCCTATCTTCTGGAACGCCAAGATGCTCCCTGACCGGTACCGCACGTTGATCAAACTGAATCCTGTTTATTACATCATAGATGGATACCGAGACAGCCTGATCAATAATGTCTGGTTCTGGG
The DNA here is from genome assembly GCA_001805085.1 of Nitrospirae bacterium GWC2_57_9. Taxonomy (GTDB): domain Bacteria; phylum Nitrospirota; class UBA9217; order UBA9217; family UBA9217; genus MHEA01. The sequence continues at coordinate 8,981 of MHEA01000246.1, forward strand.
AACGCTATGCCCTGACCATTTACTTCTGGTCTGTGACCGGTATGATTTTTATATTCGGAGCGCTGCTGTTCCGAAGGTTAAAGCCTCACTTTGCGGATGTGCTC
>MHEA01000246.1:9093-9826 GCA_001805085.1 Nitrospirae bacterium GWC2_57_9
GCATGACTTCGCCATTCAGGTAGAAAATCTGTCAAAGAGCTATAAGCTCTATGACAACCCCGTGGACCGGCTGAAGGAGTCTCTCCATCCCTTCAGAAAAAAATATCACCGGGACTTCTATGCCTTAAAGGGGATCAACCTGCAGGTGAGAAAGGGCGAAACCGTCGGGATCATCGGCAGGAACGGGTCGGGCAAGTCCACCCTGCTGAAGCTCATAACAGGCGTTCTTACCCCCAGCAGCGGGACTGTATCTGTAAATGGACGCATATCATCCCTTCTGGAACTCGGCGCCGGTTTCAATCCTGAATTGACCGGCATAGAAAATATCTATTTCAGCGGCACAATAATGGGATACACCAGAAATGAAATCGATGCAAAGCTGGATGATATCATTTCTTTCGCCGATATCGGGGATTTCATTGGACAGCCGGTCAAAACCTATTCGAGCGGCATGTATGTGAGACTTGCCTTTGCATCCGCCGTGCACGTCGATCCGGATGTTCTCATCGTCGATGAGGCGCTGGCAGTGGGCGACTTCCGGTTCCGGCAGAAGTGCGCGGAGAAGATGAATGAGCTGAGGAGCAAGGCCACAGTAATCCTCGTCTCGCATTCAATGCGCGATATCCAGATGCTTTGTTCGAAGGCCGTGGTAATGGATAGAGGCGTAGTCGAATTCCTCGGATCTGCGAACGATGCTGTTGACTTCTATATGGCGAAGATGGAATCAGAAGAG
>MHEA01000247.1:0-5203 GCA_001805085.1 Nitrospirae bacterium GWC2_57_9
GGGGTGAAGGGCATGGTCATCAAGGCCGGCGAGTACAAGGACCTTGCCTCTCCCTATCGTGAAATGAGACCCGAGGAGCTGAAGCTGCTCCAGGACGTGATCGACGACGTGCACAGCCAGTTCATAAAAGCGGTCGCCGAGGGGCGCGGTCTGCCTGAACCCGACGTGCGAGCCATCGCCGACGGGCGCATCTTTACGGGACAGCAGGCATTGGGGCTGAAACTGGTCGATCAACTGGGAGATCTGGCTGACAGCATCCAGGTCGCGGGGGGGCTGGCAGGGATCAAGGGAAGACCCTCCGTGGTCGAAAAAAGAAAGAAGATACCGTTCTTCGACTACCTCAAGGAGGAGTCGGCATCATGGATCACAGGCGTTGTGCAACAGGCCATCAGCGGCAGTGCCGTTCAGTTGCAGTATCTCTATAAATGAGTATCGCACCGGAAAGAGGGGGGGCTATGACAAAGGCTGAGCTGGTTGACAAGATCTCGGAAAAAAAACCGAATCTGACGAGAAAACAGGTGGAAGTAGTCGTGAATACCGTGCTCGACGGCATCAAGGACGCGTTGTCTCGAGAGGACAAGGTGGAGATCCGGGGCTTCGGCAGCTTTCGCATCCGTCACCGGCGGGCAAAGGAAGGAAGAAATCCCAAAACCGGCGAAGCTGTATCGGTACCGCCCAAGAAGGTCCCTTTTTTCAAGGCAGGCAAGGAAATGCGTGAAATGGTCGACGGGAAGCTGTAGCGATGTTACCGGACCGATCAACCGAAAATGCGGCTACCGGTAGAGGCGGCCTGTCTGCCGCATGCCTGCTCCCGAGCCCCTGGAAAAGATACAGACGTTCGATCTGCCGGCTGCTCTTTTTCGGAATATCGCTGCCCTGGCGCTGTTTCAGCCTTGCCGATCATCAACCGTCTATTTTTATGATCCCTTTCTGGATCGCGAACTTGATCAACCCTGCCCGGGCATGTATCCCGAGTTTTTCTCCCATGTTCGTTTGATGCGCAATAACGGTTTTGACGCTGATAGAAAGCATATCAGCCACTTCCTTGTGGGTGTGTCCTTCGGCCACGAGTTTGAGCACCTGCTTCTCGCGATCGCTGAGCCTATCGTAAGGTTCATCCACCTCGGCCTGCCCGTCTCCCTGCAGGTATCCGGCGACAACCTCCGACGCGATCGAAGAGTAGAGATACAATTCACCTCGCCCGATCGCCTTCAAAGCAGTGATCAGATCGCTGCCGACGGCCTTCTTGAGCAAATAACCCGAAACGCCTGCTTTCAGAAATCGGGAGATATATTCCCGGTCCTCGTATTGGGTCAGGACGAGCACCTTGACCTCGGGATGCATCTTCTTGATCTCGATGGTCGCCTCCAGCCCTCCCAGTTTCGGCATGTTGACGTCCATAATGATAATGTCCGGATGGAACTTGTCGGTCTTTTCGATGGCTTCGATACCATCTGACGCTTCCGCAACGACAACCACATCATCGCACAGCTTCAGGAAGGCACAGATACCTTCCCGCACCAGTGCATGGTCGTCGGCGATCAGCACTTTTTTCTTAGTCATTGCATGCCTCCGTAAATTGCAGGGGTATCCGTATCCCGATCCTCGTGCCCAGGCCCGGCATGGAACAGATCTCGATCTTTCCCCGGATCAGGAACACCCGTTCCCTCATTCCCATCAGGCCGAGGCCCCGGCGGTCCCGGGAAGCAGCGGGGAGATATACCTCATTCAGGTCGAACCCCTCGCCATCGTCCTCGATATCCACGTTTACAATCTGTTGCTCGATCTTGAAAAGGACGAAGACATTTTCCGCACGCGCGTGCCGCGCAATATTCACGATAGCTTCCTGGATTATACGGAAAAGAGTTATTTCGACTTCGGGCCGGAACCGTTTATCGCTCACGCCGTCTGTATTGATGAAATAATTGATGCCGTTCTCGCCGAGGTGAACCTCGAGCAGCGATTTGATGGCGGCTGCAAGGCCGAGATCATCCAGCATCGTCGGCCGCAGGTTCTGAAGAATGCCGAGAACTCCGTCTATGGTTTGCCCGAGAATGTCGCGGATCATCGACACCTTCTCTATGGTGATCTCCTGGGGATGGAGCCTGCACATGTCGACTTTCATGAGTGCAACGGAAAGCTCCTGCAGCGCACCGTCGTGCAGCTCACGGGCGATCCTCTTGCGTTCTTCCTCCTGGCTGGAAATGATCTTCTTCAGCAGCTCTTCCGCCCTCCTCTGGCTCTCGTTGATCTGGCGGGTGCGCTCCTCGACGCGTGTTTCGAGCTGGAGCGTATGGACCCTTATACTCTCCATGGATTCGATGAGTTTGCTCCGCATGGCCTCGAAGCTCTCGCTCAGCGCCCCGATCTCATCGCTTCCCTGCGGGGAAACCGGCCTGGACAGATCGCCGCGCGCTATTCGCTCAGCCCCGCGGATAAGCTCTTTTAACGGATTCACGATGCTGCGGTTGATGCCTATCGTCAGCAGGAACGCCGTTCCAATGAAGATCATGGTCAGAACAAGAAAGGTCCTTTTCAGTTTCCCGGTGGAGACGAACACCGCTTCTTCCGGCTCCTGTATGGAAATCCCCCAGGGCGAGGATTCCAGCGGCACAAAGGCAAGCATGGTTTTCTGTTTGTTTTCCGTATTTCCCGCGAAATGGCAGACGTGGCAGCTCGCCACCCGCTCCTGTTTCGCCTCGATCATCTTGGTGAAGAACTTGTTCCGGTTGCATTGGGTCAGGATCCGGGTCGGATTGGATGATGAAATGATAACGCCGTTGGAGTCCACCAGATCGATGAACATGTCGCGGCCGATATCGGCGAGGCCCAGCTTCTGCGCCAGCGTGGGATTGGTCGGGTCGATCTGGCCTCCCGCCACGCCAACCAGGCTCCCATTTCTGTCCTTGAGCGGCACCAGCACATAGAGGATCTTCTTGCCGTTATCCAGCGTGTAAATATTGGAGACTACCGGTATCCCCATCGCGATCATCCGGTTGACCGGTTCTATGCTCAGGACATTGAGGGTATTTTCCCGGACGCGCTCGGGGTAATTCACGAACACGGTCCCCCCCTTGTCCAGGAGGAATACGCCGTCGCTGAACAGTGAATAACGATAAGCGGTTCTGATCGCTTCCTTTTCCGGTTCGAAAGTCCGGTCCTTCAGGTCCACGCTTCCCGAGAGCGATATGTCATAGAGGCGATTGATATTGTCTTTGATGATGTTGTCGATATTGTTTCTGATGAGGCGGGAAAGGGCAAGCCGTTTGCTCAGGGAATCCTCGATGTTTTTCTGGATGATGAGGTAGCTGGCAATCCCGAAAGAGAGCAGGATGATGGATATCCCTGCGAGGATCGTCAGGGTGATTCGCTTCCGCAAACTGCCCGTCTTCGTGCTCATAGTAAGAATTATACCAATATTTGAACCCTAAAGTACGATTACGCGGGAAAAAAGGGGGACGAATCGAAAGGGTTCTGCAACAATTCGTCCCTGGGGGGGGTCATTCATGGGACTGAATTTGATAGGTGCTGTCCTGATGGTGATCCAGGATCTCGGCGAGCGGCTTCCCCTCCATCTCCGCCAATTCCAGCGGATGCTCATGCACCATCCGTTCCCGGGAGATGGAACCGGTGAAGATCGCGGTGTCCAGGGGGAAAACCTCGGGGCTGAAGATCGAGTTGTACACGTGCCAGATCACAATAACCAGGAAAGCCAGCAGGGCTTCGTTTGTGTGGGCCGCTTTTGCGGCGGGGATGATCTCCCCGGGAAGATACCGGGATGCGGCAACCGGGAACCACAGGATCAGGCCCGTGGCAATCATCAGCATGCCTCCTACCACAACGCCCCAGTACTCGAATTTCTGCTTGTAATCATAGCGCCCGCACCGGGCCGGATGATTGGAAATTCCGAAGTAATATTTCAGGTTGTCGATGGCATCCCTGAAATCGTTCAGGGTTATCACCATTGATGGGCGGAACCGCCTCAGGAGAACGCCTGCGGATGCGGCAAGGATATGCACGGAGCAGAGCACGGTGAAAAAAATGCCGGTGAAGCGGTGAATCAGTCTGACCGTGTCGACGCCGCCCAGCTTCAAGATGATCCATTGAGCCAAAGCGTAATCGTGGAAGCGCTGCGACAATCCGGTTATCACCAGGAGCAGGAAAACAACGGCGTTCAGCTGGTGTTCGACGATGCGTCCTGACCCAAATCGTCTGATTCTATCGTTCCCGGGCGTGCTCATAGAGTCTCCTTTCCTGATCCGATTATCGGTTGACGGCATAGCGCCAGATGTGCAGGATAATCTGCAATATCAGGCCCACGAGCATAAAAGGTATGAAATATTTATAGACCAGGTTGATCGCAAAAACCATCGGAGCATTCGCCAGGCTCGGCTCGTAATGCGAAAGCCAGGCATCGGGGAACTCGGTGCCGGCCCCTGCATGGCACTTCTCGCACCGTTTGGCCAGCTTTGCCTTGACGATCCTGGCATCGGTGCCGGTCGCCTTGGTTATATCATGAATCCCGTGGCAATCGGTGCAGGTGGCGATGGACTTGCGTTTTTCCGCCTTATTCGTGTTCTTCTGCTGCTTGTAGAATTTCAAGGTAATGCCGTGAAAATCCTCGAGATAGGAGTTCACGACGCCGGTGTTCAATCCGTAGCGCTTCATGACCTCCTTGTTGGCATGACATCTGCCGCAGATCTCGGGAACCTTGTCCCGGTAGTCCACCGAGCGGGCATCCTCTATGGTATGGGCAGAGTGGCAATCGATGCAAACGGGTACATCGGTATTCTTTTCGTTCAACAGCGCGCTCCCGTGCACGCTCGATGCATAGGTGGTATAGATGTCCCGGTGACAATTGCCGCAACGCCGGGCTCCCACGGACTTATCGGCCAGGGCCCGCTCGATGCCGTGTGTGCCATGGCAGTCGGTGCAGACCGGGGCCTTCAGGTTCCCCTGGCTCAACATGGTGAAATGAATGCTCTCCAGCGTCTTGGTGTATTTATCGAAATGGCAGCGTCTGCATGCGTCGGAATGGGTAATGGAAAAATTGCGCTCGTCGGCGAAGTTCCTTTTCGGATGCTGGTTTCCGGAAAAGCCGAAATGGCAGTCCACACAGCCGAGCTTGCTGTGCACCGAATTCTCCAAGGAGGACGCGTCAACCTTCAAGGAGAGCTTTTCGCCGTTCTTCAGCTTGAGGGAC
>MHEA01000247.1:5217-6324 GCA_001805085.1 Nitrospirae bacterium GWC2_57_9
ACAGCCCAGGCAATACTGCTTTTCCGTCGAAAATTTGCGGCTGTGCGCAAGCGGCGTTATCGAATGGGGAGCGTGGCAGCTTGAGCATACGGGCGATGTCTCGCTGCTCTCGAGCAGGGAAGCGTGGATGGGCGATTTCTTGATCTGTTCGTCCGTATGGCAAAGCCTGCAGACGAGGGACGATTTCATCGAGTACTGGTGCCGGGACCGGAAGGAACGTTCAGGATGGTTGCTTTTGGAGAAATCGGCATGACAGCTTGAACAGGGGAGGGACGCATGCACGGACGCCTTGAACCGGTCCGTGTCCACAAAGGCGTCTATTTTCTCATTGTCCTGGAATGTGACCGTGAGCCCGTGCTGACCGTGGCATTCAAGGCAGGCCGAGGACTCCTCGGGAATTTCGGCATAGAGCCGGTCGCTGCCTCCCAACAGGAAAAAGACCGCAGAAAACAGGCCTAACGCAACTATTTTGCAGGTTTCCAGAGAAGCCATGGTTGATCCCTCCTGTGCATAAAGGAGAGAGGCAGAAGGTCATCCTTACGATTCCGGAGACCTGTCACTGCCCCTCAACGATGTCGCGCCATCACGATTTGTCATGCCTCTTCGTCTCCTTCATGTCTCTTTTCTTCCTCTGCTTTCCGTCGAGATAGGACTCTATCGGCCTCCAGCCGAAGCTGGTGCTCTTTACCGCGACATGCACCACACCGCTTACCAGTTTCTTGCCTACCAGGACCAGTGTCATGGCGATCCCGATGAACGGGAGAAATACGGCATAGAGCAGCCCCAGGACAGGGCCGGCGAGCAGAACAGCCGCTGCCGGCATCTTCACGAACATGGTCCTTCTGTCTCCCGGCAGGATGCCTTCCCCGTTCATGTCAATGCGTTCGCCATTTGCCAGGTCCCAATATGTTCCTTTTTGCACCTTGTATCCGCCTTTGTATGTCAACATGGGAATGCCTCCTTTCAAGTTGGTGCTTCCCTACCAGCGTTTCGCCGGCATAACCCCTACTCCTTACTCCTTGTCTGCTTTCTTCTTTTTCTTTTTGCCGGTCAGATACGCTTCTCTAGGTCTCCACCCGAATGCCGTACTTCTCGCCGCTACGCCTG
>MHEA01000247.1:6343-10576 GCA_001805085.1 Nitrospirae bacterium GWC2_57_9
GAAGAAGCACGTAGAGAAACCCCAGAACCGATCCGGCTGCCATCGTTACCAGGACCCTACCGCCGTCGTAAAGAAGCATGTTGTATCACCTCCTTTCCCTTCGTTCTTTGTCTGCTGTTGTTAACAGTTATAGCAAAGGGTTATTCCTTTGTGAATTGGAAGAAGTACCTAGCGGGAAGGATTAAAACTCTTATTTGGAGCTGAAAAGAGGTCAACGTAAGGCTCTGCCTAATACTTTAGGTACAGGAAGCTGAAAAAGATGCGTTCGGGATGGAATGGATTAGCGAGGATGCATTATTGGCTGGCAAATATCAGTGAAGCATGCTTTCCGCGATCTTGATCAAGTCAAAAGGAGCTGCTGTCATGAAGACGGTCAGCTGATACTCGCCTTCACGCCAGTCGATGCGGCTGCACTGTTCCCCGTTCCTGCAGACGCCCACTTCAAGAATAGCCTGCCTGCCGCGAAGTTCATAGGGGACCTTTTCCGTGACCTCTTTGAACTCGCCCGGCATTTGCCCGGGCAGGCGCCCGGACAAGGACTGGGTTATGATGAGCGCTTCCTCGGAGCTGTCCCGGTGATTGAACTTCATCAATATCCAGGGAAAGGGTCTGTTCTGGGCGAACAGATGCTCCGGAGGCCAGGATATGGTCTGCGGGAAATAAGTCGGGACGTAAATGCGCAGAGCGGGCAGAGAGGCCTTCACCTCCTCTAAGCTGCTGTATCTCCTCAGGGTCTCCTTCTGCAGGGTCAGGGGGAGCCAGTTGGCGAACTGGATTAAAACAAGCACCACGCCCGTGATCATGAGAAACAAGAGAAAACTGAAAGCGTGTTTTTTAAATTTTTTTCTGTTGTCCATACCTGTTCACTTTATACGACGTAGTAATTGACCGCAACGATCACGCCCATGGACAGGAAAAGGGGGAGCCATCCGTCGCTCTCGGCCCTTCCGGTCCACTGTTCGAGCCGCGCGATCCTTGTTTCCAGTTGGAGCGTATGGCTGTACTCTTCCAGCCTCACCTTGAGCGGGGGAGGCGCGGCGAGCTGCTCACCCTCGACCTCGTCTGCCGGAGAGTAGAAAAGCTTCAAGGCATCCGCCAGGATGGCCGGTTTCCCCGTTATGGCGGCAGCAATATCGTCGCAGATCTTCTCTTCGTTGCGGATGGCCCTTCTGAACTCCACGAGCACCACCGGATTGAAGAACATGAGCGTGCGCAAAACGAACCCGGCCAGGAGGATCGGGCGCTTGCTGCGCCTGATATGCGCGATCTCGTGAGCGACAGCCGCCTGCAGCTGTTCCACCGTCAGCCGTTTGGCAAGCCCGACGGATATGTATATCGCGGGATTCTTGAAGGTCGTGGAAAAGAGCACCGATTCATCGTCATGGACGATGAAGATCTCCGGCAATATCGGGTGCAGCGGTTTCAGTGCCCGGCGTACCGGAGATTCTTCCCCGGGCTTTATGACGGCGATCTGCGGTTCAACGGTCGGGACGATAAAGTGCCTGAGGATGGGCAGCATTTCCTGAAAAACAAAGATGAAAGTAGTGACCGCGAAGATCAGGACCAAAAAAAGGTGAAGCGGGACTATCCCGAACAGCTGCATATCCAGCCACCGGTTGCTGTCGAAAAGGGCGTCCACGCGAAAGAACAGCGAACTGCGGTCCCTGTTGATAAGCTGATAAACGGGAAAGGAAAAAATGGCGATCAGGATAACGCTCAACCGGAAACGCTGCCTGACCTTCGGGCTTTCGATCTTCCACGCCTCGATGGCAGCACCGGTTATGATCGTCGCTATCAGGGCATGGATAAAGGACTGAGCCGTATACATGCCGAGATAGGTATGAAAGACATTCGGAATGGTCATGCTGAAAGTTAGCGAAGAACGTGTTTTCCGGCATGGCAATGGTGAGATTGAAATGATTATAGCAGATATAGTTGCGGTTGCCAGCAACTTTTTTTTCCTCTATAATCATTTCCGTGCATCTGGCCTGATAAAATGACGGACGAACTCTTCGATATCCTGGACTGCACCGGCAGGAAGACCGGCAAGACCATTGAACGCAATGAGGCGCATCGTTCCGGCGCCTGGCATGGCGCGTTCCACTGCCTGATCGTTTATACGCGCGAGGGCAGGCCCTATGCCTGGTTCCAGAAACGGTCCGCTTCCAAGAAGATCGCGCCGGGCAGGTTCGATGTGAGCGTGGGCGGTCATTACGCAGCCGGCGAGGACGCCCGCATAGCCGGACCTCGCGAGATCGGTGAAGAGCTCGGACTCCGCGTCGAGTTCCCGGAACTGGTGCCTGTGGGCCGCAGGGTCTTTGTCTACTGTTTTACCCGTGGCGTCACTGAATATGAATTTCAGGATGTCTACCTGCTGCCCAGCACGGAGCAACCCCGGGATGTTCTTCTTCAGGACGAAGAGGTGGAGGGTCTGCTTGAAATGGACGTGGAGGCAGGCATTTCCCTTTTCAACGGCGGGGTAACGGAGCTGGAGTGCAGGATGCTTGCTCCGGACCGTCTCTGGAAGAAGCGAGTGATAAGGGCGGAGGAATTCGTCCCCTGCCTCGATAACTATTACCTGAAGCTGCTTCTGCTCGCCCGGCGCTATTTCCAGGGTGAGCGCAAACTTCTCGTCATTTAAGTAGACCTTGACTATTTTCGTCTCTCAGCTACAATTGTTTTATACCTATAAAGTCGCAGAATCTTTCGCCGCACACAGAGCGCATACAGGGGGAAACAACGCGTGAAAAGCAATCCCGCGCCTTGGCATCCCCCGGCTCCCGCCGGAGGAGGAAAGCGCTTCCTCGCGACTGTGAAGAATGAGGCGTCGCGAGTAAGCAGTTCGCCCGACACTTAGCGCTTCGCACTCCGTAAACGTCGGGTGCAAGCCGGGAGGTCGCGATGTTGAGGGGAGCCTCCGGCTCCTGCCGGAGGGGGCTCCACTGAGACGCCCTTTCCTCCCCGTGAGGGCTACCAGGACAAATCGCTGGTTTTAGTTTTAAAGGAGGCGGAATGAGCGGGCAGGTGAACAGAAGAAACTTCATGATCAGAGCCATAATCGGCATTTTTGCCTTCATCGGCGGCGTGATGGCTGCAGCCCTGGGCGGTTTCGGCATCCTTCCCGCGCTCAAAAAGAGGGAAGCGGAGTGGAGCGATGCGGGCACGATTACGGACCTGGCCGTCGGCCAGCCAAACGAACGGCGGTTCCTTGAGATGGTCAAGAGCGGCTGGCAGTCGCAGAAACAGGAGCGGTCCATCTGGATCGTGAGGAAGGCAGACGGCAGCATCACGGCCTTCACGGCAAACTGTCCGCACCTCGGCTGCGGCTACCGCTGGATAGCGGACCGAAATCGCTTCGAGTGCCCCTGTCACGGCAGTATCTTCGACCTTGACGGCAAGATCCTGGCCGGTCCTTCTCCCCGCCGCCTCGATTCCATCGAGACGAAGGTGGAGAACGGCAGGCTGTTTGTGCAATACGAGGTGTACCAGTTGGGGACTTCGAAGAAAGTGACGGCGTAACCCTTGATCGACAATCTAAAATACCATAGCAGGCTTAAAAAGCGTCTCGCGCAAAGGCGCAAAGCCGCAAGAAAAGATTCAGGACATAATAGACTGGTTGGGTTCCTTTGCGACTTGGCGGCTTTCGCGAAAATTATTTTTCTGTTTTTTTCGGTCTTCGTTCTGTTTTAAGGAGGCTTCATGTTCACACCGATCATCGACTGGCTTGACGAACGCATCAGGATACGTTCTTTCTGGAAGGTCATCGAGGAGCGGTCCATCCCCGGCGGGACGAGTTGGTTTTATGTGCTCGGTTCATCCCTGCTCTTCATCTTCATCCTGCAGATGCTGACGGGCATATTCCTGGCATTGTATTATGTCCCGTCTCCGGACCATGCCTACGCAAGCGTCAAGTTCATCCAGGAAGAAGCGACCTTCGGGAGCTTCGTGCGCGGAATGCACCATTGGGGCGCCAGCTTCATGATGGTCATCATTGCGTTTCACATGCTGCGGGTCTTTATCTTCGGCTCTTATAAGAAACCGCGGGAGATCGTCTGGCTGATCGGGGTGGGTCTGATCGCGGTGGTCTTCGGCTTCGCCTTTACCGGCTACCTCCTGCCCTGGGACCAGAAAGCGTACTGGGCTACCGTGGTCGGAACGAACGTGGCCGGGACCGTGCCCGTGGCAGGCGGCATTCTGCTGAACATCGTCCGGGGCGGCCCGGAGATAGGCAAT
>MHEA01000247.1:10634-19088 GCA_001805085.1 Nitrospirae bacterium GWC2_57_9
TGGCCGGACCCGGCGGCGCCTGGGACCCCGCAAAGCATACGCCCGACCGGAACGAGCCGCTGTTTCCGAACCAGATCTACAAGGACTCTCTCTTCATCCTCGGGATCTTTGTGGCCATGGCAGCCCTCGCCATTATCGCACCCGCGGCCCTGGAGCCCCAGGCAGATCCCACGGACACCTCCTACAACCCCCGTCCGGAATGGTATTTTTACTTCATGTTCCAGCTGCTCCGGGTCTTTGAGGGTCCCTTCGAAGTCGTCGGCACGGTCGTTCTGCCCACGCTGGCCGGTCTCGTGCTCGTCCTGCTCCCGTTCCTGGATAGGAGGGCCGAACGCGCGCCGGCGAAGAGAAAGATCCTGATGGCCGTTGCGGGCTGCATCGTGGTGGGCGTGATCGTCCTTACCATGCTCGGTGCGCTTGCCCCCATGGTGCAGGCCCCCGCCGTGACCGCGCCGTCCGTGCTCGCCGGCCGCATGCTGTACGACAAGAACGGATGCAGCGCCTGCCACAGCATTGACGGCAGGGGGGGGAAGATCGGACCCGACCTCTCCCATGTCGGCAGAAAACGGGACCGCGACTGGCTGATAAAACACTTCCGCGATCCCCAGGCACTGGTGCCCGGCTCGATCATGCCGAAAGTGCTCCTGCCGGAGAGTGAGTTGAATCAGCTTACGGATTATATGCTCAGTTTGAAGTGAAAGCTGATGATGTAACGGTTCGACCAGAAAATCAAAATCGCCTCGCGCCAGCGGCCAAGACACAAAGGAACGCTCTAAGACCCGTCTTAAACCTAATTTTAAAGCCTTTTTTGGCGTCTTTGCGCCTTTGCGCGAGATGTCTTTTATGTTTTGAGCATTTTTACGATCTAATTTTTTTCTCCGGCCTTCCTCCGTGTCTCCGTGGTAAAATAAAAGCATGCCTTCCTCCTACGACGTCATCATCATCGGCTCCGGTCCCGCCGGCATCTTCGCAGCGCTCGAACTCGTGAAGGACCCAAAACTCAAGATACTGATGATCGAAAAGGGCGGCGACATCGACCAGCGGTCCTGCCCCATGGTCGAATCGTCCATTGCCTGCGTCCATTGCAGCCTCTGCAGCATCCTGTGCGGATGGGGAGGAGCAGGCGCGTACAGCGATGGAAAACTGACCCTCACCTCCGAGTTCGGCGGGTGGCTTAAGGATTATCTTTCCGGGAGCCGGCTTGCCGGGTATATCGATGACGTTGATGCCCTTTACCGCTCCTTCGGCGCAGGCGGCGAAGTGCACGGCGAGGACAGCGAGGCGCTGGCAAAGCTCGGGAAAAAGGCCGCAGGCTATAATCTCGAACTGATCCCCGCGCGCATACGGCATATCGGGACGGACCTGTGCAAGGACGTCCTGACCAACATCAGAAAACATCTGTCCGGGAAGATAGACGTTGTGTTCGATCTGCCCGTCGAACAGGTCAACTGCAGGGAGGGAGCGTTGTGCGGGGTCATAACCGAGGACGGAACCCGGTATGAAGCCGGGGCAGTGATCGCTGCCGTCGGCAGGGAGGGTTCTTCCTGGCTTTCCTCGGAAGCGAAAAGACTGGGATTGTCCCTCCGTAAGAACCCGGTGGACATCGGCGTCCGGGTCGAACTGCCGGCGCAGATCATGAAGGAAATAACCGATATCGCCTACGAAGGGAAGTTCATCTATTCCTCGCGAAGGTTCCGGGACCGGGTCCGGACGTTCTGCATGAACCCTTACGGAGTGGTCGTCAAGGAGAACGCGGAGGGCATCGCGAGCGTGAACGGACACAGCTACAAGAACAGAAGGACAGGTAACACCAATTTTGCCCTGCTCGTGAGCACTGATTTCACGAAACCCTTTGACGACCCGATCTCCTACGGCAGGTATATTGCCGGGCTCGCGAATCTCCTGGGAGGAGGCGTGATCGTGCAGCGCCTGGGCGATCTCAAGATGGGAAGAAGATCGACGCCCGAGCGGATCGCGGAAGGCTCTGTGCGCCCGACCCTTGACGATGCGACTCCCGGGGACCTCAGCTTTGTGCTGCCCTACCGGCATCTGCACAATATCACGGAGATGCTGGAAGCGCTCGACAATGTCGCGCCGGGTGTGAATTCGGGAGATACGCTCCTGTATGGCGTGGAGGTCAAGTTCTACTCCATGCGGTTGGAGCTCACAGCCGATCTCGAAACCGCGGTAAAGAACTTTTTCGCCGTGGGTGACGGGGCAGGCGTGAGCCGGGGATTGGTCCAAGCCTCGATATCAGGAGTGGTTGCCGCGCGGGAAGTGCGGAGGAGAGTGGGGTGACTCGCGAATTCGAAAAGAACTGCTAAGTAGCTACCCGCTTGGCTCTTTTCGATCGCTTCGTCCCGGAATGTTTGTATTTCCCGGCTTTTGTGACCTTTGCTTCATCAACAAAATTTATCGTGTTGAGCTGCTCCGGATCGGAACTGAGATCGATCAGCAGCTGTGTGCTTTTCCATAACCGGCTGCGTGACGGCGCGCCGAGAACTGCCGTATAGATAATACCCTTCTCGGTCTCCAAGGCCCCGACAAAGCAGTGCTGCGCCCTGTTCGTGAACCCGGTCTTCCCGCCCACCATATCGTCCCTGTACCAGAGCAGCGCGTCCGTATTGCCGATGCGCATCTGTTTTCCCTCCGTCGTCGTGATCACGGCTTCCTTTTTGCCGATGATCTCCCTGATGAGCGGATAGGAGAGCGCATGCTTCAGAATGATCGTCAGGTCCAGTGCCGTCGTATGCTGTCCGGTTCCGGGCAGGCCTGACGCGTTCTTGAAAAGAGTATCCTTCGTTCCGATCTCCTGAGCCTTGCAATTCATCAACTCAACAAAATCGTCCTCTGATCCCGAGGCTGCTTCTGCCAGGGCAACGGCAGCGGCATTGGTGGACTTCATGAGAGCGAGATGGAGCAGGTCTTCCACGGTCAATTGATCGCCTGCCCTGAGCCGGGGTCTGCTCGACCGGGTCTTCTCAGCGCGGCTGCTCACGGTCACAACCGCGGACGGATCCAGAAGGTCGAGGGCGACCATGGCGGTCATGAGCTTTACGGTGCTGGCAGGAGAGTGTTTCAGCGAGGCGTTCTTTTCATACAAAACCGATTCATCATCGGACAGCAGGATGAAAGCCTTTGCACGTATGTTTTTTCCAGAGAATGCATAGGCGGGATGGACTGCCAACAGGACAAGGAACCCAAAGATCAGACATAATAGCGTTCGTTTCATTCCCTGCTCCGGCCTAAATCTGTATGGAAGATAAGGTCGATTATAGAGCCGGAGCAAAATTGAGAGTGTGATTCGGGTCACATTCTGATAAATATTCTTCAAGGCCGCCTGTGAGTACTTCTCTTGACCTTCGAGCGAGCTGCACAGTTTCCCATCACCTGCTCTCCTCTTATTCAATCCTTTTTGCCGTCAACATCAAAAATGCCAGTAAAAGCGCATTTTCCGAAGTGGCACGTCCGTTGCAATATCAATAAGCAAAACCCATTGATCAGGAGGAACACAATGAGACAGATAGCGATCTACGGCAAGGGCGGCATCGGCAAGTCAACGACAACGCAGAATCTGGTCGCGGCGCTTGCGGAAGCGGGCCACAAATGCATGATCATCGGCTGTGACCCCAAGGCGGATTCCACGCGGCTCATCCTGAACCGCAAGGCCCAGAACACGGTCATGGACATGGCGCGGGAAAAAGGCACGGTGGAGGACCTGGAGCTCGATGAAGTGCTTCTGCACGGCTTCAAGAACATCAAATGCGCCGAATCCGGCGGACCCGAGCCGGGCGTGGGCTGCGCGGGACGAGGGGTGATCACGGCCATCAACTTTCTCGAAGAGAACGGCGCTTATGGAGACGATACGGACTTCGTGTTCTATGATGTGCTCGGCGACGTGGTATGCGGCGGATTCGCCATGCCGATCCGGGAAGGCAAGGCCAAAGAGATCTATATCGTGACGTCCGGCGAGATGATGGCCATGTACGCGGCGAACAACATCTCGCGCGGTATCCTGAAATACGCCCAGAGCGGCGGTGTCCGTCTCGGCGGTCTTATCTGCAACAGCAGGAATACCGACAAGGAGAATGAGCTCATTTCCGAGCTGGCAACCAAGCTCGGCACTCAGATGATCCACTTCGTGCCACGGGACAACGAGGTGCAGCGCGCCGAGCTTCGGAGAAAGACCGTGATCGAATATGCACCAGAGCACAAGCAGGCTGACGAATACCGGGCGCTTGCGAAGAAGATCGCCGATAACAAGAATTTCGTGGTCCCGACGCCGATCACCATGGACGAGCTGGAGAAGCTCTTGATGGATTACGGCATCATGGAAAAAGAAGAAGTGGTCGCGTGATTCGAGTGCGGAGTGTGGATTTCGGATTGCGGAATAAAGCAAACTGCAAGAACCAAAATCATTTTCACCGCGAAGACGCAAAGAGCGCCAAGGAAATCTTTGGATCAATAAATTGAATTATTTTTTTGTATTCTTCGCGTCCTTCGCGCCTTAGCGGTTCAAAGTTTTTATCCTGGTATTGAAGTTAGGAGAACGTTATGAGTTCAACTATCAAAGAAACTCAGAAAATGATCGAAGAGGTCTTGGAAAAGTATCCCGAGAAGTCAAAAAAGGACCGGGCAAAGCACCTCGCGGCAAACGACCCCACGGGCCAGTGCAGCACCTGCCAGGTGAAGTCGAACATCAAGTCCCGGCCGGGCGTCATGACCGTGCGCGGCTGCGCATACGCGGGCGCCAAGGGCGTCGTCTGGGGGCCGGTGAAGGACCAGATAACGATCAGCCACGGTCCGGTAGGCTGCGGCCAGTACTCCTGGTGGTCCCGCAGGAACTACTACAACGGCCAGACCGGCATCGATACCTTCGGCACCATGCACATCACCACGGACTTCCAGGAAAAGAACATCGTGTACGGAGGGGACAAGGGCCTTGAAGCGGCAATCAAGGAACTGCACGGATTGTTCCCGCTCGGCCGCGGCATAGGCATCCTGTCCGAATGCCCCGTGGGGCTCATCGGGGACGATATAGAAGCAGTCTCGAAACGAGCTGCAAAGGAGATCAACATCCCGATCGTGCCGGTCCGGTGTGAAGGCTTTCGTGGAGTGTCCCAGTCCCTGGGCCATCATATCGCGAACGATACGATCAAGGATTATGTGCTGGGCAAGGGCATGCTTGAAAAGACCACGCCTTACGACGTGAACCTGATCGGCGACTATAACATCGGCGGCGATGCCTGGGCCTCCCGCAAGATCCTGGAAGAGATGGGCCTCCGGGTGATCGCGCAGTATACGGGCGACGCGACGATCAACGAGATCGGGATCGCGACCAAGGCCAAGCTGAACCTGATCCACTGCTACCGGTCCATGAACTACATTTGCCGGCACATGGAAGAGGCCTACGGCATACCGTGGATGGAGTTCAACTTCTTCGGTCCCACCAAGACCTTTGACAGCATCAGAAATATCGCGGCCAAGTTCGACGAGAAGATCCAGAGGAACGCAGAGGCGGTCATAGCCAAATACACTCCCCTGATGAGCAAGGTCGTGGAGCAGTTCCGGCCAAAGCTCGAAGGCAAAAAGGTGATGCTCTATGTCGGCGGTCTGCGGCCGCGGCATACCATCGGCGCCTACGAAGATCTCGGGATGGAAGTGGTGGCGTCGGGCTACGAGTTCGGGCACGGCGACGATTACAAACGTACGTACCCCGAGATGAAGGAAGGCGCGGTCATCATGGACGATGCTACCCTCTACGAACTCGAGGAGTTCACCCGCAGGCTGAAGCCGGACATGGTCGGCTCGGGCATCAAGGAGAAGTACTCCTACCACAAGCTCGGCGTGCCGTTCAGACAGATGCATTCCTGGGACTACTCGGGCCCGTATCACGGGTTTGACGGGTTCCCGGTCTTTGCGAGGGACATGGATATGACCGTGAACAGCCCGACGTGGGATTTGATTCGAAGAAAAAAGTAAAAGTTTTGCCACAGAGGACACAGAGTACACAGAGGAAAGCATAAAAAGAATTAGAAGCATTTAATGTAGTTTTATTTCTCTGTGCCCTCTGTGATCTCTGTGGCTAAAAAGGTTTTTTGGAGGATATGATATCATGAAAATCAGAGACCATAGCGATCTGTTCAAGCAGCAGGACTACCAGGAGCAGTTCGAGCGCAAGAAGGAATTCGAGAACTGCTGGCCGGCGGAAAAAGTGAAAGAGGTGTCCGACTGGACCAAAACCGAGGCGTACAAGGAGCTCAATTTCAAGCGGGAGAACGTCAAGATCAACCCGGCCAAGGCCTGCCAGCCGCTGGGCGCGGTCTTCTGCGCTTCCGGATTCGCGGGTTCCATGCCCTTTGTCCAAGGCGCCCAGGGATGCGTTGCCTACTTCCGGAGCCACTTGAGCAGGCACTTCAAGGAGCCCTTTGCCGCGATCTCCACTTCCATGACCGAGGACGCGGCCGTGTTCGGCGGGTTGAACAACATGCTGGAAGGCCTGGAGAACGCCTACACCCTGTACAATCCCAAGATGATCTCGGTCTGCACGACCTGCATGGCAGAGGTGATCGGCGACGACCTGAACGCCTACATCAAGACTTCGAAGGAGAAGGGCGTCGTTCCCCAGGACCTGCTCATCCCGTTCGCGAACACACCGAGCTTTGTGGGTTCGCACATCGTGGGCTATGACAACATGATGAAAGGGATACTGAAGGCGCTCTGGGCGGGCAAGAAAGGCGAAGCGAACGGGAAGATCAACATTATCCCGGGCTTCGATACCTATACCGGGAACTACCATGAGATCAAACGGCTGATGAGCCTGATGGGCATCGACGCTACAGTGCTTGCCGACGTGAGCGATACTTTTGATTCTCCGAACACGGGCGAGTACAAACTCTATCCCGGCGGGACCGCGATTCCCGATGCCATGGACGGGGTGAATGCGCTGGCCACGGTGGCGCTCCAGAAGTATTCGACCGTGAAGACCATGGATTATATCCAGAAGGAGTGGGGACAGAAGACGCTCACGCTTTCGCCCATCGGCATCAGGAATACGGACAATTTTTTCGAAGAACTGAGCAAGCTTACGAACAAGCCGGTCCCGGCTGCGATCGAAGCGGAGCGCGGCAGAGTCGTGGACGCGATGGTGGACTCCCATCCCTACGTTCACGGCAAGCGGTTCGCCCTTGTCGGCGACCCGGACATTCTGCTTGGGATGATGAGCCTTATCATGGAGATGGGCGGCGAGCCGGTGCACGTCGTATGTACCAACGGCGACAAGCATTTCGAGGCAGAGGCGAAGGAACTGCTCGCCTCCTCCCCCTTCGGCGCTCATGGCACGGTCTACGCGGGCAAGGACATGTGGCATCTTCGCTCGCTGTTGTTCACCGAGCCCGTGGACGTTTTGATCGGCAACTCGTATGCAAAGTTCCTGACGCAGGACACGGGTACGCCGCTGGTCCGTATCGGGTTCCCGCTTTTCGACCGGCACCATTTGCATCGCCAGCCGATCATCGGATACCAGGGCGCGTTAAACCTCGTGACCATGGTGGTGAACACCGTGCTGGACGAGCTGGATAGAAAGACCGAGGGTTCAGCGAGTTTTGATGTGATCCGATAAAACAGTTCGGAGATGGTAGTTCGGAGTTCGGAGTGGTGATCCATGCCTGACATCGCATTGACCGGGATAGCGTTCTTCTTCATCGCGCTGTTGTATTCGACCGTGGGGCACGCGGGCGCATCGGGGTATCTTGCGACCATGGCGCTTTTGTCCTTTCCCCCGGCCATGATGAGGCCCGCTGCCCTGGCCTTGAACATCATCGTTGCGCTGGTCACGAGCATCCGTTTTTACCAGACGGGCCACTTTTCCTGGCGTCTGTTCCGGCCTTTTGCCCTGTCCTCGGTGCCCATGGCCTATCTGGGCGGAAGCCTGACGGTCCATGCCGCTATCTACAAGGTGCTCGTCGGGATCGCGCTGCTCTTTGCGGCGATCTACCTCCTGGTCCGGACCAGGGCCACTTCGGATGGAACCGAAGGCGTCAAGCAACCGGGCACGACCGCCTCTCTCGCCACGGGCGCGATCATCGGCTTTCTGTCCGGCTTGACAGGGGTGGGCGGCGGAATTTTTCTCAGTCCTGTTCTCCTTATCCTGAACTGGGCAGGACTCAGGAAAGCAGCGGCAGTTTCAGCCGCCTTCATTCTGCTCAATTCCCTGTCCGGCCTGGCAGGATATCTTCATAAGGGCGGGGCCGTGCCCCAGAATCTCGGGCTCTGGTCCGTTGCGGTGATATCGGGAGGGTTCATAGGCTCTACGCTGGGGGCGACCCGGATAAACAGCCCGGTCCTGCGTGCCCTTGTCGGGGTAATCCTGGTGATTGCCGGGGTAAAATTGGTGATGATCCGATAGGAGCAAGCACGAATTGTAAAATCCTAAATCCGAAATAGATCCAAAGC
>MHEA01000247.1:19134-20289 GCA_001805085.1 Nitrospirae bacterium GWC2_57_9
ATTAGAATTTCGTGTTTGAATTAAACAATGGTTACTGCCATCGACAAATTGACTGAAGAGGGCTGCGCCTCGGGGAACAAGGACAGGCTCTGCCGGTCCCGCGGGGGCGAATCCTGTGCTTTCGACGGGGCAATGATCGTGCTCCAGCCCATCGCGGACGCGGCCCATCTCGTACACGGGCCCATCGCCTGCTGCGGCAATTCCTGGGAAGGCCGGGGCACCGTAACGTCGCGCGGGCAGCTGCATTCCATGGGGTTCACGACCGACATGGGCGAGATAGACATCGTCTACGGCTCGGAAGAAAAGCTTCTTCAGGCCATTCGCCGGGTCCACGAAGCAGTCGCGCCAAAAGCGGTCTTCGTCTACTCCACCTGCGTGAGCGGACTGACAGGGGAAGACCTGGATGCTGTCTGCAGAAAGGCCGAAGGGGAGCTCGGCATCCGGGTCATCCCGGTGAACGCGCCCGGGTTCGTGGGGCCCAAGAACCTGGGAAACCGCATTGCAGGCGAGGTGCTGCTCGAGCACGTGATCGGCACGGGCGAGCCCCCTGTCATGACCCATAACGACATCAACCTGGTCGGCGAGTACAACATTGCAGGCGACCTCTGGCTGGTGGAACCCCTCCTTGCCAGGGCCGGCATCCGGGTGCTTTCGAGGCTGACGGGGGATTCGACCTTCGAGGAGATCACCTGGGCCCACAGGGCCAAACTGAACGTAGTCGTCTGCGGCCGTGCTCTAGTGAATGTTGCCCGGGACATGGAAATGAAATATAGCATCCCCTACGTCGAAGTTTCCTTCTTCGGCAGCACGGAGATCGCAAAAGCGTTAAGGGCTATTGGGAGCGGTTTAAGCCGTTTAAACGGTTCAAACAGGTTGAACGGGATCGATGCCGTAATACGGCAGGAAGAGAAGAAACTCAAGGAAGCACTCAAACCATATAAACACCTGCGGGGCAAAAGAGCCGTCCTGTACACCGGCGGCGTGAAGAGCTGGTCTTTCATCTCGGCGCTCCGGGACCTGGGCATCGAGATCGTTGCCGTGGGCACGAAGAAAAGCACGGCCGAGGACGAAGAAAAGATGAGGTCCATCCTGGGGCCGGAAGCACCCCTGGTCGAGGACGTGACGCCGAAGAACCTGCTGAAACTGCTGAAGGAA
>MHEA01000248.1:0-276 GCA_001805085.1 Nitrospirae bacterium GWC2_57_9
TTCGAAAAGCCTGGCCGATAAGCCTTTGCGATTGCGCGCCTTTGAGCGAGACGGGGTCCCTCATGACCACACCGGTCCGGCCTGGCATGACATGCACGGGCATGAATCCATTCCGGTCCATGGCAACGACATAAATGATGTTCCGATGCGCTGCAGTCCAGGTCTTGAGCAGGGGAAGGACCTCGCTTGTGAAATAACCGGACGCTCTGTTTGCGTATTTATCGCCGTCGACCGGTCGATAATTCTGATCCGATAGGTCTTCCTCGCGGACCCTGC
>MHEA01000248.1:329-2952 GCA_001805085.1 Nitrospirae bacterium GWC2_57_9
TGTCGATGTCATCCAGCTTGAAGGTGCAGAGCTTCGAGTAGATCTCCATCGTGCCTTGGGCCACCGCATCCCCGGACTGGACGATGCGCTCGGCAAGGAGCTTGGCGTTGTTCGCATGCAGCGCAACCTCCTCCATGTTCGAGGATACATCACCGGCAATGCGCGCGGCCTTCGAGGCGATCTGCCGCAAAGAAGAGTCGGTAGCCTGGGCCTTCTCGATGCTTTCGGCAACCACGGCGAGAGTTGCCTCCATGTTCATGAGCGAGTCGTCCGCCTTTTCTTTCATCAGGCTGAGCGTGCCGGCTATCTCATTGGTGTACTGGGAAGTCCTGTCCGCAAGTTTGCGGACCTCGCCTGCGACCACGGCGAAGCCCCGGCCCTTTTCCCCGGCGCGCGCTGCCTCGATGGCCGCGTTCAAGGCAAGCAGGTTCGTCTGCCTGGCGATTTCGTTGATGACCTTTATGAAACCTGAAATGTCTTTGGACGCCTGGGACAGAGCCTGGTTGGTCTCTGCCCAGGACGATATTTTGGCGGAAAGCTTCTTCACGCTTTCGAGGGAAGAGTCCGTGTTCTCCAGGATATCTTCAACGCCGCCGGGCTTGCTGCCTGTTCGCGAGGTCTGGGCGCTTTCGTTCACGGTCCTGGCGATCTCGGCAACGGTCATCGACATTTCATCCATGGACGCGGAGACCTGTGCCGCCAGTTTCGTGGTCCTGTCGGCGGCACTCGCCATCTCGCCTGCATCGTTCTTGACGGTGTCCGATATCCGCGTCTGTTGGAAGCCCCGCGCAAAGAGGTGCTTGAGCGCGGCGCCGACCTCGTCAAGAAGCGCGTTGACGCGCACAATCCCGGTCCGCCTTCGCGGCAGGATGCCGGGCTTCAACCGGATGCCGAGGTCGGGCCTGCCGGATGTCTGCTCCGGTCCTTCTCTGTTCGTCATCGGGTCACGTCCTTTTTCATGCGGACCGGGACAAGAAGTTACCTGCGTCTCGTCCCGAAAATCCGGATAGGGGCCCGGTTCAAACCGTCACTGTCTTCCTGTATGATTGGATGTTATTCGTGATTGCTGGACCGATCTGTGACGATGCAACAACGGAAATAATGGGCAAGCGCTGCCGAAAGAGCGTTAATGCGAGACGTGATGTAAATAAAAGATTATATGCTGGGTCGGTTTTTGTCAAGGTGAGGGCTGGTTATTTCGGGGGCTGGCGAGCGATGTAAAATTCAAACTTGAGGGCATTTGATTCTCAGCACCTGCCCCGGACATGCCGGAACCAGGAAAAACAGTTGAAGATCCCTGCAGCAAGCTGCGGGCGGGGAATGCCCTCACTCCGGAATTCAAAGTCTTTGACACGGATAAAAGCGGATTAACCTATGAAACATCATGATTCTTCATAATTCAATCAGTGTAAATCAGTGTCAAAGAAGTTGATTTCTTCTTTCCATTTTGCGTAGAATTTTATTTTTTAGTTACTAACCTGAAACCACTTCTGTCATATCAACACTCTCAACATTATCTGACCTCTGCTTCTCCCCCGGCAAGGGCTATTGAAGCTCCCGGCAGCAAGCTGCGGGGAGCGCGCGGAGTGAAGGTTCGTATAGGAGTCTCCAGAATTCATGCTTGCCTGGCTAGTTCGTCTTCAGGTCATCCTCGGCACGCGTCCACTCCGCCAGCTGTTCATAGTATTTCTTCTGGCAATCGGGGCAGATGCCGTGCGAGAATTGAGCGCCGGTACGGTTGCCGATATAGACTTCGACCTGGTGCCAGTACCCTTTGTCGTCGCGGATCTTCTTGCAGCTGGCGCAAATGGGAAGGAGGCTGCCGAGCAGGCGCACTTCGGAAAGCGCATCCTGCAGTTCCCGGATCAGTTTTTCCCGCTCCTGCTCGGAGCGCTTCATCTCGACGATAAGCTGCTCGGCCTTGTCCCGCTCCTTCTTTACCGCCTCTTCAGCCGCCTTGCGCTCCTGCAGCATCATCTGCGCGTAAACGGCAAATCCGGTAAGGATGGACCAGTTGATCAGGCGCATCGCCAGGCACATGGGATCGGGAGTTATGAGCGACTGCAGGAAACCGGCGCTCTGGAAGACCAGGGAATCCAGCAGCGTATCGAGGATCCAGTACATCAGCCCCAGTCCGATGCTGATCCGTATCATTTTCCCGATCGATCTTCTGCTGGTCGCGATTCTGTTGATAAGCCTCATGTTTGCGGTCTCCGGGGAAGCGGGAAAGAGGTGCAGGATAAAATCTTCAATAGTATAGCAGCATTGCTGCCAGCAGGAGGGAAAAGGCTGCCGGAAGGAATTTATTGCCGGCCGCGACCGGACGCGGAAGTTGCTTCTTACATCAAATTCACCGGGTCCACGTCTATGATCACTTTGCACTTCCTGCCGTACTTCTCGTCCACCGCATTCCGTCCCTCTGCCGCGAGATACCGTATCATCTCGCGTTTTTGGGACAGCAGCAGCAGTTGGTAGCGATACTGCCCGCGCACCCGGGAGATGGGCGCAGGAGCGGGTCCAAGCAGGATGACATCTTTCGCGGGCGCATCACAATCCCCCCCTGCCCCCCTTTGAGAAGGGGGGGTGTTTATGCCTCCGCCGTTCTTTGCAACAGATATACTGC
>MHEA01000248.1:2982-9871 GCA_001805085.1 Nitrospirae bacterium GWC2_57_9
GATACCGGATCCGGTTCTGAGCTGTCCTGGCCGCTTCTTTCGCGTAGCCCTCGTTCGCGCTCTTCATCTCGAGTTTGATGATCCTTCCCACGGGCGGATATTTGAGCTGAGTGCGGAAGGCGATCTCTTCATTGTAGAACCCTTCGTAGTCGTGGGTCCTGCTGTGCAGGATCGAGTAATGGTTCGGGTTCATCGTCTGGATGATTACCTCGCCCGCTGCCTCGCCTCTGCCCGCCCTGCCCGCCGCTTGCGTGATCAGTTGGAACGTCTTTTCACATGCCCGGAAGTCGGGCAGGTTCAAACCCACGTCGGCATCGACCACGCCCACCAGCGTTACCGTCGGAAAGTCGTGCCCCTTGGCGATCATCTGCGTGCCGAGCAGGATGTCCACTTCGAGACGGTCCACCTGCTGAAGCAGCCTGTCATGCGCGTCCTTTCCCTTGACCGAATCGCTGTCCATGCGCCGGAGCCTGGCAGCGGGAAACAGCTTCTGCAGTTCCTCCTCCACCTTCTGCGTGCCCGAGCCGATCATCTTGAGGTCGGTGCCGAAGCAGGAGGCGCACTCGCCGGGCGGTTTCGTGAAGTGCCCGCAGTAATGGCACTTGAGCACGTTTTCCGACTTATGAAACGTAAGGGAAACGCTGCAGCAGGGGCACTTGACCGCGGTGCCGCACTCCCGGCAGATGATGACCGAGGAGAACCCGCGCCGGTTGAGCAGGAGAAGGGTCTGCTCCTTCTTCTCGAGCCGTTGTTTGACCCCGTCCAATAACTGCGGAGAATAGAGGTGCTGTTTGGCAAAAGGCCTGGCGTCCACGATCTTCACTTCCGGCATGGGGCGATGATCCACCCGGTTCGCGAGCCGGAGGTAGCGATATTTGCCTGATTGGGCATTGTAGTAGCTTTCCAGGGACGGGGTGGCCGAGCCGAGCACGGCAACGGCGTCCCGGAACTTGGCGCGCATGATTGCCACATCCCGGGCGTGGTAGCGGAGGCCTTCGTCCTGTTTGTAGGAGTTCTCGTGCTCCTCGTCGACGATGATGAGGCCCACCCGGTCGAAGGGAGCGAAGACGGCCGAGCGCGCTCCGATGGCAACGTCCACCTCGCGGGCCTGGATGCGGCGGTATTCATCGGCCCGCTCACGGTCGGTCAGCCCGCTGTGCAGCACGGCCACCCGGCTCCCGAACCGCTTCCGGAACCGCGAAAGCAGCTGCGGCGTGAGCGCGATCTCCGGGACCAGGACGATGGCGCCCTTGCCCGTACCCGCCAGGCACTTTATCCCGTGGAGGTAGACTTCGGTCTTGCCGCTGCCGGTCACGCCGTGCAGCAGGAAGACCTGGAACTTATCTGCGGCGATCGCTTCTTCCATGTTCCGGACCGCTTCCCGCTGTTCCTGCATGAGCCCGGGCGGCTCGCTGGGCGCAAAATCGAGCTGTTCCGTTTCTGCTTCGATCTCGCGCTCGACGACCTTTGCGATGCCGGCATTGACCAGCGCCCTGATCACGCCCGCCGAAAAGCCGGTGAGCGATTCTATCGCTGTATCTCCCTGTTGCGACAGCAATTGTAAAAGGGCTGCCTGTTTTCTGCCCCTTACCTCAGGGGAAGGGGGGGGACTGACGGGTGACATCAACTGGAGGTATCTTTTCTTTTTCGGCTTGGCGCGGGAGACCGCTTTCGGCACGGCAGCCTCGATGGCCTGACCGAGCGGGAACATATAGTATTCGGCCATCCAGCGGGAAAGTTCGAGGAGATCGGGGGTAAGCCGGTCTTCAAGGGATTCGATCACTGTTTTGAGGCTGCTCATCTCCGGCTTGTCGGGGAATCCCAGGACGGTCCCGGGAATCCGCCGGCTGCCGAAGGGAACGAGCACGCGCGAACCGGGAGCAAGCTGTTCTTTCAGATGATCGGGGACGAGATAGTGGAAGGTCTTATTGACGGCGATGTTGACGGCTATGTCGACAACAAGGTCAGACATGGGGGGGTCGAGTGCGGAGTGCGGAATGCGGAGTGCGGAATGAAAAGACAGGAAGCATCGCAAGGGCTCCAGAAGTTACTGTTTTCTTTAATTGAGGAATTTCACCGCGACAGCGAACGCCTGCGACTCCACTCCGAACTCCCAACTCCGAACTCAGAACTGGTTCACAATTCCGCATTCAGGTACTTTCCTTTAGCTTCTTCAGTTCCTTGTTGCCCAGGATGTCCTTCAGCTCGCTCATGAACTCATTGATGTCCTTGAAGGACCGGTAGACCGACGCAAACCGCACATAGGCGACCTCGTCGAGCCGGTGCAGATGACCCATGACTTCTTCGCCGATGACCGTGCTCGGGATCTCCTTGATCCCCTTCTCCTGGATCGACTTCTCGATGTCGGCGACCGTCTTTTCAAGGGCATCGACGCTGATGGGACGCTTCTCGCAGGCCTTCTTCAGCCCGTTCAGGATCTTCATCCGGTCGTAGGGTTCGCGCCTGCCGTCCTTTTTGATCACCGACGGAAGCACTTCCTCGACGCGCTCATAGGTGGTAAAGCGGCCCTCGCACTTGATGCACTCGCGCCTTCTCCGGATGGAGTCGCCTTCCTTCCCCATGCGGGAGTCGATCACTTTGTTATCGAGGCTGGAGCAGTAAGGACATCTCATAAGAGACAAGCACCAAATCCCAAGCACTAAATCCTAAATAAACTTGAAAAACCAAATCTCAAACTTCAAACGTTTCGGATTTTGAACATTTATGACTAGATATTATTTCGGATTTCGATATTCGGATTTCGGATTTACACTTGCTTCTTATAGTGCGATATCTTGATCCCCGACTCGTCGAGCATTTCAGCTGCCAGTTTGTCGGGATAGCCGTCCTCAAAAATGATATGCTTGACGCCCGCATTGATGATCATCTTGGCGCAGATGCCGCAGGGCTGGTTCGTGCAGTAGAGGGTGGAGCCTTCGATGTTGGTGCCGTGCTTGGCCGCCTGGATGATGGCGTTCTGCTCGGCGTGCAGTCCGCGGCAGATCTCGTGTCGCTCCCCGGAGGGGATGCCGAGCTGCTCCCGGAGGCAGCCGCGGTCCAGGCAGTGCTGGATGCCGGAAGGCGTGCCGTTGTAGCCGGTGGCAAGGATGTTCTTGTCCTTAACGAGCACGGCGCCGACCTGGCGGCGCAGACAGGTGGCGCGCCTCTTGACGAGGTGCGCGATCTCCATGAAATATTCGTCCCAGGAAGGTCTGCTCATGGCAAGCACCAAATCCCAAGCACCAAATCCGAAATAAACTCGAATGACCAAATTCCAAACAGCAAACGTTTCGAACCTTGCATTTTTGGAGCTTGGTCATTATTTGGAATTTGGGATTTGAGCTTTGACATTTTCTTTATCTTACTTCGCGAACATCGGGAACTTGCTGCAGAACTTCCTGGTCTGCTCCCGGATGCCGGCGAGCTTGTCGGGCGCGCTGATGTGCTTGAGCGCCTCGCAGATCAGGTCGCCGATGACCTTCATCTCCGGTTCGCGCATGCCGCGGGTCGTGACGATCGGCGTTCCGAGCCGGATGCCGCTCGTGGTGACCGGCGGCTTCTGATCGTAGGGAATGCTGTTCTTGTTGCAGGTGATGCCGGCCGCGTCGAGCGCCGTCTCGGCGTCCTTGCCGGTGATGTTTTTGGGCGTGAGGTCCACCAGCATGAGATGGTTCTCGGTGGTGCCCGACACGATCCGGAACCCGTCCTCGGTCAGCCGCTGGGCCAGGGCCTGGGCGTTCTTCCTGACCTGGCGCTGGTAATCCTTGAAACCGGGCTGGAGCGCTTCCTTGAAGGAAACCGCCTTGGCAGCGATCACATGCACCAGCGGCCCTCCCTGTATCCCGGGGAAGATCACCTTGTCCACGGCCTTGCCGAACTTCTCCTTGCACATGATCATGCCGCCCCGGGGGCCCCGGAGGGTCTTGTGCGTGGTCGTTGTGACGAAATCGGCATGGGGAACGGGGCTCGGATGCTCGCTGGCCGCGACCAGGCCCGCGATATGGGCAATATCGGCCATGAGGTACGCGCCGACCTTGTCGGCGATCCTGCGAAAACGGGCAAAATCGAGAATCCGCGAATAGGCGCTGTACCCGCAGACGATCATCTTCGGCTTATGCTCGAGGGCGAGCCGCTCCACCTGGTCGTAATCGAGCAGCTCTGTCTTTTTGTCGACACCGTAGGAAAAGGACTTGTACAGGATGCCCGAAAAACTGACCGATGCGCCGTGGGTCAGGTGCCCGCCGTGGGGAAGGCTCATGCCGAGGATGGTGTCCCCGGGCTGGAGCACGCTGAAGTAGACCGCCATGTTCGCCGAAGAACCGGAATGGGGCTGCACGTTCACGTGCTCGGCGCCGAAGATCTTCTTCGCACGGTCGATCGCGAGCGACTCCACGGCATCGGCGAACTCGCACCCGCCATAATAGCGCCGGTTGGGATATCCCTCGGCATACTTGTTCGTGAAGACCGAGCCCTGGGCCTCGAGCACCGCCTGGCTCACATAGTTCTCGGAAGCGATCAGTACGATCTTCTCCAGTTCGCGCTGCTCTTCCCCCTTGATCGCGTTATAGACTTCGATGTCCGCATCTTTCAGTTCTGACATGATAACGTCCTTCTTAAAGAGATTCAAAATGCAATTATTAAAGCTCAAGCACCAAAATTACAAATAAGCTCCAAATACCAAGCACGAAGAACCAAACGTTTGGAACTTGGATTTTGGTCCTTATTTGGGATTTGTTATTTCGGATTTGGGATTTGCCCCTGGTCTTACTTGATCGCTTTCCCGATATCGGCGATCTTGTTCAGCCGCAGCTGATGCCGCCCGCCGGCAAAGGGCGTTTCGAGCCAGGTCTTGACGATCTCCAGCGCCACGCCCTTGCCGATCACACGCTCCCCCATAACGAGGATGTTCGCGTCATTGTGTTCGCGGCTCATCTGGGCGGTGAAGTGGTCGTGGCAGAGGGCGGCCCGCACTTGCGGGTACCGGTTGGCGACGATGGACATACCGATGCCCGTTCCGCAGATCAGGATACCGCGCTCCGCCTCACCCCGCGCCACCGCTTCCGAGACCTTCCTGCCGTAATCAGGATAGTCCACGGAGTCCTTGCCCGCGACGCCGCAGTCCTCGACCTGTATGTTCCCCATTGCCTTGAGGAACTTCACAACCTCTTCCTTCAGTTCAAAGCCGCCGTGATCGCAGCCGATCGCCAGTTTCATGCTCCCCCCGGTAAGGGTTTGATATTAACATTACCTCTGTTTTGGTGTCAAGGGAAATACCGGAAAGATTGCGGTTATTGGAGGGTTTTTCGAAAATTAGGTGGCAGCAGCTTCGAATCGCCTCTTACTCAAAACAATCACCAAATACCAAGCTCCAAATGACAAATAAATTCCAAGCATCAATTACGAAACAGGCGTTTCGGAAATTGGTACTTGAATTTTCGATGGTTATTTGGAATTTGTTATTTGGTTATTGGTGCTTGCCATTAGGAGTATTCGTACTGGATCATACCGAGCAGGGCAATGGCAGCGGTTTCCGTGCGAAGGATGTTCTGCCCCAGGCTGACAAGGTGAAATCCCCCGGCCTGGGCCAGTTCGGCCTCTTTCCGGGAAAATCCCCCCTCGGGGCCGATCAGGACTACTATACGGCAGGCCTCCTGTTTCTGTCTCAGCACGCTTTTGAGCGGCAGCGTTGCCTCCTCCCAGGGAAGAAGAAGCAAACTCCCTGATTCCGGGTGCGAAATTCGGAGAAAATCGATGAAAGAAAGGACGGGACCGACGGAGGGTATATCGGGCCGGTTGCTCTGCATGGCCGCTTCCCGGCAGATCTTCTGCCATCGCCCGATGCGCTTCTCTTCGTCCTTCAGCTTCACGATGGTGCGTTCGGTGACAACGGGAATGATGGAAGCAACACCGAGCTCGGTCGCCTTCTGCACGATAAGGTCCATCTTGTCCGATTTGGGCAGGCCCTGCGCAAGGGTCACGCGGGGAGAGGAAAGCGGACGTTTCGCAATGGAGAGGACGCGCGTCGAGACCTCGGTACGACCGACGCTCGTGATCGTGACGGCATATTCGGTCCCCTGCCCGTCGCAGAGCAGCAGTTCCTCGCCCGGTTTCATTCTGAGCACATTGGCGATATGGCGCACGTCTTCGCCGGAAATGGCGATCTCGGGACCAAGAACCTGGTCGGGGGATATGAAGAATCGGGGGGCTCGGGGCATACTTAGGTCAAATCCGAAACTCTAATATCGAAATACTAAACAAAAGGAAAAGTAAAGAGTCTATGGATTTTTTAGGATTTAGGGCTTCGGATTTCGGATTTGTTTCTCCGTCTCCTTCTTCTCCGGGGCCGGTCGCGTTTTTCCCTGCCCTTTTCGACAGCCTTTTCCTCACCCGCGGTCAGCGGGTTCTTCCTGATGAACTCTTTCCACCAGGCGCGCAGTTCCTTCTTCTCGCCCGTGGTCTCGCTGCTGAACCGCAGGTACTCGAAAGCGTCGGAGAAACCGGGCCGGCGCAGGAAATAGCGGGGATACTTCCCCTCGCGCTTCGCGAACCGATGCTGGTTCCAGTAGATGTCCCGCATGACCAGGCTGATCTTCTTCGGGATCTGGACCCGCTGCGCCTGCTCGCCCATGACCGCGGTCATGGCGTTGATCAGCGCATCGACGGGAGCAGCGCCCGCGGCCCGGAGCTGCCCGGCCTTTTCTTCGATGTACTGGCCGAACATGAGCGCGAACAGGATATGCGGCTGGGGCTGCCTACCTGCCTGCACGCAGGCATCCACCCATTCCAGCGCCTTCCCTATCCAGGTATGGGGGAACCCGCCGGACTCGGTGTCCACCCAAAGGTTCAGTCCCGGGAAGATCACGCCGAAGAGGCCTGTCTTCCTGAGGAG
>MHEA01000248.1:9898-12679 GCA_001805085.1 Nitrospirae bacterium GWC2_57_9
GCGCCAGGCGGTCCTTCACCTCCAGCAGGGCGCGCAGGGTATTTTTCTCTATTTCGAACCCCAGCACGGCCGCGAACCGCACCGCGCGCACCATCCGCACGGGGTCCTCGGTGAACCGGACAAGGGGATCGCCGATGATCCGGATCAGGCCGGCACGCAGGTCCTGCATGCCGCCCACGTAGTCGATCACCGAAAAATCGGCGATGTTGTAGAAAAGCGCGTTGACCGTGAAGTCGCGCCGGATCGCATCCTGCTCCGGCGTGCCGAACACGTTGTCCCGCAGGATCATTCCGTCCTCGGTCTTGAGCATGCGCGGCGGCTTCGGCCGTTCGAGCGCTTTGGGGATCGCCTCCCCCGGTGCGGGTTCGACAACGGCGACCTGGAGCCGCGATTCCGGAGCCTTCTCCCCGGCCCGGACCTGCTCCGGCACAGCGGTCCCGGCCTGCGGCTCCTCAGGCTCTTCGGGCTGGTTGGACCGGAAAGTGGCGACCTCGACGATCTCGTTATGGAAATGAATATGGGCCAGGCGGAACCTGCGGCCGATCAGCCGGCAGTTGCGGAATATCTTCTTGATCTCGTTCGGCGTGGCGTCCGTGGCGATATCGAAATCCTTGGGCTCGCGGCCGAGCAGCAGATCGCGCACCCCGCCCCCGACCATATAGGCGTAGTATCCCTGCTCCTTCAGACGGTAAAGGACCCTTACAGCATTGGGGCTGATCCACTTGCGGGAAATGCTGTGTTCCTGGCGGGGGGTAATGGTTGGCTGAATAGGATTCACGAGATGACATAATAGCACAGCCGGGCAGCAGAGGTAAAGAGGGAATTAGTTCGGAGTTCAGGAGTTCGGGGTTCGGAGCGAACGTGATCAAGTTCCGACGCCGATCGGAAAAATCAGGGGGATGGCTTCCCATCCCCCTCTGGACAATCTTTCAACTGGTTGCTACTTCCCGTACACGTGCACCGTGTATTCATTCCATATCCGCAAGACGCTGAAGATCTCCAGGTCGGCAAAATACACTTCTTTCATGTCCTGCTCCTTTGCCACCTGCCCGATAGCCGCGTTTCCCCATGCCGCCAAATGCGTTTGTCCCATGTAGGGAAGCGAGATCGTCTTGACCGTCCCCTGCTTCTCCGCCTGGGACAAGGGCGTCCGGTCCATGTTCACCGTCAGCGGCTGCAGGGTATGCACATACAGGCAGCCGGGAAGAAGCGCCAGGAGAAGCAGCGCTGTCAGTAACCTGAGATTTTTCATATCAGGCCTCCCCCTCACTCGCCGTAAACGATGGTAGTCGACTCGGTATAGATCCCGAAGAACACGCTGTAGAGCTCGTGATCCATATGGGTCACCGTCGCAAGGCCGCCTTCCTTTGCCGCTGCGGCCGTGCTCGCGTCGCCCCAGGCTGCCGCCCAAAGCACCGAGTAGGAAGTCGCCTTTCCGGATTTGGAGCCGAGAACCGTCTTGTCGGCATCCCTGTCGAGCGGCGTCTTGACATGAGCATAGAAACAACCAGACAACAGAACCATTGCGACCATCACCATTGAAACCAGCTTGAGATACTTCATGCCATCCTCCCTTGATTCCGTGGAATGTAATACTTGCTGATTAGTATAGCACGGGGTTGAAGCTCCCTGCAGTCCCGCTGAAGCGGGACAGGGAATCTCGATTCTCAAGATAAAAACATGATCGTATTCGTTCTCTAACCCCCCGGCAAGCTGCGGGGTTAGCGCTCACTCCAGAATTCAGTTCCGAAGGGGGATCAGCGGCGGGGCAGTTGTTGAATGAACGAAGTCATCCGCTCTTCCGCGGCCTCGATCGTTTCGAGCAGCCGGAATTGCACACGGGCGCGGTGCAGGTTATGGCCCGGATAGTTGGTCCTGAAATAGGCATCACCGCGCAGATAATCCGCGAGGAACCGCAGGCCGAGCTCGAAGGTGATTACCTTGACGGAGAGCGGCAGCAATTCGATCTCCTTCCCGGTCAGGAAACCGCCCGTTTCCCGCAGATAGCCCTCTGCAATGGCCTCGAAGAGGGGCAGGGCGAGCTGCGCGGAATCCGGATCGGGCGCGTCCTCTCCTGCCGGGTTGGCTGCGGACCGCACGCAGTCGCCGAAATCGAAATGAACGATCCCCGGCTTGACCGTGTCCAGATCGAGCATGCAGAGGGCCTCATGCGTGTCAATGCGGACCATGACGTTGTTCACCTTGGGATCGTTGTGGACCACCCGGACGGGCAAGCCGCCCGAGGTCATGAGGTCGATCAGGAGCGGCGCGAGGGACCGCCTTCGGTCGACGAAGGCGGTTTCCGGCTTGATCCCCGATGCCCTGCCTTTTTCATCCGCCCGCAGCGCGTCGTCATATGCGGATAGATAGCGGGGAGTATGGTGAAAGCCGGGAAGGGTGTCATGCAGTGTTTCCGGCGGCAGATCGGCAACGAGCGCCTGGAACATGCCGATGCCCCGGCCTACCTCATAGGCGTGTCGCGCGTCGACCACGGCATCGTAAACCGTGCCGGCCTCGATAAAATGGAACATCCGCCAGAACGCGCCCGAAGCCTCGCGGTAAGAGGAACGGTTGTCGCGCGTGAACACGAGCGTGGGAGCCGACCTGGACGGATCAGCCATGCCGGAGGAGCGGAGGCGGTTCACGATATGCCTTGTCACGACCTCGACGTTCTCCATCACGAGTCCGGGACGCGTGAATACCGTGGTGTTGATCCGCTGCAGGATGTACTTGCGGACCTCGTCCCCTTCCCGGTAGCTGCAGAGATAGGTATCGTTGATC
>MHEA01000248.1:12741-12968 GCA_001805085.1 Nitrospirae bacterium GWC2_57_9
CGCTGTCGCAGGCTGCAGTATACCATTTTCTTCTTTCCCGGTCTTCTTCTTATTGACGGCCGGACCATGACCAAATCAAGACCTGTCTCACATGAAGCCACAGAGATCACTAAGAATAGCTTTAGTGGTTTATAGCTTTTAAAGCTTGATTTCTTCGTGTCTTCGCCTGCACCCAGCGCTGCGCGAGTGCTGAGTGTGGCGACCTGTGATAACAGAGTTTTTATTTT
>MHEA01000248.1:12988-14221 GCA_001805085.1 Nitrospirae bacterium GWC2_57_9
TGCCTTTGACCGTCCTGGATGGGTGTTATATAATCGCAGCACTCGGATCGAGTGCACTCAAAGGAGATCAATCATGCTATTCCAGAGCCGGGCACAGGCAGGCGCGAAGCTGGCACAGGAACTCCTGGCGCTCGACCTGCGCGACCCTTTCGTGCTTGCCATTCCGCGGGGCGGCCTCCCTGTCGGAGGCTCCGTTTCCCGGACCCTCGGCTGTCCTCTCGACGTCATTCCTCTGGTCAAGATTCCCATTCCGTGGAGCCCTGATGCGAACTACGGGACGGCAGCACCGGACGGTTCCATGGCGCTGAACACGCCTTTGATCAACCGCCTTGAGCTGTCCCGGCCCGAGATAGAGCTCGCCGCCGGGCCGGCAGTGCACGAGGCGCAGCGCCGGGAGCTGCTGTACCGCAAGGCGGCGCTTTTCCCTTCCCTGAACGGCAAAAGCGTGGTGATCGTGGATGACGGACTCGGATCGGGCTACAGCATGCTGGCAGCAGTGGACTTCGTGAAGAAAAAGGATCCCCGCATGATCGTTGCCGCGGCCCCCGTCGCTTCCGAGGCTGCCTTCCGGATGCTGGCAACACTGCCCCAGGTCAATCTGCTCTTTGTCCTCGTTCGGGACCCCGAAGCCGTCTTCTCTCTCGATTCCTATTACCGCGATTTCACTCCCGTGACGGATGACGACGTCGTCCGGTTCCTGACAGAGTGATTCACACTCCACACTCCGCATTCCGCACTCAGAACGCCCCGACCAGCTCCCTGAACTGCTCGGCCGGCAGCGGCCGGCTGAAGAGGTATCCCTGGGCCTCATCGCAGTGCAGGTCCCGAAGGAGCAGAAGCTGGCTGTCCCGTTCCACGCCCGCCGCGACCACCTTCAATTTCAGGGAATGGGCCAGGAGCAGCACCGCGTTCACGATCGCCCGGTCGTCGCTGTCGTCAGCAATGCCCCGGACAAAGGACTTGTCCATTTTGAGCTTCCCGATAGGCAGGCGTTTGAGCTGGTTCAGGGACGAGTAGCCGGTGCCGAAGTTATCGACGGAGATCTGCACGCCCATCCGGACCAGTGCCCCCAGGCGGGCAAGCGTGTTTTCCCCGTTGCTCATCACCACGGCCTCGCTGATCTCCAGGTCCAGGCATTCGGCGGGCATGCCGGTCTCCCGCAGGATCGCCGCGACCCGGGTTATCAGGTCCGGATTCTGGAACTGCCTGTTCGAGATGTTGACCGTGATGCAG
>MHEA01000248.1:14230-15392 GCA_001805085.1 Nitrospirae bacterium GWC2_57_9
AGGCCTTGATCGAGCCAGGTCTTGATCTGGGTGCCTGCGGCCTTCAGCACCCATTCATCGATCTCGGGCATGAAACCTATATCGTCAGCGGCCTCCAGGAACTGCTCCGGCAGGAGCAAACCCCGCTCGGGATGCTGCCATCGCAGGAGGACCTCGGCCGAGAGGATCTTCCCGGTCATAACGTTCACCAGGGGCTGATAGTAGAGCCGGAACTCGTTCCGGTCAATGGCCTGGCGCAGGCTGTTCTCGAACTTCATGCGCTCCAGGGAACGCGTATTGATGACGGGGTTGTAGAACTGCAGCATGTTCCTGCCGTGCTCTTTCGCGTAGTACATCGCGATGTCGGCGTACCGCATCAGCGTATCGACCTCCTCGCCGTCATCGGGGAAGACGCTGATGCCGATGCTCGTGGAGACAGCCAGGTCATGCCCCTTGACTTCGAAGGGCTTCCGGATCTCGTTCAGGATCTTGTGGGCGACTTCCGATGCGTATTCCGGATAAGCGATATCGGGGATCAGCACGTTGAACTCGTCTCCGCCGATCCGCGCCACCGTGTCCGATGTCCGGATGATGCCCTTGAGCCGGACAGCGGTCTGTTTGAGGAGCTGGTCACCGGTCTCGTGGCCGAGAGTATCGTTGATCTCCTTGAACCGGTCCAGGTCCAGGAATAACAGCGCCACCTTCCGGCCGTTCCGCCGGGCCTGCGCCAGCTCGATATGGATGATCTCGTTGAACAGGCGCCTGTTCGGCAGCCCCGTGAGGGTGTCGTGCTGCGCCATGTGCTTGATCTCCTCCTCCATCCGTTTTCGGTCCGTGATGTCCGTGTGCGTGCCGAACCAGCGCACCACCTTTCCCTGTTCGTTCCGGATCGGGATCGCCCGGGCCAGGAACCACCGGTAGGTGCCGTCTGCGGCGCGCAGCGGGAACGTATCCTCCCAGGCATCGCCGGTCTTGAAGGACCCGCTGATGCTCGCGATGACCCTTCTCAGGTGATCGGGATGATGTACTTTCCGCCAGCCCCATCCCTGCATTTCCTCTTGCCTTAAGCCGGTATAGTCGAACCAGCGTTTATTGTACCAGAAGATCCAGCCCCGCTCGTCCGCCATCCAGGCAAGCTGCGCGATGTTGTCGGCCAGGGTCCGGAAGCGTTCCTCGCTCTCGC
>MHEA01000249.1 GCA_001805085.1 Nitrospirae bacterium GWC2_57_9
CAAATTTTGATTTTCTCTGATTTCGTCTGCCTGGAATTCCGTATTATATCCCCCATCGCGGCGACAGGTCGTTCTCAATCCCCATGCTGTCCAGCACTCTCCCGACGATGAAGTCCACCATGTCGGAGACCCTCTTAGGATGATGATAGAAGGCGGGCATCGCCGGAATGAGGTGGCAGCCCAGTTCGGCTGCCGTAAGCATATTCCTGAGATGGACCGCTGAAAGCGGCGTTTCACGCGGAACGATGATCAATCTCCTTTTTTCCTTTATCATGACGTCGGCAGCGCGTTCGATGAGCGTGGTGGCATAGCCGTTCGCGATCGCAGCAAGGCTTTTCATGGAACAGGGGATCACGACCATGGCATCGACCTTGACGGAACCGCTGGCAATGGGCGCATACATGTAGTTCTCGTCGAAATACCGCACCTGTCCTTCCTTCGCGCCGAACTGTTTGTCGATCTCGAACTGAATATCGGTCTCCGAGCCCTTGAGCATGAGATTCGACTCATCGTTCAGGATCGAAAGGCCTTCGCCAGAGACTGTGAGATAAACGGAATGCCCGTCCTTGATCAGCACCTGCAGCAAACGATGGGCATAGGGAGCCCCGCTCGCACCGGTGATCGCTATCGTATAGGTCCCCATGGAGCCCCTCTTTCTTCATTAAAAAATTCTGAACCCCGATTCGCCGTACCTGCCCCCCATCGGGATACAGGCGTTCAGTTGTTCAATGGTTTCGGCAGTGCAAGCAGAGACAGCAGCAGACTCGCGACCACCGCCAGGCCCGCTCCCATGCTGAAAGCCGCAGCGGGTCCGGCTTTTTGCCAGACGAGACCGAAAAGCAGGGAGGCGGGCAAGGCTCCAACGCCCACGATCAGGTGGTACAGCCCGAAGGCCGATCCGCGCAGGTGGGCGGGGGCGATATCCGCGACCAGGGCCTTTTCCACGCCCTCCGTCAGGCCGAAGAAGACACCGTATACCGCGAACAGCGCCCAGGCATGCCACTGCTGCTCTGCGGCTGCAAAGCCCGCATAGACCAGCGCATACACGACCCATCCCGTCACGATCACTTTTTTTCTCCCGACCCGGTCCGAGAAGATTCCGCCGGGAACGGAGAAGCCCATTTTCACGATATGCAGCACGACCCAGATCGCGGGCAACAACCCGACGGCAACGCCCAATTGCTGAGCCCGAAGCAGCAGGAAAGCATCAGTCGAGTTTCCGAGGGTAAAAATAAGCATGATGACGAGATACTTCCTGAAGGTCGCGGATATCTCGTTCCATGCGGAACGGGGGCTGAAGGAAGCAGGACGGACGGAACGGACGCCCTCCGGGGTCTGTTCTTTGAGACCGAACAGAAGCATGCCGATTGCAAGCAGGCCCGGGATGAATGAGAGCAGGAAGACGGTTTTGAGGTCGTCCTGGAAAAGAGCCAGGAGCCCCGTTGCCGCCAGGGGCCCGATGATCGCGCCGCTGTGGTCCATGGCCCGATGGAAGCCGTACGCTTTGCCGCGGAACTCGCTCGGTGTGGAATCGGCAATAATAGCGTCCCGGGGTGAGGTGCGCAGCCCCTTGCCCACCCGGTCCGAGAACCGCAGAACGAGCACGTGGAGCCACGATGTGGAAAGCGCGATCAGGGGCCGGATGACGTTCGAGATCGAATAGCCGGCCACGATCCAGCCCTTGCGCTTCCTTACCCGGTCCGAGAGATAGCCCGAGTAGAGCTTGAGCAGGGAAGCAGTCGCCTCTGCCATGCCTTCGATGATGCCGAGGGCCGCGGGCCCGGCCCCCAGAACGGTGGTCAGGAAAACCGGCAGAAGCGGATAGATCATTTCAGAAGCGCCGTCATTCAGAAGGCTTACAAAGCCGAGGACCACGACGTTGCGCGTCAGCCCTCTTCGCCACAGGGGCAGTGACAGCTCTTTATTGGTTGTCATGGGAAAGGACTTTACCTTAGTCGCGGTTTTTTTTCAAGAGGGTATCGACACGTGCGAGCTGGGGGTATAGGAAGGAAGAATGACGAGACCGGCCCCGATCGGCCGGTCTCTGCCTGTTTGCTCTGGTTAGAACCGTTCGAAGCCTTCGTCGCGGTCTTTTCCGTTGCCCATGTCCAGGTCGACACCGGCTCGAGCTGCGAGAGGCTTGGCCTTTTGGTGATGAACAGGAAGCGCCGGGACCGGGCGGGCGATGTTCTTTTTGGGGACCGGCTTCAGCGCCGCATCTTCCTGGCCGACCTTGAAGAACTTGACGGTACCCAGCAGCTGATCCGCCTCCGCCGAAAGTTCTCCTGCTACAGATGCCATCTCCTCCGCCGCACCGGCGTTCTGCTGAATGACCTGGTTCAGCTGCTGAATGGAGCTCTCGATCTGGCCTGCTCCCGATGACTGCTCCTTTGAGGAGGCGCTGATCTCCTGGACGAGCTGGGCCGTCTTCTGAATGTCGGGAACGAGCTTGGACAGCATTTCCCCGGCCCGCTCCGCCACTTCGACGCTCGAGTTCGAGAGGCCGCTGATCTCCGCCGCCGCTACCTGGCTCCGCTCGGCCAGTTTACGGACCTCGGCCGCTACCACGGCAAATCCCTTTCCGTGCTCTCCGGCCCGCGCCGCCTCGATGGCGGCATTCAGCGCCAGGAGGTTGGTCTGCCGGGCTATCTCTTCGATGATCGAGATCTTCTGGGCGATGTCCTTCATCGCCTTGACGGCCTCCGCCACCGCCGCTCCGCTTTCGAGGGCGTCGTTGGCGCTTTTTTGGGCTATCGATTCGGTTGCGGTGGAGTTGGAGGCATTCTGCCTGATCGCGGCGTTCATTTCTTCTATCGACGAGGAGGCCTCTTCCGCCGAGGCAGCCTGGGTGCTCGCGCCGCGGGACATCTGCTCGGAGCTCACGCTCACCTGCTGGCTCCCTGCAGCCACATTGCTCGCCGCGTTCTTGACGTCGCCCACCACGGTCTGCAGCTTTTCGACCATCGATCGGATGGAGCCGAAAAGAATGCCGATTTCGTCCGCGGTCCTCACTTCCACTTTCTGGGTAAGGTCGCCGGCGGCAACTTCTCCGACCACGGCGGTAAGGCGCTCCAGCGGCTTTAGCGTCATGACCCGGAACAGAAAGAACACCATCAGCGAGACGATGACCATGGTTCCGAGCGACAGAAGGGTGATGATGATCCGGGACTGATTCAGCGATCTGTCGATATGGTTCGTGGAGATCCCGATCTTCACCGTGCCGATGCGTTCGTTGTTCTGCAGGACCGGGCTGACGAACTCCAGGATGTTCGTTTTATCGCCGGCTTCCGCCTGCTCGCGCGTCAGCGGATTCCCGTCCTTGTCCTGGATGACCGCGTAGGCGATGTCGGGATCGCCGGCAGAGATATCGCGGACATAGCTTTCCAGGTAGGAAAAGTTGAAACTCAGGATTGGTTCAACGGCAATGCTGGCCATGAACCGGGACAGATTATTCCCCTTGCTGTTGACCTCTGCGAGCAGAATACTCTTCTCATGAGCGTTGATGATGATACCCATCGCAGTGAAGACAAGAACGAGCACTATCAGAATGCTGACGAGAAACTTTTTTGTCAATTTCCATGACTTCATCAGAGCGAGCTCCATGCTTTCACTCTCCTCTCTATTTCCCCCCATTTCAGAAACGGAGAGAGATAATCTTGGTTTCCCCGGTTTTACAGTGCGCCGGCGATCTTCGCTGCCTTGCGGAGTTCATCATAATCCCTGTCCGCAACCGGGCCAAAGCCGGTCAGCCGGGCCGCAGCCAGGATCTTTTCGCTCTGCGGATCGTTCGGCTTGAGCTTGAGCAGCGCCGCCTTGATTTTCGCTTCCCTTGCTTTGTCCAGCTTCGGCGTGGAGAAGACGGGCCAGTTCGGGAAGTAGTCCGTATATCCTATGATCCGGATCTGGGAGAGATCCACCTTGTCCTTCATCTTGTCCAGGTCGTCCTCCCGGATTCCGCCTGCGTCAGCGGCCTTGCTGAAAACGGCCATAGTGACATTATCGTGCTTTTTGGCAAAGGGCAGCGTCACAAAATCCCTGTGCACATTGAGTCCGGCCTTGCTCAGGAGCAGCATCTGGAAGATGTAGCCGGCGGCCGAATCCTTGTCCACGAAGCTCAGTTTCTTGCCCTTCAGGTCCTGCAGGTTCATGATGGGGCTGTCTTTGCGCGTGATGATGATGCCGCGAAAGCGCGTCCCGCTCTTCGGCTCCGACGACAGCGCCAACGGTTCGATGCTTACCTCCTTTTTCAATTGCACATAGACCAGGGAATTGGCGAATGCCAGATCCATCTGGCCTGCCCTGACCGCTGCCTTGAATGCCTCGAAATCCTTCGGGATCACCAGGCTCACCTTTTCGCCCGTTTCCCTGCTCAGGTACTCTGCAAGGGGCTTGAACATTGCATGCAGTTCCATGGCGCTCAGCCGGGGCAGCATGCCAAACCTGATTTCCGCCGATGCCGTGCCCTGCCCGAACCACATCATTATTGCCGTTGCTGCAAGTAGCAGAGTTACCATGTAGCGAACAAAACGCTTAGTCATACCATATCCTCCCTGTCGATGGGTAAATAGTACTTTGGATTTAAAAAATATAGAACAAAACAGAATAAATAACAAGAAACAAAAAGAACTTCTTTTTTTTGTCCGAACAAGATTAAGGGCGCTTCCCCTCTTCGTTTCCCTTTTTATTGTCAATGAAATACGCAACCATACCAGCGGTAGCGCTTCAACTCAGCGGCCGATCAGCAGGCGATCCGGTCGTTCGCCGAAGGCATGCCTATTTCGTCCTTTTTCAGTGGTCACCACAGCAGCCTGACCGGGCATCGAACCCGTGAATGCCGGTTCAAGAAGTGCAGTCGCCTGCTTATGCAAACCGACCCTGTTCGCATCTCCGGTCCTGAAAAACGCGATCGCCTGCTGAAGCTGTTCCGCCTGGCCCGCCAATTCCTCCGCCGTCGAGGCCGTCTGGTCGGCGGAACTCGTGTTCTGGAGGATCACCTGGCTCAACTGCCGGATCGCGGTCTGGATGAGACCGGAGCCTGCAGCCTGATCCCGCGTTGCTGCTGTTATCTCCTGAACCAGTTTGGCCGTTTTTTCGATATCAGGCACCAGCTTCGCGAGCATCTGGCCCGACCGCTCGGCCACATCCACGCTTGCTGCCGACAGCCGTATTATATCGCCGGCGGCTGTCTGGCTTCGCTCCGCCAGTTTACGGACCTCGGCAGCCACGACAGCGAACCCTCTGCCGCTCTCCCCGGCCCGGGCCGCCTCGATCGCTGCATTCAGGGCCAGCAGGTTCGTCTGGCGGGCGATCTCCTCGATGATGGATATCTTCGAGGCGATCTGCTTGATCGCGCTCACCGTCTGGGCCACGTTCTGTCCGCTCTCTGCGGCGTCCGCGGCTGCTTGAAGCGCTATCTGCTCCGTCTGGCGGGCATTCTCGGCGTTCTGCCTGATGGTGCCGCCCATTTCGTCCACCGAAGAGGATGCCTGCTGGGCAGAAGCGCCCTGATCGGCGGCGCCTTTCGAAAGCTGCTCGGCAGCGGCCGATAATTGCTGGCTGCCCGCGCCCACGTTGTCCGCTGCCGATTTCACATCGCTTACCACGTCCCGGATCCGCGCCGACATGTCCTTCATCTCCGACAGCAGCAGTCCGAACTCGTCGCCGCGGTCGACCTGGATCTGCCGGGTCAGGTCCCCTGTCCCGATCGATTGCAGGAAGACCACTGATCTCCGAAGCGGAATAGTTATCAGCTTCCACGAAAGCAGGTAAATGGCGCCGACCAGAAGCCCAACCAGCAGGAGGCTCCCTGCGACAAAATAGTTTCTCGCCCGTGCCGCTTCTGCCGCGAACTCATCGGTATAGACGCCCGCGGCAACGACCCATTGCCAGTTGTCGTAGAAATCATAGGATACGATCTTTTCGCGCGGCCGGCTCTCCCTGGTCTCTTCGTTCAGCCAGGGATAGGTGATCGTCCCGCTCTTCTGTTCGAGCATCTCTTTTATGAATTCCCGTCCCAGCGCGTCCCGGGATCCCAGGATATTCTGCCCTTCTTTGAACCGATGAACGATGAGCTCGCCGTAATTGGCCCCTTGCCGCGCATCCAGCACATAGAGATACCCGCTTTCGCCCACATTCAGCGTGCGGATCTTGTCCTTGAGCGCTTTCAGGTTCTCGGTGAAATCGATGCCGATAAAGAATATGCCGATCACCTCGCCGCGTTCGTTCTTGATAGGCACATATTTTGTCATATAATCCTTGGCAAAGAGAGTGGCCTTGCCCGTATATTCCTCTCCCCGGCTCACCCTGGCGTAGCCGGGATGCTCCTTGCCCAGGAACGTGCCGATCGCGCGGCTGCCGTCCTGTTTTTTCAGTGATGTTGCCACCCGGACAAAATCATCATCCTTTTTGGCAAAGAGGGTGGCCACGGCCCCCGTGATCCGGGAGAAGGCGTCGATTCGGTCAAAGTACAGGTTCTGGACCGTCCGGCCGGCCAAAAGAGCAGGCGTGTCAACGGAGCCGACGAGGATCGTTCTTGCGGGGGCGATCGTCATTTGTTCCGGATAATAGGAGATGAAGACCCGGGAGAGGTTATCGACATTCTGACGAAGGCTGTTGTCGTAGGTGCCGATCATGTCTTTCACCAGCTGGACCTTGGTGCCCAGTTGATCCAGCATCTTTTTCTGCAGGAGCGAGGAAGTATAGCGATCGATAAAAAAAGTGGAAAGGCAGAATGCAACGAACACGAACACGCCGAGCATGAATACGAGTTTTGTCCCTATCGACAGATCGCGAAACCGCATTGCAGGACCCTCCCTGTCAGCAAACATTTTCGAGTGGATAGCTAAATGAGCAGGAGCATGGGGGGACAATCTATCCAAATGATAAAGGGATACTGTTACAAATTGTAAGCAATTTTTATGCTCGATTTGCTGCATCTCCCTTCGTAAAATACCTTTATATTATTGATAGTTATCGATTACAAATATCAACAAGGAAAGGAACTGTCCAGTTTCCGACAGTCGGATGTCAAAAAAAGGAAGCCATGGCTACAAAATTGTGCAGATGCAAAGGTTTGCGGCCTGCAGAGATTGCGGATAACAGGAGAATTTACAGCAGAACTTC
The DNA here is from genome assembly GCA_001805085.1 of Nitrospirae bacterium GWC2_57_9. Lineage (GTDB taxonomy): Bacteria > Nitrospirota > UBA9217 > UBA9217 > UBA9217 > MHEA01. The sequence goes on from MHEA01000249.1 coordinate 7,123, forward strand.
GAGGAGCGTGAACAGGAAGATCGTGACGCTGATATAGCCGTTCATGTTGAAAAAAGCGATATTCAGCTTTGACAGGTCGTTCTCCTTGACCAGGGTGTGTTCGTAAACGATCAGGAAGGCCGCGGCAACCACGCCTGCCAGGTAAAGCCATCCCAGGGGCAGCAGGAAAGAAAGCCAGATCAGGGCCAGCATGGTAACGGCATGGGAAACACGGGAGATCCAGAGCGAGCGCCCTATGCCGAACCGCTGCGGAATGGAGTGGAGGCCTGCCCCGCGGTCGAAGTCCATGTCCTGGAGGGCATAAAGAACGTCGAAGCCAAGCAGCCAGAACAGGACCGCTGCCCCGAGTACCAGAGCCGGTGCTTCCAGTCTGCCGGTAACCGCGATCCATGCGCCGATCGGGGCCAGGCAGATGGCAAGGCCGAGAAAGGCATGGGAGAGGAACGTGAACCGCTTCGTGTAGGAATAGAAGAAGACCACGGCAAGGGCGACCGGGGAAAGATAAAAGGAGAGAGGATTCAGCATGTATGCGGCCAGGACCAGCGCCAGCGACGAGATCACGGTAAAGAGCATCACCTGGACGGGCGTCACGAGCCCCCTGGGGAGCGCGCGCACCTTCGTCCTCGGGTTCTCTGCGTCGACATCACGGTCCGCCCATCGGTTGAACCCCATGGCAGCCGACCGGGCGCCCACCATGGCCACCGTGATCCAGAAAATCGTCCTCCACAAGGGCAAACCGTTCGCTGCCAGCAGCGCGCCGGTAAAAGCGAAGGGAAGTGCGAAAATGGTGTGTTCGAACTTGATCATCTCGAGGATGATCTTGATTTTGTTGAGCATGAGAACTCCGAAGATCTAAATAACCACAGACGAATATTATTTTGACTCTGCTTCTATTTTTCTCCCCCACTCCTCGATCTTTTTCCTGATCTCCGGCATGGCCCTCTGGGTGGCCTCGATGCCCGCCTGCATGCACCGTTTTTTCTGGGTGAAATCGAGCATGGCCACGTTGCCCACGGCCGGCGCGATCAGTATATCGGCATCCCTCTTCTTGTAGGCCACGTTCTCGGCGAACATGATATTGACGGACTGGATCATGACATCGAACAGGTTGGCGATGTTGAAGTTAGCCACGTTCTCGCTGATGTCCACTGCGATCACGATGTCGGCGCCTTTCTCCCTGGCAACGGAGATCGGGATGTTGTCGATCACCCCTCCGTCTACGAGATACCTGCCCTGATATTCGACCGGATTGAACACCCCGGGAATGGAACTGGATGCATGCACTGCTTTGGCCACCGACCCCCGGTCCAGCACCACCCGCGTGCCGCGGTTCAGGTCCGTTGCGACGGCGGCAAAGGGGAGTTTCAGGTTCTCGATGTTCGCCACGGGAATCTTTGCCCTCACGAACTCCTCGATCCGGTCTCCCTTGACCGGCCCCATGCCCGTAAGTGCGGACAGCACCGCGAAATCGAAGATGTGCTCCTTTTCGAGCGAGAAAGCGGTCCACTCCAACTCGAAGCTGTTCAGGTCATGGGCATAGATGGCGCCGATCAGGCTGCCCACGCTGGTTCCCACGATCAGATCGATGGGGACCTTCTCCTGCTCCAGGGCGCGGATAACGCCGACGTGCGCGAATCCCCGCGCAGCGCCGCCGCCCAGCACGAGCGCTATCTTCGGCTTCGGGAGGTCCCCCGGGGCGGGACCGTTCGTGGATGCGCAGGACGCACTGAAGACCAGCAAGAACAGCATGATAAAACGAAAGCCATAATACATAATAGACCTCACTGCTTCTTAGGAACCGAAAAATTTAAAACGGCCGGGCCGGCGCTGCAGGGCAACGCTTGCGCGGGCCTCGGGAACGGGCTTCGGCCACTCCCTGATCGCCTTTCTGATCTCCGGCAGCGCCTTCTCCGCCGCCTCGATGCCCGCCTGCATGCACTGCTTTTTCCGGGTAAAGTCGAACATGCCGAAATCGTCCACTGCCGGAGTGAGCAGGATGTCGGCGCCCTTCTTTTTATAGGCCGTGTTCTCGCTGAACACGATGTTCACGGACTGAAGCACGACATCCACGAGGTTCGAGATATCGAAATTGGTCACATTCTCGCTGATGTCCACGGCGATGACGATATCGGCGCCCTTTTCCCGGGCCAGGCCGATGGGGATATTCTCGACCAGGCCGCCGTCGACCAGGAGCTTGCCCTGGTAGTCCAGCGGGGTGAAGACGCCGGGGATGGAGCTGCTCGCCCGCACTGCCTTGGCCACCGATCCGCTTTCCAGAACCACGCGCGTGCCGCGGTTCAGGTCCGTGGCCACTGCGGCAAAGGGCAGTTTGAGCTGTTCTATGTCGGC
>MHEA01000250.1:0-1809 GCA_001805085.1 Nitrospirae bacterium GWC2_57_9
CAGTGCTGGGTAGCTATGTTCGGTCGGGATAACCGCTGAAAGCATCTAAGCGGGAAACCCACCTCAAGACTAGATCTCCCGGGAGCAATCCCCTAAAGACCCCCGGTAGACCACCGGGTTGATAGGCTGGGCGTGTAAGGGTGGTAACATCCTAAGCTAACCAGTACTAATAGGTCGTGAGGCTTAACCACTAAATTTTCTGCTTCTGACAAATTCAGCTTTTTAGAACGTATCTTGCGTATTCAGTGTCACAGGTTATAAGGTTTCTCGGTGGCAATACCGGAGGGGTCACACCCGTTCCCATCCCGAACACGGAAGTAAAGTCCTCCTGGGCCGATGATACTATGACCGAGAGGTCATGGGAAAGTAGGACGTCGCCGGGAATTTTTTTGAAGCCCATCATCAAACGATGATGGGCTTTTTTTGTGCCGAGATTTGACAGTTGAGGGGTAGACGTTACGGCAATTTGATACTGCTTGCATCTTCTTAAGTCTGCGTGTATCATTTGTCGCGTAAGTGTCGAGAAATAAACGTCATGACAGAAAAAAAACCGGATACGGCAGTCACAACCAACCGCAAAGCATACCACGATTATTTCGTCGAGGAGACCTTCGAGGCCGGAATTGCACTCCAGGGCACCGAGGTCAAATCTCTGCGGAGCGGGCTCGCCAATCTCACTGATAGTTACGCCATTGTGAAGAACAACGAAGTGTTTCTTTTCAATGCGAACATCAGCGCCTATCCCTACGGCAATATCATGAACCACGAACCACTGCGCACCAGGAAACTTCTTTTCCATAAAGAGGAGATCCGTAAACTGGTCGGGAAGATAACCCAGAAAGGGTTTACTCTGATCCCCCTCAAGATCTACTTTGTGCGCGGAAAAGCTAAAGTTCTTATCGGGCTTGCCAAGGGTAAAAAAGCCTTTGATAAGCGCGAGACAATTAAAGAGAAAGAGTCCAAACGGGAAGTAGAGCGAACCGTAAAAGGACGAAATCGCTAACGCATTGCAGTTCCTTTCACCATCCCCTCCGACTGGCCTCAGATAACCTGTAACCTGGCCTGAATCCCTGCTTTACGAATCGCCTCCTGCTCGCCTCTCTTCTGATAAAATTTAAACAGCAACGCAAATGTCTTTACCCAAGGAGGGAGCAATGAGACGTTTATTCTTGTTCACGATAGGTGTATTTGTGATAGCGGCGGCCGGAATCCAGCCGGCGTACGGGAAGGTCGTCGGCAAGATCGTCGAGTACATCGTTCAGGGTACTACCATGAAGGCGTATCTGACATATGACGAGGCGATTCAGGGAAAACGGCCCGGGATACTGGTGGTTCATGAATGGTGGGGACTGAATGATTACGCAAGAAAACGAGCAGATATGCTGGCGCAGCTCGGGTATACTGCTCTGGCTGTCGATATGTATGGAGAAGGTAAAACGGCTTCCCATCCGGACGATGCCGGAAAATTTTCCTCAGAACTCATGAAGAATTTCCCCGTTGCGAAGGCACGCTTTTTGGCTGCAGAAGAACTGCTGAAAAAGCAGCCGACCGTCGACCCGGGACAGATCGGTGCTGTGGGTTACTGTTTTGGCGGCGGTATTGTACTGAACATGGCGGCGCAAGGCGAAGATTTGAAAGGTATTGTAAGCTTTCATGGCAGCTTGACGCTGGTGCAGCAGCCCAAGCCTGGCCAGGTCAAGGCCAAGATCCTGGTGCTGCACGGTGGCAGCGATAAATATGCCGTGCCGGGGCAGGTCGAAAAATTCAAGAATGAATTGAAAGCCGCTGGCGCGGACATTCGGTTCGTTG
>MHEA01000250.1:1819-8886 GCA_001805085.1 Nitrospirae bacterium GWC2_57_9
TGCAATGCACGCTTTTACGAACCCTGAAGCTACCGAATCGGGCAAAAAGTTCAATATGCCGATTGCCTATAACGAGAAGGCAGATAAAGCATCTTGGGAAGAAATGCAGGGTTTTTTCAAACAGATCTTTAACCGATAGATTGCCTTTCGGGCTTGGCCGCTCGGCCGAGCCCGGTTCTCCTCCTTTATCCTCCGTCCTACGCAAATCGATTTTTGTCATATTGAAGCGCCTCTGCGGCAAATGAAGGTTCGCACAGGCATCTGCAGGGAATTCGATTCTTAAGGCTGCAATCTCATCGTATTCGCTCGCTAACCCCGCAGCAAGCTGCGGAGGTCAGCCAGAACTCCAGAATTCAAGAAAGCGGCTCAAACAAAAAACTATTTAAATCGGGATTTCTGTGCTATATTTTTTTGAGCATTTTCAAACAAGGAAATCCTGCTGACCGCTTATGCTAAAAGAGCTATTATCCGGAAAATACCGGGATAAAGAGGATCGAAGATGGTTTTCTGACGATTATTTTGATCTAATCGTCTGGATTGGACAGAATTTCGTCATCAAGGGATTTCAGTTATGCTATGACAAGCGAGGCAAAGAGCGGGCCATAACCTGGTTGCGCGACAAAGGGCTCAGTCACGAAAAGATAGACGACGGCGAGGCAAGCCCGGAAAAGAACCGGTCACCCATTCTTCTCCCGGACGGTCAGTGCCCGGTGCAGGAGGTTTTAGAGCGTTTTGAGGCAAACAGCGCAGATATCGACACGGCTGTCCGGTCATTCGTTCTGAGTAAAATAGAAGAATACAAGGCAGTGATCAAGAAGTAAGGGCTTTTCGCAAAACGCCCCAGAGAAAGCCGTTCGCAGTGTATTCTGCGATCCAATCAAGATGAACTTCGACAGCATTAAGCAAAGAATCCTCAGGCTTGCGGACAGGGACAAGGCGCAGATCCTCAGGGGTTTCTTCAAGACAGGGCCTGGACAATACGGCGAGGGCGACATTTTTCTTGGCGTTACCGTTCCAGTCCTCAGGAAGCTCGCGAAGGAGTGCAAGAAAACCTCCGCAGCTGACGCGTTTCGGCTGTTGCGGTCATCGATCCATGAGGAGCGTCTGCTGGCGCTCTTCCTCCTCATCGAGCGCTATCGCAAAGGGGATGATTCGCAAAAAAAAGAAATATATGAAGGCTACCTCAAGAGCACGCGCTATATCAATAACTGGGACCTGGTCGATCTGTCCGCACCGAACATTGTCGGAAACTATCTTTCCGGAAGATCGCGGAAGCCGCTCTATGATCTTGCCCGCTCAAGCAGCTTATGGGACCGGCGAATCGCGATCCTTGCGACGTTCTCTTTTATCAGGCAGAATCAATTTTCAGAGACGATAAAAATCGCTAAAATCCTCATCTCCGATGAGCACGATCTTATCCATAAAGCCGTGGGATGGATGCTCCGCGAGGTGGGGAAGCGCAACCTATCAATCGAAGAGGAGTATCTTCTGGCGCATTATCGGAAAATGCCGCGTACCATGTTGCGGTACGCCATTGAGCGCTTTCCCGAAGACCGGAGGAAACAGTATCTGGCCAGCTCGGTGTGAAGTCAGGACCGTTCAGGGCATTCTTTTCAAGCTGTTCCTCTGACGGTTCGCTGTGTCTATCGCCTTTAGGATGGTTTTGTTCCCGGGATCGAACGCCAGTATTTTCTCCCAGGCTGCAATCGCTTCGTCCAGCTTCTCATCCCGGTATTTAATCAAGCCTGTCTCCAAGAGCGCCTGTGAGCATGTCTTGAGCTGCCTTTTCAAATAGTCATTGTCGAAGGAAAGCTTGCCCGGTAGAGCTGCGTCAGTAACGCGGCTTTCGAGCAAAACGCTATAGAGGCTCCCGGCGTGTGCAAAATCCCTCTTCTGCAAAGCACGGTCAGCCTTTTCCCGAACCTGCTTCCCGACAGCTATATAGGTCTCCGCGATATTCCCGTCTTTGCAGCTGTCATACAATTCCGCATAGAGCATGAGCGCCTCGGCATATTGACCAAGCGCTGTATAATGCTCAGCCTGCCGGAGGGCTCTGCTGATATCCCCGCCTGGTTCGGCAACGGTCGGCGAGACCCTCTCGCCCGTTGCGCAGGCTGGGATAGCTGCCAGAGCGGCAATGAGCAGAAGCAGCAGTCCGTATTCCCTTATCCGCATGGTCATCCTCTCGACGAAAATTGTTCGGCAAGAACCGGGTCCGAAGCGAGCGCTTGCTGAAAAACTTCGACAAGCCAGGGATTGAATTGTCTGCCCGAACAGCGGGTCAGTTCCTGCAATGCGTCGTCCTGACAGAAAGATTTCTTGTAGGGGCGGACAGAGGTCATGGCATCAAAGGCATCAGCTATAGCAATGATCGCGGCATGCAAGGGAACATCATCACCTCGAAGGCCGTCAGGATACCCCTCTCCGTTGAACCATTCATGATGGTGTCTGACCGCCGGAATATACTTTTGCAGCGAAGAGGCCCTGCCCAGAATGGCCGCTCCGTATTCGCAGTGTGCCAGGATCTGCCGGTGCTCCTCGGGGTCCAGAGGACCGTTTTTCAGCAGTATATAATCGGGCATTTTGAGCTTCCCCACATCATGAAAAAGACTGGCGATCTCCAGGTCTTCCAGTTCCTGACGGGAGAATCCAATGGCCTTCCCGATCCGCACCGCCAGTTTGGCTACCCTCGTGGAGTGGCCGAGGGTATACGGGTCCCGTGCATCGATCGCTGCCGTTAATACCTTGACCGTCGATACATACGAATCTTCCAGTTCCTGCGCGTAGCTGTGCAGCCTTTCCTGCTGCCGCGTAGTCAGATCCGTCATCTGGTTGAAGCTCTTCGTCAGATTCCCGAGTTCGTCATGTGAAAATATGTTCAATTTCGTTCGTCTCCCCACTTTGAGTTCATTGACGCCCCGTGAAAGCTCCTTGATCGGCTTTGTAATAAATGACGAGAGCACAAGGATGCAGCCCAGGCCGAGGAGCATGGTAACGGCCATTCCGACACCGATGCGCTTCAGAGTTTCCGATCTGGCATCGAGCAGGGATGACCTGTTTATTCCGATTATGACGTTGCCTATCTGCTTATTATTAAAGGTCATGGGCGCCTGTATTTCGAAACTATCCGCTTCGTCCTTGATCTGGTAGATCCGGGTGCCGTCTTTCGTTTCCGTGATCGCATCAGCGACCGATCTTGAGAACACCTGGCCGATCTTGCTCATATCGGTGTGTGTCAGGATCTCGAACCGGGAATTGGTCACTGCCGCATACTGAATATCCTCATTTGCTTCCTTCACCCTCCAGCTGATATTGTCAATGGCAAGGAGGTCGCCGGCAAGAATACTGTAGGGAGCCACGGCTGCAATACTCTTGCTCAAGGCCTCCGCTCGCTTCATCAGGGAATTCATGACCTGCCGGTTCATGGTTTGTACGGTCAGAAGGGTAAAAAGGGTGGCTGTGACAAGGAGCAGGGTAGTGATAAACAATGTTATCTTAAATCTCAAGGTTGTAAGAAAGGATATTTTCATCATAAGGAATAAATTATGTACGCGAAAAGTTTCTATTCCTTAAATAGCATAATTTTTCTCTGCAGTCAATTCACGGGATTTTTTAGACTGAAACTTAAGATGCAAAAACAGAAGGGGGGTACGATAGCTTCAGCGTGATGGAAGTCAGCGAGAGAAGGGAGGCGGGAATGACTAGGAAGAAAGGATCAAGGCTTTGGTGATTGTTCCTGCGCGATTGTTCCAGGCCCCGGATGCGCAGCTTCGAGCATCGGGTTAGCGGGCACTGGCGACGGTACTACCGAGTCCTGAGGGTCGGAATTCTTCTCAAGGCTGTTTTCTGCTTTGTATTTCTGGGGAGTGAAGTTGGGGTCGAGTTCATAGGCTTTCTCAAAACTTTCGATCGATTTCACCCTGCTTTCGCTGTCTCCCGTTCTGCCTTTCAAATAATATGCATAACCAAGGTAGTAGTACGCTTCCGCATCAGGAGCGATGGAGACCGCTTCCTCGAGTGCATTCACGGCAGCGTCCAGGTTCTTTGCCTTGAGGTGTCCAATGCCCTTTTCAATAAAGGCCTCCGCGGCCTTTGTATCAAAAAGTTCTTCTTCCTCGGCAAGGACCGATTGAACGCCAGTGACCAGAATCATTGCACCGATCGCCCAGATCACCATCCTGCGCATCTTTTCACCTCATAGAACCGATTAATTTATTGTAACAATAGCATAGGCCGGTCCTGCATGTCAACAAGACTGTCGTTTGTTCCTGCTGCGATAGACAAAAATGTCGAGCGGAGAAAAACCAATAGAATTGCGGATAAAATGATCTTTTCGAAAAGCAGAGCGCCCCCTTTCGACAAAATTTTCCTCTCTTCCCACGTCCTGTTGCCTGGTGTAAATCAAATAGACCAAAAAATCAACAAGATAAAATTTGGCACAGAGATTGTATTAGAGTAGGCAAGCGTGAACAATGGGCACTGTCACTCCCCCATTCCCTCCTTACCCGGAGGTAATCCCCTTGGCAGTGTCCATTGTTCGGGCTTTTCTATCGAGCAGACGCAAGGAGGGCGCTGTGTTCTTCAATAACCATTATCGGTGCAAGAATATCGGTCCTGCAGAATTGAAGACCATGAAGCAGTCAGGAAAGGATTTTTTGCTGCTTGATGTGCGCACCCCCCAGGAGAACGCTGCCGAGGCTATCGAGGGTTCGTATCTGATCCCGCTTCAGGAACTCGGGCATAGAGTTCAGGAACTGCCCAGGGATACAGAGATAGTGATATATTGCAGAGTAGGCAACCGGAGCGCCTATGCGTGCGCTTTTCTGGCTGGCCACGGGTACCAGGTGAAAAACCTGGAAGGCGGTATTCTGGAATGGAAAATGGCTGGACACCCAGCAAACTCGGGGGCGCAGATATGAACCAGGGCAGGATCGTCGTCGTTTCCATCATGAGCGTGCTCATACTGCTTCTGACGCTCGTGGTGGCTTCCGTTAGTTACAGCGCAGAACAGCTTAGTCTGGACCAGGCAGTTGCAATGGCGCTTGCGAACAATCCCGGGCTTAAAGCAGCCGATGCCCAGGTCGAAGCGGCCGATGCCGGCGTGCTCAGGTCGGCATCGGGTTTCCTTCCCAAAGTGAACATTTCGGAGACCTGGAGCAGAACGGACAATCCGCTCATGGTCCTGGGCACCAAGCTGAACCGCGAGATAATGGGCCCCGATGATTTCAACCCCGTGGTTATCAACGATCCGGAGCCCTTGTCGAATTACAATACCCGGTTGGCGGTGACACAGCCTCTTTTCAATGGCGGCAGGGAGTATATCGGCAGGTCACAGGCGAAGCTCGCCCGGGAAACCTCGGTGCAGGAACGCGAGCGGGCGCGGCAGGAGACGGTATACGGCGTGATCAAAGCCTACTACGGCGTGCTGCTGGCAAAAGCGCACAATGCGGTGGCCCAGCAGTCCATTGAGACGAGTGCAGCGAACCTCAGGCTTGCGGAAGCGCGCTACAAGGCCGGCGCCGTGCTCCAATCGGACCTGCTTCGGGCGAAGGTCCAGTTCTCAGAAGTAAAAGAGATGGTCACGCGTTCCGAGAACGCAGTCAGACTGTCAACTGCAGGTTTGAATTTTGCGATGGGCTCTCCCCAGGCGGACGAGTACGAGATCGCGGGCACTCTGACGCCGCAGGAGCTCAAAACAGAGCTGGCACAGGTTCTGACCGACGCGCAGGCAAAGCGGCCCGACCTCGTGGCGATGGAATTGAACCGCCGGAACTCGGAAAAGTCGATCTCCATGGCCAGAACGGATTATCTTCCCAGCCTGAACGTAATGGGCCAGGTGGACTGGAACAGCGCAAAGCTTGCAGGGGACGACGCAAAAAGCTGGGCTGTCATGGGCGTGCTTCAATGGAACCTTTTCGACGGCCTCGTGACGAGATCGAAGGTCAAGGAGGCGGTTGCGACGAACAGCCGCATGAGAGCCCTCGAAGAGCAGACCAGGGAACGAGTGCAGCTCCAGGTCAGGCAGGCCTACTATTCCGCTTCTTCATCCCTGGACCGGATCGCGGCAACGGCAACGTCGGTGGAGGAGGCTGACGAAGGTCTGAGGATCGTGCAAAAACGCTATGAAGCCGGGATGACGAACTTCGTGGACGTGCTGGGCGCAGAGAACGCCCTCATCCGGGCGCGGACAAACGCGCTCCAGGCGGTCTATGACAACAATGTGGCCCTGGCAGAGCTGAAGCTGGCGGTGGGAACCTTATAAGTCAGTCCTGATGGCGGTTCACCCTGCACACCCTATTCTCGCCCGAACGCACTCCAAGACATTGGGCGCGAGACTCGCGATGCCACTCGTAATCGCTGGTGCAGGTAGAGTTCGGAGAGAAAAACAGATAGCAGCCGTTTCGCTTTGGGGGAACGCGATTTTTGCGGGGAGATCATTATGAACATCAAAAAGATAAGCAAAAAGAATATATACGCAGGATCGATCGCGGCAGCGCTCGCGGTCTTCTGGATCGTCAGCATGACCATCGGTAAATCCAGCCACGAGCAGAATCCAGCGAAGGAGGAGGCGGCCATTACGGTGTCCACCGTTATCGTTGAACCCGGCAATATCGATGCAACGGTCTCGGCGGCCGGCGCGCTCGGTTCGCGCAACACCTCGGTGCTTTCGAGCAAGATCATGGGCAAGGTCGTAGAGCTGACCGTGAACGAGGGAGATCATGTTTCCCCCGGCAAACTGCTCGCAAGGATCGAAAGCGGCGAGATCGCCGCCCAGGCGTACCAGGCACAGGCGGCATACCAGAACGCGAAGCTTCACTTCGACCGGATCAAGAGCCTCTTCGATCAAAAGGCCTCCACGCAGATGGAAATGGACCAGGCCACGCTCGGATTGGAATCCGCAAAGGCGGGCCTGAACGCGGCAAAGGCAATGGAGAGCTACACGACGATCACCGCGCCGATCTCGGGCCAGATCATGGAAAAGAAGATCAACCTGGGTGAAATGGCGCTTCCCGGCCAGCCGATCCTCAAGATCGAGGATAACCGCGCACTTCGGCTCGAGGCGACCT
>MHEA01000250.1:8931-9538 GCA_001805085.1 Nitrospirae bacterium GWC2_57_9
TGGTCCGGATAGACGCACTGCCGGACCGGGAGATCAAGGGCCGCGTCGCCCAGGTCGTGCCGGCAGCGGACATCAGGACGCATTCGTTCGTCGTGAAGATCGACATTCCTGCGGACAAGAGCCTTATCTCCGGCATGTACGGCAAGGCCTTCTTCAGCATAGGCAAGCGGGAAGTCATCCTGGTGCCTCGCTCGTCGATTGTCGAGATGGGCGGACTCACCGGCGTCTATATCGTTTCTTCAGCAGGGAATGCCGTGTTCCAGATGGTCCAGCTCGGCGATGCCCGGGGGGACAGCATCGAAGCGGTCACCGGTCTCAAGGCAGGGGACGAGGTGGTCGTGAGCAAACAGGAAGCGAAGATCGACGGCAGGAAAGTTGTTGTGGCGCAAAAATAAATGCGGAGTGCGGAATGAAACAAAAAAAACAATTCCTGCCCGGTCCGCTCATCCATGGATCCGATAGGATGGCCTTATGAAACTGAATATCAGCGGAAAAATAACGGAATACTTCATCAACTCCCAGCTCACGGTGTTGCTCATGGCGGCCACGGCCATCCTCGGGCTCTTTTCGCTCTGGTTCACTCCGCGCGAAGAGAACCCGCAGATCA
>MHEA01000250.1:9556-11469 GCA_001805085.1 Nitrospirae bacterium GWC2_57_9
AGTGGAAGAGCTCGTGTCCAAGCGGCTTGAGGCGAAGCTCTGGGAGATCCCGGGCGTGGAGGATGTCTATTCCGTCTCGATGAACTCCCTGGCAGTCGTGACGGTCAAGTTCTACGTGGGGCAGGACAAGGAGCGGTCCTTCGTGAAGCTCTACGACAAGATCATGTCCAACATGGACTTCGCGCCTCCCGGCGCTTCCCAGCCGCTGGTGAAGCCCGTCGACGTGGATGATGTGCCCATCGTTGCCGTCACGCTCTCCGGAAAACCGGGAGCCAATTACGACGATGCTCAGCTCAGGCTCGTAGCCGACCATATGCTGGACGAGCTCAGAAAGGTGCCGGGCGTGGGCAGTTCCCTGGTGATCGGCGGCAGGAGCCGCCAGGTGCGGGTGACCCTCGATCCGCAGCGGATCGCCTGGTACGGCCTGTCGCCGCTCCAGATCTCCCAGGCCATCACGGTCTCGAACGCGAACCTGCTCTCGGGCGACCTCGAGCAGGGGAGCAAGAAGCTGGCGCTCGAGACGGGCGGATTCTTTGAGAAGGCGAGCGACGTGAAGAACGCCATCGTCGGGGTCTCGAACGGAAAGCCCGTGTATCTCGGCGACGTGGCGGACGTGACGGACGGGTTCGAAGAGACGGTCAAACTCACGAGGATCGCCTTCAATCAGCAACATCATCCGAAGGAGAGCGTCACGACCGGGGCAGGAAGCGCAGAGCAGCCTGCCGTGACCTTGGCGCTTGCGAAGCGGCAAAAATTGAACGCAGTCAAGATCTCGAACGAGATCCTTGCCAAAGTAGACGAGTTGAAGAAGACGCAGCTGCCCTCGGGGATAGAGGTCACCGTGACCCGGAACGACGGCAAGACCGCGAACGACGCCGTGAACGAGCTTGTGTTCCATCTCGTGGTCTCGATCATCGTGGTGATCATCCTGCTGTTCCTGACGCTCGGGTGGAGGGAGGCGGCCATCGTGGCGCTTGCCATACCGCTCACCCTGTTCATCACCCTCGCCATCGGGATGGTGGCGGGCCAGACCATCAACCGGATCACGCTCTTCGCGCTGATCCTGTCGCTCGGCCTGCTGGTGGACGACGCCATCGTGGTGGTCGAGAACATCCATCGGCACTACAAGCTGCAGCAGCATTCACGGCTGCAGGGAGCGATCCTGGCCGTGAACGAGATCGGGATGCCGACCATCCTGGCTACGCTCACGGTGGTGCTGGCCTTCATCCCCATGGCCTTCGTGACCGGCATGATGGGCCCTTACATGATGCCGATCCCCTTCAACGTGCCCGTGGCAATGATCACGTCGCTCTTCGTTGCGTTCATTGTGACGCCCTGGGCAAGCTACCGCCTGATGAAGGCCGAGCATCACGACGGGAATCCTCCGTCCCTGGAAGAGACCCGGATCTATCTGCTTTATAAAAAGGTGCTCGGGCCGCTGCTCTCGAATGCGGGCAAACGGAAAATTTTCCTTGCCGCTATTGCGGTCGTCTTTCTTGTGACAATGAGCTTCCCGCTGTTCCAGTGGGTCAAGTTCCGGATGCTGCCCAAGGCCAACAAGAACACCTTCCTGGTTTCGATCGATATGCCGGCGGGCACGGTGATCGAGAACACGGACCGCGTGGCGCGGGCGGTGGGCGACTACCTGCTCGGGATCCCGGAAGTGCAGGATTACGAGTCCTTTGTCGGGACCGGGTCGGTCATGGATTTCAACGGGCTGCTTCGCGGCGGCGCCTTCCGCGAGGAAAGCCATTTTGCCGACATCCGGGTGAACCTGGTAGACAAGGAGGAGCGCAAGCTCTCGAGCGAGAAACTGGTGCTCAAGATCAGGCCCGACATCGCGCGGATGGCACGGGACTACGGGGCGAACATCAAGCTCGTAGAGGACCCGCCCGGCCCGCCGGTCCGCGCAA
>MHEA01000250.1:11535-14030 GCA_001805085.1 Nitrospirae bacterium GWC2_57_9
CGCTCTTTGCGAAGACCGACCAGGTGGTGGATATTGACGACAGCGTGAAGGAGAAGCAGGACAAGTACCAGCTGATCGTGGATAAGGAGAAGGCGGCGCTCGCCGGCGTTTCCTCGGAGCAGATCGTCCAGACGCTCAGGCTGTCCGTGGCGGGGATGGCCGTCTCGACCCTGCACCGGTCCGATGCCAAGAACCCGGTTTCGATCATGCTGAGACTCCCGAAAGGGGAGCGCACTGGCCTGTCCGACATGGACAAGGTCTATGTGATGAGCCAGCAGGGCAGCCAGGTCCCGCTTTCGTCCCTGGTGAGGATCGTCCCCTCGGAGATGGACAAGGCGATACACCACAAGAACCTGCACCCCGTCACCTATGTGTACGGGGAGATGGGCTCGCGAAGCCAGGTGTATGCGGTCCTGGACATGATGCGGCATCTCCGGAAGAATCCGCTGCCCGAGGGCTACCGGATCAAATGGGACGGCGAGATGAAGCTCACCCTGGATGTGTTCCGGGACCTCGGCGCCGCCATGGGCGTGGCCCTGATCGCCATTTACCTGCTGCTCGTGGGACGCTTCCGGTCCTTCACGATACCCTTGATCATCATGGCTTCCATCCCGCTCTCGATGATCGGCATCATGCCGGGCTTCGCCATGACCGGGGTCTACTTCAGTGCCACATCCATGATCGGCGTGATCGCGCTCGCCGGCATCGTGGTCCGGAACTCGATCGTGCTGCTCGAGTTCATCCTGGACAAGAAGCAGGAGGGCATGCAGCTCGAACAGGCGTTGCTGGAGGCAGGCGCCATCCGGACCCGGCCCATCGTGCTGACCGCTGCCGCCGCCATCCTCGGTTCGGCCGTGATCGTGTCCGACCCGGTCTGGTCGGGGCTGGCTTTGGCGCTCATCTTCGGAATGCTGGCGTCCACGGCGCTCACGCTGATCGTCATCCCGCTATTCTACTATATGGTGGAGAAGCGGCACTGGGAGACCGCCTAGTGCGGAGTTCGGAGTTCAGAGGGAGGAATAATGTCAGACACATGTGTCAGCATCGAGTGCAAGGATTGGATCAGCACAGTCACGATCGACAACCCGCCGGACAACAACCTGGACAAGATCGTGCTGTCCAGGCTGAACAGGACCGTGAGCGAGGTCTACGGAGAGCAGGCGCAGCTCCGCGTCGTCCTGCTTGCCGCCAAAGGCAGGAATTTTTCGACCGGCATAGATTATGCGAAACTGATCAAAATGAACAGGGACGAGGCCAGGCACTTTGCGGAAGTCGGGTACCATCTGCTGAAAAATATCGAGAATCTTCCCGTCCCGGTGATCGCGGCGGTGAAGGGCGAGACGACGGGCGCCGGGCTGGGTCTCGCCCTTGCCGCCGATATCCGGATCGCTTCTGCAGATGCAGTCTTTTCTTTTCCCGAGGCCCAGTTCGGCGTGCCCCCGATCTTCGGCTCTTCCCAGAGGCTTTATAAAACGATCGGGGTGGGACGCGCCAAGGAGCTGCTGTTCACCGGCCGGACCGTCGAGGCCGAAGAAGCGCTCCGGATCGGCCTGGTGAATGCAGTGGTCCCGCCGGATGTTCTTGATCAAGAGGCAGGCAGGCTCGCAAACAGGATCGCGGGGAACAGCCTCAGTTCTCTCCGGTCCATCAAGATGCTGGTCAATTTCGGCCTGAACGAGGGGTACGAGACAGGTCTGCAGCAGGAAGTCACCGCCTTCAGCGAGGCCTTCAATCCGGACACCCGTCAGTGGGAAAGACTTTGAGGGAGTTCGGAGTCACGAGTTCGGGGTGCGGAGTTAATAGCTAGAAAAAGAAAGGATCAACTATGGCAATACAGGCATGGCACATCATGAAGGAAAAAATCAGCGTTACACCCGAGACCACGGCGCAGGACATCGCGCTCAAGATGATCTCCTCCGGGCTGGCTGCCATCCCGGTCGTGAACGACCGGCAGGAGGTCCTCGGGCTCGCGACGGAGCACGCGGTCCTGGGCGCGATACAGCAGGGGCTGGATCTGGAGCAGTTCACCGCGGCATCGCTTGCGGTAAAAGCCCCGCTGACGGCGGACATCACCACTTCTCCGGATGACCTGATCCGGATGATGGTGAAGCACAACTGCTGCTCCGTGGTCACCATTCTGAACAGCGGCAAGTACGCCGGGGTGGTCAGCCGGCATATGTTGATGGACATCTACACTTCGCCTCATTATGCCCGGTTCGCGCAAAAGGACCGGAAGGCGCCGTTTGTGTGCCTCTAAATTACCGGTTAAGAATGGAATGTTTGAATCGTTCGACTAGTTTGAATGGTTAAACTCTGCTGAATAAAAAGGAGGAAATACATGTATATCGCAGATACAAGAACATGGTACCTTGAGAGGATTCTCCGGCTGATTGCCGGCATCTTTGTCGCCGGGAGCGTGGTACTGGGATTCACCGTGAATTCCGCATGGTTCTATTTTTCCGGGTTCGTCGGCGTAATGCTCACGATTTTTGCCT
>MHEA01000251.1:0-125 GCA_001805085.1 Nitrospirae bacterium GWC2_57_9
CATGCCTGAACATGGGTCCGAGATAGTAGAGCTTGCTGAGCTGCGAATCGGCGTAGAGCTTATGCTCCACAAAAGCGCGCACCACACCGGCTGTCCCTTCCGGGCGCAGCGTGATCTTCCTGCCG
>MHEA01000251.1:149-9282 GCA_001805085.1 Nitrospirae bacterium GWC2_57_9
TCCTTTTCCACGATGTCCGTGGAAGCTCCGATGCTCCTCGCGAACAGTTCCGTATACTCGAAAACAGGCACCCTGATCTCGGAGAATCCGTAGTCCTCAAAAAGCTTCCTGGCGACCGATTCCATATGGTGCCAGGCGGTGATATCAGCGGGCAAAATGTCCTTTACGCCCTTGATGGCTTGAATGCTCATGCAGACTCCTTCATGACTTCAAATTCCAAATTCGAGTATGTAAATACGAAACAAACTGTAAAAGGCAAATTCCAAGATCGAGAAATTATAATCAATTCCTTCCCGGTTTAGGATTTCGAAATTAGAATTTGGAATTTGCAGTAAATCAGGGTTTCCTGATCAATTTCCAGGGATGGCTCTTCACGTCATCCGTGGTCTCTTTCAGGTTTTGCGCCATGTCACGGAAGCTCTGGAGCATGGCGTCCACATTCTTCCGGTTCTCGCCGACGAGTTTGTCCGATTTCTCGGTCACTGCCTTCAGGTTGGCGGCGCTCTCGTCCAGCTTTTTGAGCAGCTCGGGAAGGTTCTTGAGCGCCAGGGCGACCTCTTCCTTGTTGGATGTCATGACCTTGATATTGGCCGTTGCTTCCTGCAGGTTCTGGACGGTCGTCTTGAGAGACTTCGCCATTTCCGGATCGCCCAGGGCCCGGTTGAGGTTAGTGGCGATATTTTGAAGCTTGCCGACCACATCGAGCGCCGCCTTTGTCAGGTCCTCGAGCTTGAGCGACTCTTCCCCCCGCAGGACCTCGCCGGGTTCGAGCAGCTTCGCTTCGCGGGTCCCGCCGCTCAACTCCACATATTTGCCCCCCACGATCCCGAGCGTCTTGACCGCGGCGCGGGTGTCCTTCTTGACAACGGTGTCGCGGTACACGCTCAGGAGCACCTCGATCTGGTCGTTGTGCTCGGGAGCCACGCGTACGCTCTCGACCTTGCCGATCTTCATGCCTGAATACCGTACCGGGGCGTTCTTCTCGATGCCGTCGCTGAAGGAGAAGAGGACCGTTACCTCCTTCTTCTTCTTGAACAGGCTTTGGATGTCGCTCACGGCAAAGACCATGACCACGAGCATCACGAAGGAAAGCGACAGGAAAATGCCTGCGCGGATCTCAGTGCGGCGGTATTCCATAGATTACCCCTCAAATAGCAACGAACAAAAATATTTTCGAACCACGGATGAAAACGGTAAACAACCTTTTTTCTTCAGCAGAAGCCGTGAGCGGTGAACCCGATCCCTCCGAACTCCAAACTCCGCACTCCGAACTCGTCTCATCCTATCAACAGGTCTTCCCGGTAGTCTTTACTGGATGCCCGGAAAGAGATCGGTCCATCCGGGTTGCCGGTGATGAACTGCTGGACCAGCGGGTCGCTGCTTTCCCGGATCTCCCCTGGCGTCCCCTGTGCCAGTACTTTTCCCCGGTAGAGGATTACGATCTTGTCCGCGATCCGCATTGCCTCTTCCACGGCATGAGTTACGACAATGCAGGTGATGCCGAGCAGGCGGTTGAGATCGGCGATGAGTTTGGTGATCACCGAGGCAACGATCGGATCGAGCCCGGAGGTCGGTTCGTCGAAGTAGACCAACTCCGGATCGAGGGCCAGGGCACGGGCAAGGGCTACCCGCTTCTGCATGCCGCCCGATAGCTGCGCGGGATAGAGTTCCTCGAAGTCCCGGAGCCCGACCATTTCCAGTTTCATCTTCACCATGATCTTGACGATATTGTCGTCCAATCCGGTGTGTTCCCGGATGGGAAGTCCGACGTTTTCGGCGACCGTAAGGGAATTGATCAGGGCTCCGTGCTGGAACAACATGCCGATCTTCTTGCGATAAGGATCGAGTTGCCGTCCCTGGAGGTTCGTGATTTCCATGTCGCCGTACCTGATGCGCCCGGCATCGGGCTTGAGCGCCCCGATCATGACCTTGAGCAGCGTGCTTTTCCCGCCGCCGCTGGTGCCCAGGATATGAGTGATCTTCCTGCGTTCCATAGCGAAGCTCACGCCATCGAGAACTTTCCGGTCGCCGTAATTCTTCCTGAGGTCTTCGATCACTATCATGGCAGGTTATCCATAGAAGGCGGTGGTCATGACTGTATCGAACAGAATGATCGCGAGCGTGCAGGAGACCACGGAGATCATCGTCGCCCGGCCCACGTCCTCGGCCCCGCCCTCCACGACCAGTCCGCGGTAGCAGCCGATCATCACGATCAGGACTGCGAATACCGCCGCCTTCGCCACCCCTGAGTAGATATCCTTGAAGGCCAGGACGTCCAGCATCTCCCTGACATACGTATCCGCCCGGATCCCCAGCCTGGTGGAACTGAAAACGAAGCTGCCGAGCAGGGACGTGAAATTGGCCGCCAAGGTAAGCGCGGGGAGAGCCAGGAGGAGGGCCACGAACCGCTGCACCACCAGGAAGCGGACCGGGTTGATTGCCATCGTCTCAAGCGCCAGTATCTCCTCGGACACCTTCATGGTCCCGATCCGGGCAGTAAACGCAGCGCCCACCCTGCCCGCGACGATCATGGCCGTTATGAGAGGTCCTATTTCACGGAACACGGCGACCGCGACGAAGCCCGGTATATAACTGAGCGCTCCCATGTCCTTCAACTGGAACGATATGAGCACGGTGATAGCGATGCCGAGAAGTGCTGAAACGGAGAGGACCAGGGGCAGGGACTGGGTGCCGATCTCATCGACCTGCTTCAGGATACCTGCCTCGCGGAGCTTTTTCCCGTCCCGCAAAAGGACGAGGGACTGCTGCAGGGTCTCCCGAAAGAGGTATACCAGGCTCGAAAGATCCTGCAGGTAGAGGATGAACTTCCTGCCGGCATATCCGAAAAGGTCCTTCATAGCGAAGCCTGCCTGCCCGATCTCCAAATTCCAACCCCGGATATGAAATCCTGATGCTTCATTCCCCGATCGCCTAGAGTCCCTTGGCCGCGTCGCTTACGCTGGCGAAGATATCGAACACACTGGAGAGCCTGGCCATTTCGAATACATCACGGACGGCCGGACTGAGATCGATCAGCCGGAGACGGGCGCCCTGCTTCATGCAGGTCTGCATTGCCTCGACCAGCGTTGCAATGCCGGAACTGTCCATGTACCGGACCTGGGAAAGGTCGACGAAAAGGGCGCGCGCGCCTTTCCCCTGCCGGAAAGCCTCGCCGAGGGCCGAACGCACTTCAGGAGATGAGCTCATGTCCACATCGCCCTTGAGCTTTAACAAGTATCCGGCGTCTGTCTTTTCGCTCACGATCTCGATTTTCATGCAAACAACCTCATGGCGGCCATTACGATCTCTTTTTGGTCAGGGTCAGGAGCGTCCCTTCACCGCCGCTCGTATCATACTGAACCGAATCAAAAACGGAATTCATGAAATGCGTGCCCAACCCTCCCGGGCGGATATCCTTCAGATCACGCGGCGCGATCTTGCCGGCATCAACCTTCTTGCCGCTGTCCCTGAGCTCGATGCGCAGTCTGTCCCCGCCCAAGGTGAGCGTCAACCAGATCGTTTTCGTCGTGTCGCCGGCATAAGCGTGTTTAATGATGTTCGAACAGGCCTCGTCCACGGCAAGAACCATTTTCCTTGTCTCTGATCTGCTGAATCCGGCGCTGCTCAGGACGGGGTAGACTGCGCTCCGGACAACATAGAGATACTTCGGATGGCTGGGTACGGCGAGGGAAACCGTCTCTTCCTGCAGCTCTTTTCCTTCCTTCGTCACTCGTGCCTCTTCCCGCATGCCTTCTATCGCTCCTGCAGCGTGCCGAAACAGACCAGGGTCATATCGTCATGTTGCTGGCTCAACCCGGTAAAGCGGTTCACCCCGGCGATGATCGCCGCTCGCAGCGCATCGGGTTCAGCCGGCCCCGTGCGGACAACGTCCTCGAGCCGATCGAAGCCGTACAGCTCTTCCCGGGCATTCATGGCCTCTACGATGCCGTCCGTGTACAGCACGACGATGTCTCCGGGTGCAAGAGCCGTTGTATCCTGGCCGAACTGCATGCCCTTCAGGATACCGAGCGGGGCTCCGCCGGTGCCGCTCACCTTTTCCACGGTTCCCCCGGCCCGCCTGATAAGGGGCGGCAGATGGCCTGCGTTGGCCATGCTGATCCGGTCCGTGCCGGAATCAAGCTCCAGGTAGAGCAGCGTCGCGAACATGCCCCTCCTGCTCCGTTCGACCAGGAGGTCGTTCAGCCGGCCCATGGCGGCGGCCGGATTTTTCTCGGTAAATGCCAGGGTCCTCAGGTCGCTCCCGAGTTTTGCCATATAAAGGGCTGCGGGAACGCCCTTGCCCGACACATCGCCGATCACGATGCCGGTACGGGCCGCGTCCAGGGGGATGAAGTCATAAAAATCGCCGCCCACTTCCTGGGCCGGCGTATAGTGCGAGCTGAAGGTATAGTTGACGACCTTGGGAGCATGCTGCGGCAGAAAACTTTCCTGGACGGTCCGGGCGAATTCCATGTCTTTCACGAGCCGCTGCCGCTCCATGAGGCTGCGGTGCATCTTGGCATTCTCGATGGCTATGGCGGCCATGCTGCAGAGCGCGATGAACAATTCAAGGTCGTCCTCATCGAAAACCTCTCCGTCGAGGCGGTTGATGACCTGTGCTATGCCTGTAATCCGATCGCGCACCTTCAACGGAACGGCGATCATCGATCGGGTCCGATAGCCGGTTGCTTCGTCGTGGCCGCGGAAGAACTTAGGATGGGTATACACATCCGCGATCAGAAGGGGCTGGCCCTCCTGGGCCACCGTGCCCGCGATCCCCTGTCCCATTTTAAGCCGGAACTCCTGCTTGAGCTTCTCGCCGACGCTCCCCAGCGCGACCTGGTACACGAGTTCACTGGTTTTCTCATCGATCAGCATCAGGCTCGAGGCATCCGCGTTCATTACCTGCTTCGAGATGGTCATCACGTTCTCTAGGATCTGATCCAGGTTGAGCGAGGAGCTGATGAGGCTGTTGACGTCAATGAGCGTGTGGAGACGCTTTATTTTCTGTTCAAGCCGGGCGACCGATGATGACTTTGCCATGTTTAACAATAACATATAGAAGCGACAGCGGTCAATCGGAAAATCCGCTAAGGGGAAGAGAAAAGGTGGCTTCCTGGCCCCCTATTCGGGACAATTCCCGGCAAGCGGGAAAGGCGGGAAAACGAAAAAAACCGATAGATTGCTCTTTTGACCGTACCGCCGTTAGGAATTTGATTCTGCAGTTACGGCGTTCCCGAATTGACGCAGATGCCTTATCCTTTCAACGACCGGCGGGTGGGAATAATAGAATGCGGCGTAAAGAGGGTGGGGATGCAGATTCGAAAGATTCTCCCGGGAAAGCTTGACGAGAGCTGTTGCCATCGCATCGGCCGCTCCGGTCAGTTCCACGGCGAAGCGGTCCGCCTCCCGTTCGTGGCGCCTGGAAAAAAAACTGGACAACGGCGTGAACGGGAACGTAACCAGAGAACTCAGGAACAGCACGATCATGACCCGGGCATAGAACGATCCGTCCTGCAGGCCGACAAGGGCAGGCAGCCCCTCCCACTGGATCAGGTGAAAAGAGACGAAGAGGCCGGCGAGGGCTGTTGCTTCGGCAAGGACGATCCGTTTCAGGACATGATGCTTTTTCCAGTGGCCCACTTCATGGGCAAGCACTGCGAGGATCTCGTCCTGGGTCATCTGCCGGATAAGCGTGTCGAACAGCACAATCCGCTTTACCCGGCCGATACCGGTAAAATAAGCGTTGGAATGGCGGCTCCTGCGGGAGGCATCGACCTGAAAGACGCGGCTGATTCTGAGCCCCGCCTTTTCCATCAGGCCGCGTATCCGTTCTTCCAGCCCTTCTGATTTAACCGGTTCAAATTTGAAGAAAAGCGGCTCGATCACGTACGGTGATATGTACATCATGAAAACGCCGAAGACCAGGAAAAACGCCCAGACCCAAAGCCACCACCAGGCAGGGCTTGCGGCCACGATAGCCAGTGCCGCGGCCACGACGATCCCTCCCAGGAGCACGGAGATGGCTGTGGATTTGACCAGATCGGCCAACCACAGCCGGAAGGACATGGTGTTGAACCCGTAACGGTTCTCGATCTTGAAGTGATGGTAGAGGCTGAAGGGAGTGTCGATGACCTTGCCGGCGGCGAGCAGGACCAGGGAAAACAGCAGGCCCGCAGGGATAAAGGAGCCGGTCCATGAAGCGATCCACCGGTCATAGTGCCCCAGCAGGCCGCCGAAGAGAAACACAACAAGAATGAGGTCATTGACGCCTGATTCAAGGATACTCACGCGACTGTTCTCGAAGGTGTATTCCGATATCCTGCGGAGGAGCACGGGGTCGACGGCCCCCTGAAACTCGGGAGGGACCGTGCTGCCGTGAGCTTTCAAATAAGAAAGGTTCAGATATCTGAGCCAGTACCGCACTCCGGCGAAAAGCAGATAAACGGCGAGAATGATGAGAAAGATACTGTTCATGACGCGATGATAATACCGGGATTCGCTGACCGGGTCAAGAACGAAGGGTGCAGTCGCGAAATAAAAAAGGCGCCCCGATCTGCATCGGGACGCCCCAAGGGCTGCGCCGCTGTGTGATGAATTCGCCCGTTGTTTTTACTAAGCTTTCTCGCTCGCGGCATCTGGTTGGCGGAATCCAAAGCGGCATAACTCTGCTCATAGGGGGGGTAAAGTCGGCCGCAGTTGACCTGCCTGGAGCTCATAAAAGCTTCACATAGCGCAGTCTGTTGTTAATAAGCATATCAGCAAAAATGCCGGTGTCAATACCGAGAAAGTACTAATTTCGGGATGACCGGAATTTTTTATGCATGGGACAGCAAGGCTATCGCCTTAGTCCTGCTCTTTACCCTGAGCTTCCGGTAAACGCGATACAGATGCGTCTTCACGGTGCGTTCGCTTATCCTGCTGCTGTCCGCGATCTCTTTGTTCGTTGCGCCCTGCAGGACCATGGTAAGCATTTCCATTTCCCGGTTGGTAAGCGGCGGAAGCCCGGGGACGTGCGCCTGCAGCGTTTCGGGCAGCAGCATCGGCTTCGCGATCGCCTTCTCGAGGATCCGGCGCTCGGCCCATATTTCACCTTCGTGCACGGACCGGACTGCTTTCGCTATAATGGCCGGAGAGTCGTTGATCTTGAAATAGCCCCTGATACCCGCCTTGATGTCGGAAATGGCATTCTCATCGTTGGGCGACTCTTTCAGCACGCACATGACCCGCGAAGAAGGAGATTTGGCCTGCAGGGAATGAATGAAACGAGAGAGCGTCCTCTGCTTCAGCACTTCCGGGTTCAGGATAACGATGTCCGGTCCGACCGTTATCTGCTTGATGGCTGTCTCTCGCGTCGTTACGACGGACAGCAGTTCAAATTCTTCATGATGGCTCAGGGCATTCTTTATGGTATCCACCTGCCCGGGATCGTTGTCGACAATCATCACACGTATAGCTGTCACAATTGTTCACCCCCATTTTTATTTTTTGTAGTCTATATAATAGTTTAGAATGAGTGCAGGGGCTTGTCAAGCTACAATAAAAAAATATTTGTTCTTACGCAAGAGGCGTTCCGAACAGGCCCGGGAACCCCAAGGACGGCAACCCCGCCCTCGACCGGACAAGACCCTGCTTCACCGCGCCTGGGTCAGAAGAGGTTCACTCCCAGTTCAGCGAGCATTTGGCCGAGCCTGCAGAGGGGAAGGCCGACCACATTGAAATAGTCCCCTTCGATGCCATCAACAAGAAGAGCACCTTTCTCCTGTATACCATAGGCGCCTGCTTTGTCAAGGGGCTCCCCGCTTAAAGCATATGCACGGATCTCGTGCACCGCCAGCGGCTTAAACCGGACGAAGGTTGTGACCACGTCGGCAAGGATCTTTTCGGTGGAGGCGTTCATGAGCACGAGCCCGGTCATGACGCGGTGCTGCCTGCCGGACAGGAGGGACAGCATGCGTTCAGCATCAGCTTCATCGAGAGGTTTTCCGAGGATCATGTTGTCCAGGACCACGATCGTATCTGCGGCAATGATGATGCCCCTATCCACCCTGCCCGCCGCTATGCGCGCTTTGTCCTGCGCCACCCGGACTGCATAAGCTTCCGGTTCTTCACCGGGCAGCACGCGTTCATCCACATCAGCCGGATCTACGGTGAACCGCAAACCGATCTGTTTCAGCATTTCCCGGCGCCGGGGAGAACTGGATGCAAGAATGATGGGACTGTCCATGAGGGGTAAGCGTCTAGCGGCCGTATCCGCCGGTCCTGATGTCTGCCAGTTTGCCGTTCCTGAACTCAAAGATCCGGATGAACCGGTTGGGGCCGAGATTATAGGTCCATTCCTCGATCGTCACGAGGACCCTTTTTTTTGCATCAGGATCAGCAGTGCTGACCGTCTCTTCCTGGCGCTCCTCTTTCCAACTGGGGTCTCCGCACTGTGCTGAAACTTCGGCCCTGGTCGATCCCCTGTCCGGGGTCGCTCCTTCACAGCCCGCTGCGACGGAATGCCGTGCGCCGCCGTACGTGCCTTCCCTGATATCCGTAAGCTTGCCGCTCCTGAACTCGAGAATGCGGATCAGGCTGTTGGGGCCGAAATCGTAGGTCCATTCATCGATGACGGTGGTAACGATACGCTTCGTTTCGGCATCCAGCCGCTCGACCGTCTCTTCCTGCCTGCTTTCCCTGCTTGCGGGCTCACCGCATTTCATGAGCACATCTGCTTTCGTCTCTCCTTCAGAGACCAGACTGCTGCCGCAGCGCAGGGTCTCCGCTTCGGCCGGGGTCGCAATGGTGAAGACAAGCAGAGCGGTCGACACAAAATGCATAAAGAAAGCGTAGAGGGAACCTGCATGGCTTTCTCTGTTCAAAATCATGAAAAGAGCCTCCCTTTAAAAAGCATAATGGGGCAGAATTCCTGATCAAATGTAACCGGGAAAGACGCTAACGAGAAGAGAACAGGGAAGGGAAAAAGCGCTGTGACCCTGTTTTCATTTGATCACAGCGCGATTATACCATATCACTTCGATTCGAGGAACAGGGAAAATTCCTGATAGGCTACCCCGCCGTCGCCGTCGTCTGCAGCCACTTTTACGAGAACCTCCTGAGGCTTCGGTACCTGCCTCGGCGCCTCCCAGCG
>MHEA01000251.1:9377-9519 GCA_001805085.1 Nitrospirae bacterium GWC2_57_9
GATAGGTGTAGATGCCGCCGCTCATACCCGATGGGGGGTCGGAGGCGATTTCGGGATTTCTGTTGGAAAGCACGACCGCCCTCGGCGACCTGAGCGAAGGGCCCTTGGCCTCACCGTCAAAGGGCGTGACCGTAACTGCTAC
>MHEA01000252.1:0-9366 GCA_001805085.1 Nitrospirae bacterium GWC2_57_9
CAGTTCGGAGTGCGGAGTTCGGAGTTCGGAGTAAAGGAAAGGGCAAGGCGGTTGCACCTTCGGTTACGATCATTCCGGCGATGCGTTCTGAAGCTCCGAAGATTTATAATGTCACGCTGCTCTGCGATACCCCGGACTTGCGGACCAAAGGGCTGCAGGGATTCCGGCAGCTCGAACAGGACGAAGCGGCACTGTTTGTATTCGAGCGGACCGGGCCGGTCAGCTTCTGGATGGGGTCTGTGACCTTTCCCATCGACATCATCTTCATCGGTCCTGACAGCAAGGTCGGCCGGGTCTATCCCTTTTGCAAGCCGGCAAGCCTCGATGTCTATCCCTCGATCGGGTCGGTCAAATGGGTGATCGAGACAGCTGCGGGGTCAGGGATCAGCGTGGGGGATTCGGTGAAATTCAGTTCGGAGTTGGGAGCTCGGAGTGCGGAGTGAAACAAATGCGGAATGCGGAGTGTGGAATGCGGAGTGAAAAGCAAAAGTAATGCCTGGCCTCACGGGAAGACACTAAGCCACGAGAGACGGCCTATTCTGATTTCTTGGCGTCTTTGCGGCTTTGCGCGAGATAAGCTTTGATCTTTAGTTCGGTTTTTTCGCGCTTTACCTGAGATAAACTTTTCACAAGGAACTCACAATGCAAATCGGCTATCGTATAATCCGCCCTTCCGATATCGGCACCCAGGCCGTCAATTTCGCCCAGATCTCGCTCTGGCGCAAGGCGGACTGGGGTGTGACGGACGGGGAGCGCGGCGTGCTGGAAGCGATCTCGACTGCGCGGAGATGCAGGGAAAAGGGCATCCGTACGGTTTTTCACCCCCTTGAATATCCCATGACCGGCCGGCATGCAGACGGGACCGTGGATATGATACGGCAGCTGGCAACAGTGTCCGATCTCGGGATAATCATCCATGACGAGGGCGGGGAGGGGGGCAGGCTTTCGGGCGTCGAGGCTGTCCAGTACGGGGTCAATGTCCGGTCCCTCAGCAGGATCTGCCCGGTCTCGATCGAGAATTCCTACGACTCGGGCGACATCACCTGGTTCTGGGAGCGGTACGTGCTGCCCATGCCGGACGCTGTTTCCATAACGCTCGACATCGGGCATCTCGAGCTTGCGGGCATCGACTCGGTCGGCTTCGTCAAGGCCATGCCGGAGAACCTGATCTCCCGCCTGCAGTTCGTGCATATGCACCATCATGATGGTGATGGCCCCCATGCGGTCAAGGACCACCGGCCCCTGGTGCCCGGCTGCCGCGAGATCGAAGCTTTAAAGCTCCTGCTGAAAAGAAAGAAGGATCTCCGGGTAATCGTGGAACTGGACGCGGCGGACCAGGGGATGAAGGACAGCATCGAGCTGCTGCGGAGGCTGGATCAATAAAGACAGATTCGTAAAAGTCAGGCAAAAAAATATTTCCCTTTTCCCCTGCATCAATATTTATGGCACCGCTGGCACAGGTTTTTGGGCCGGTCCCGGAGCATCTTGCCGTATACATTGGAATGGGGATCGTGGCAGGTTGCACAGGTGATCCTGTTGTCCGAGAGGGGAAGTCCCGTTACTGCCATGGAAGGTACAATGTCGACCTTATGCTCGGCCGGGGATTTCCGGTCGGGATGGCAGTCAAGGCAGAGTTCAGAGAGGGGCTTGTGCAGGCCGGCTGCCCCTTTGGCTGTGTCCCGGTGGCAGAGGGAGCAGTCTTTTTTTATCTCCGGAATCCCGGTATTTCCGCCGACCGCCGTTCCCGCACAGGACAGAACCAGGGCGAGCAGGGGGAGAGCGAGCCCTGTTGTTTTCCGGGAAGTCGTCTTTTCCGCCATAGGGGACCTCCTTCCTTGCTTCCCCACTATAAATCAGGACCGCCAAAAGAATCAACAGAAGCCTGAAAAAATCTTGTTTTTAACCGGTTCATTGTTTATAATACCAACCTATTTAATTTTTTCAGGAGGTTATCATGCCGGTGTACGAATATGAATGCGGCAGCTGCAACGGCCGCTTTGAAGTCACCAGGAAATTCAGCGACCCCGAGTTAACGGTATGTCAGCTCTGCAATGCGCCTTCTGTGCGGAAAGTGCTCTCTCCGATGGCCTTCGTGCTCAAGGGCTCCGGATGGTATGCTACCGATTATGCAGGGAAAAAGTCCGGAGAACCGGAAAAGCCCTGCAAGGAGGAGCCCAAAGCCGGGGCTGGCTGTGCGGCAGGCGGCTGCGCCTCGGGCGGATGTCCAGCAAAGAGCTGATCCCTGATGGAGCCGATCCATATCCATATCCCGTTCCCGAAGCTGAAGGATTATATCGAGCTGCTGCGCAAGCGGCGTTATGACCTCGAGATATACCTTTCGGCCGCTGTCCTGGACCAGTTGGAACGGGACGACCTGGAAGCCCTCAAGAAAAACCTGGACTGGAACCCCGCGCTCACGCTGCATGCTCCCTTCATGGACATGAACCCCGGTGCCGTGGACCCCATGGTACGGTCGGTGACCCAGGTTCGTTTCCGGCAGCTCCTGAACGTGGCCGGCATCCTGAAGCCGCGGGCGGCGGTGTTCCACGCGGCCTACGATCGCTGGCGTTACAGCGGGCGCAAGGACATCTGGCTCAGCAACAGCATCGATACCTGGAACAAGGTGATGGAGACCGCTACGAGCATCGGCATGCGGGTGGCCGTCGAGAACGTGTTCGACGAGGATCCCGACGCGCTCGAGATGCTGATCAGGGAGATCGCGAGGCCGGGCTTCGGGTTCTGTTTCGATACCGGTCATTTCAACCTCTTTTCAAAGGTATCCATGGAACAGTGGTTCGACCGTCTCGGAAAGCACCTGGTCGAGGTCCATCTTCATGACAATGACGGCACGGCCGATTCCCATTGGGCCCTCGGCCGGGGGAAGATTGATTTCGAGAAGTTCTTTTCGCTCCTGCAGAGGCATGCGCCGGCCCCGGTCTATACCATCGAGGCGCACGACAAGGACGATATCGAAACCAGCCTTGAGCGGGTGAGATCCCTGCTCACGAACAAGGGGAAGGGTTGATGCGGTTGCCGGTTCCGGGGCGCTGTATCGTTCATATTGCTATGATCATGAAAAAAACCATATTAATGCTGCTCCTGGCCATTACGGTCGCTTCCTGCGCGTCCACTTCGGCGACCATGCCGGAGCTGACCCTGCAGCACATGACCGGCGAGTCCCGTTCGCACGCGGATGCCTATTACCACTTCATGCTCGGGAACCTGCTGGAGCAGGACGGGGATTACGACGGCGCATTCAAGGAGTACCAGAGGACCGAGCAGCTCGATCCGGGTTCCGCCGAGGTTGCGCTGCTGCTCGCGTCCCTGTCGCTCCGGAGGGGCGACGTGGAACAGGGGACCGTCTACGCGAAGAAGGCGGTTGAGCTTGCCCCGGACAAGGCCAACGCTCTCCTGCTGCTGGCCAATATCTACACGAGCAAGAAGAAATACGACGAGACGGCGGAGATCTATCGCAGGGTGATCGCGATGGAACCCAAAAAGGAGGACACCTACATTTATCTCGGATCGCTCTATGCCGGGATGAAGCGCTGGGACGAGGCGATCAAGACCCTCAAGCAGCTGGAAAAGGTGAACCCCAACTCGCTCATGGCTCCCTACTATATGGGCAGGATCTACTCCGATCGCCAGATGTTCCCCGAGGCGATCGCCGAATTCAAGCGCGCGATCGCGGTGCGGGATGATTTCGAGCCGGCCTATACCAGCCTGGCCTTCGTGTATGAGCTCCAGAACCAGCCGGCCAGCGCCATCGAAACCTACCGGAGGGCCCTGGCCGTCAACCCCCATAACATGGAGGTCGCTTCGCGCCTGGGGCAGCTGTTCATCCAGCAGAACTCGCTCGACGATGCGCTGGAGCAGTTCAAGCTCCTCGTGGCGAACGACCCCCGGAACTACGACGCCTATGTGAAGATGGGACTCATTTACGCCGAAAAAAAACAGTACGAACGGGCGAAGGAATCCTTCCTGGTCGTGTCGCAGGCCGAGCCCAAGGACCTGAAGATAAAACGCTACCTCGCTTCGACGCTGGTGGCCCTCGAGCGGTACGATGAGGCGCTGGCGGAGTACCAGGCGATCCTGAATGCGGCCCCGGACGACACGGACATCCTTCTGCAGATATCCTATATCTATGCGCAGCAGAAACGGACGGCACAGGCGATCCCGCTTCTGGCGCAGGCCGTGCGGGACCAGCCCGGCAAAGCAGAGCTTTACCTTTACCTCGCCAATGCCCATATGGACCTGGAAGAGTACGGGCGGGCGGCCGAAGTGCTGAAAAAGGGAATCGAACTCGCCCCCGACCGCGACGATCTCATGTTCACCCTTGCCATTGCCTACGAAAAGCAGGGACGGCGGGATGACATGATCAACGCGTTGAACAAGGCGCTGGAACTCAAGCCGGACAACCCGGACGCCCTCAATTACCTCGGGTACTCCTATGCCGAAAAAGGGGAAAAGCTGGATGAAGCGATCCTGCTGATCAAGCGCGCGCTCCTGCTCAAGCCCGAAAGCGGCTATATCATGGACAGCCTCGCCTGGGCCTATTATCAGAAGGGCATGCTGGCGGAGGCGCTGGATCTCATGAAAAAAGCGGTTGACAAGACCAGGGATGACGATCCGGTGATGCGCGAGCATCTGGGTGATATCTATTTCAAACGGTCCGAGAAGGCAAAGGCCCGCGAACAATGGCTGCGATCGCTGGAACTGGACCCGAAGAACGGGAAGCTCAAGGACCGGTTCCGGGGAGCGGGCTTCGGCGACCCGGACGTGCTGCTCAAGGACCTGAAGCCGAGAAAAAAGAGCATGAAGTGAAGATCATACGATTCCTTCCCGTTGTAATCATCCCGCTCCTGTTCGCCTGCCTCCCCAAAAAACCGGAAATTCCCATGACCGAGGTCCCGGCGGGGCAGCTCGTGCAGGCCCTTGAACAGCGCCTCCGGTCCTTTTCCGGCTTGAAGGCCATGGCCGGCATCCGCGCCGTACGAAAGGACCGAAGACGTTCCTTTGAGACCGTCGCGGTCCTGGTGAGGGGCCAGGAGCGCTTCCGCATGGATGCTTACGGCCCCCTGGGCGAGACCCTGGTTTCCCTGGTCTGGAACGGGGAGACCATGGTTGCCGACCTGGGGGGGCAGCGCAGGGTGATACCGCCGAAAAGCTCCGGCCTCGAACGTCTCCTCGGCGCCGACGTGGACCCCGCAGAGCTGTGCGCCATTTTTTCCGGGAACGTGCCCGCGGCCTCGCTCGGGCCAGACAGCCGGGTGTTTTGTTCGGGAACAGGCACCTGTGTGCTGGAGACGAAGCAGGACGAAAAAGTGTTCCGCGTCCATCCCGCACAGGGCTGGGAATCGGAGGCGACCGTGCGGTCCTACGAGGTCTACCGTGGCCGGAGCCTTGTGTACCGGGTCATCTACGGCTCCCCTGAAACGGTTTCCGGCTACTCGCTTCCCCGCACGATCGTCGTCGAAAACCCCGACAAGCGCATGACGCTCACCATCTCCTATTCCGAAGCGGAGGTGAATGTTTCGCTCCAGGAAGAGGTGTTCACACTCCCGGGCGAGGAAGGGACGGACCGATGAACGAGATAACGGTCATGGCGCCGGCAAAGATAAACCTTTGCCTGTCGGTGCTCGGCCGGCGCTCCGACGGTTATCATGACGTCGAAATGGTCATGCAGATGGTGGGGCTGTACGACGAGGTCCTGATCTCGCGGAAGGGAACGGGGGTTACCGTTTACTGCGACGCGGCATCCGTTCCTTCCGGCGAGGGAAACATCGTCTGGAAGGCGGCAGCGGCCCTGCTGAAGCGATCGCGGGCGGACAGCGGCGTTGCCATTTCCATCAAAAAGAACATTCCCGTCGCAGCAGGGCTGGGAGGCGGCAGCAGCGACGCGGCGGCAGCGCTCTGCGGTCTCAATATCCTGCTGGATGCCGGTTTGAGCCGAGAAGAGCTGGCCGGGATCGGCGCCGGACTCGGCATGGACGTCCCTTTTTTCTTCCACGGACCCTTTGCCCTCGCCCGGGGGAGGGGGGAACTGCTCACCAGGCTGCCACCGCCGCCCCGGTTCTGGGTTTTGCTCGTGAATCCGGGGTTCGAAACGTCCACGGCCTGGGTTTACCAAAACATAAATTTGAGGTTGACAAAAAAAGTGGACTGTAATAATATTGTCGGGCTTTCGGTCCGGCATATTGCCGCAAATGTCCATAATGACCTGGAGACGGTAACAGCGGCAGCTCATCCCGTCATTCTTAAGGTGGAGGAAGCGCTTATGGACCAGGGGGCCCTGGGCGCCCGCATGAGTGGGAGCGGACCTACGGTATTTGGCATATTTGAGACTGAGAAGGGATGCAGGGCAGCTGCTGACAGCTTGTCCGGACGAAATTGGAGGGTCTTTCCGGTTGAGGCATTGACCGCATCACCTCTTGAGGTGTACCATACTAAATAGAGATTCGGCAGCGAGAACCAACGATCGCCCCGGATCCAGACTGAACAACATGAGGGGGAACGAGTATGGAAATCACAGAGGTAAGGGTATTCCCGGTCAACAATGAAGAACGGCTCAAAGCCTACGCGACCATAACCGTCGATAATGTGTTCCTGATCAGGGATCTTCGTGTAATCAACGGCAACGCCGGCCTGTTCGTGGCAATGCCGAGCAGAAAAATGAAGGATGGGACCTTCAAGGATATCGCTCATCCGCTGAACAGCGAAACCCGGCAGATGATAGAATCGAAAGTCCTCTCCGAGTACGAACGAGAGCTGGCAAATCCGACCAAGCGGGAACCGGCCTCGAAAGAGGCCGTATAAGGCAACTCCCGTGATGTTAAGTTCTGCCGATTCTGCATCTTCTGAAGAGAGGGATAGGCCCGTCTGCCTATCCTTTTCTTTATCAAGGAGAAAAGTCCGGAAGGGCCTTTGCTCGGGGATCGTCTAATGGTAGGACAGAGGCCTTTGAAGCCTTTAATCGGGGTTCGACTCCCTGTCCCCGAACCAGAATGCGGAAAAGAGGGCGTGCGAGGGCGATGGTGAGATCACGGGAACTGAAGGTATTCAGCGGTAACGCGAACCAGGCTCTGGCCAAGGACATCTGCCAGAAGATGAACATCCCCCTGGGGAACGCGGTCGTCACCCGGTTCAGCGACGGCGAGATCAACGTGCAGATCGTGGACAACGTTCGCGGCATGGACGTGTTCGTGGTCCAGCCGACGGCGAGCCCCGTGAACCGGCATCTCATGGAACTGCTGATCATGATCGATGCCCTGAAGCGGGCATCGGCCACACGGATCACGGCGGTCTTGCCGTACTACGGGTACAGCCGCCAGGACCGCAAGGTCCAGCCCCGGGTGCCGATCACTTCGAAGCTGGTTGCGGACCTGATCACCACGGCAGGCGCCAACCGTGTGCTGACGGTCGACCTTCACGCCGGACAGATCCAGGGGTTCTTCAATATCCCCGTGGACAACCTTTTTGCGGCCCCGGTGCTGCTCGATTATCTCCGGAGCAAGAAGTTCAACAATCTGACGGTCGTGTCGCCCGACGCCGGGGGCGTGGAGCGCGCGCGGGCATTTGCCAAGAGGCTCGAGGCGGCCCTGGCCATCATCGACAAGCGGCGCGACAAACCGAACGTCGCCCAGGTGATGCATATCATCGGTGATGTGAAGGGGCATGACTGCCTGCTCCTCGACGACATGGTGGACACCGCGGGCACGCTCACGGAAGGCGCTACGGCGCTCAGGGCCAACGGGGCGGGCAAGATCTTCGCGGCCTGCACCCATGCGGTGCTCTCCGGCCCCGCGATCAAGCGCATCAATGAATCGGTGCTGGACGAGGTCATCGCCACGAACACTATCGCGCTCGACAGCAAACAGCAGGAGTGCAAGAAACTGACGGTCCTGTCCGTTGCGCCGCTCCTGGCGGAAGCGATCACCAGGATCCACGAGGAAACGTCGCTCAGCTCGCTGTTCGTGTAACAATAATGCAAGAAAACAGTTTAAACCGTTTGAGCGGTTTAAGCAGTTTAAGCAGTTTAAACGGTGTTTATCAACGGAGGAGAAATGGAAAAGATCGAATTGACGGCACAGGTAAGAGAAAAGGCGGGCAAGGGAGTCGCCCGGAGCCTGCGGCGGAACCAGATGGTACCGGCCGTTCTCTACAGCCACGGCAAGTCCATGCCTATCGCGATGGGCAATAAGGAAGTCACCAAGGTGCTCAGGACCGAGGGCGGCGAGCACGCACTGATCAACCTGAAGCTGGACGGGGCCAAGGACAATGCCAACCGCATGGCGCTCATCAAGGACTACCAGGTGGACCCCATCAATGGCGCGCTGATCCACATTGACTTGATGGAAGTGGCCATGAACGAGAAGGTCAGGATCTCCGTTGCCGTCCACATCGTGGGCACTGCAGCGGGCGTGAAGGAAGGCGGCATCTTCCAGTACGGACAGCGTAACCTCGAGGTCGAGTGCCTGCCGAACCAGATCCCCGATTCGATCGAGGTGGATATTACGGCGCTCAATGTCAACGAGTCGCTTCACGTGCGGGACATCAAGGTCGCCGAGGGAATCAAGATCCTGAGCGACGGCGACGCAACGGTCGCGACGATCCAGCCGCCGATCTCCGCCGAGAAGCTGGAAGCCATGCTGACGGCAACGCCGGCTGTGGCGACCGAAGGCGGCGAACCGGAACTCGTTAAAAAGCCGAAGGCTGAAGCCGGTGCCGCAGCGCCTGCTGGCGAAGGCAAGGGCGGAGCGAAGGAAGCGGCCAAGAAGGAAGCAGCTCCCGAGAAGAAAGCAGCCCCCAAGAAGTAATCGGGTGGTTGCAGGCGGCAGCGTAATCCGCGCGGCCTGATCCTTCATCATGAAATTCGTGGTCATCGGTCTCGGAAACCCGGGGAAAAAGTACGAACGCACCCGTCATAATGCCGGTTTTATGGCCCTTGACGAGGTGGCCCTCCGTGCAGGCGTCGAGATCTCGCAGCAGAAGCATCAGGCCCTCATCGGCAGGGGCAGGCTGGATTCTTATGAAGCCGTCCTGGTCAAGCCGCAAACGTACATGAATGAAAGCGGCAGGGCGGTCGCGGCCGTCCTCCGCGAGACCTACTGTTCGCCCTCCGATCTGGTAGTGCTCCACGATGAACTGGATCTGCCGCTCGGCGTGATCCGGGTGAAAAACGGCGGCGGACACGGGGGGCACAACGGGCTGCGGTCGATTATCGAGCAGATCGGCACCCCGGATTTCGCACGGGTCCGGATCGGCATCGGAAGGCCGGCGCCGGGAATGGGTGCGGCGGATTTCGTGCTGAGCCCTTTTTCCGCGGAAGAGCGGTCCCCGGCAGCGGAAGCGATTGCGAGGGCTGCC
>MHEA01000252.1:9376-18973 GCA_001805085.1 Nitrospirae bacterium GWC2_57_9
GGCACTGCCGCTGCCATGAACCTGTTCAATCAGAAGTAAGAACACCCGGAGCTGGCCGATGACCGGCGCTCCGGGTTTTTTGTTGCTTGTACGATAGCATGTAACCACGGATGAACACGGGTGCTGTCCACCGCACACACAGATAAATATCCAGGCTTTTAGCAGCAAGAACCTGGTTTTATCCGTGAGGCGAAGCCCCGTGTGAGCGAAGCTCCCGTGGTTCAAAATTCGAAGGAGTTCTTCATGGGTTTCAACTGCGGTATCGTCGGCTTGCCGAACGTGGGCAAGTCCACCATTTTCAATGCGCTGACCTCGGCCGGCGCCCAGGCATCGAACTATCCCTTTACCACGATCGATCCGAACGTCGGCGTTGTGGACATGCCCGATGAACGGCTCCAGAGGCTGGCAGGGATCTACCAGCCGAAAAAGCTGACTCCCACGATCATGGAGTTCGTCGATATCGCGGGGTTGGTGAAAGGCGCGGCGCAGGGCGAGGGATTGGGAAACAAGTTCCTGGCCAACATCCGGGAGGTGGATGCCATCGCCCATGTGGTGCGCTGTTTCGAGGACCCGAACGTGATCCACGTTTCGGGCAAGGTGGACCCGAAGGCCGATATCGAGGTGATCGAGGCCGAATTGATGCTGGCCGATCTCGATGCGATCGAAAAGCGGCTATACAAGGCGGAGAAGCTCGTCAAGACCGGCGATAAGAAGGTCGCCGACGAAGTGGATTTCATGCGGCGGCTGAAGGACATGCTGAGCAAGGGCGAACCGGTCCGCCGCGCCACCCACTCCGAGGAAGAGGTGCTGTGGCTCAGAACGTACGCCCTCCTGTCGTCCAAACCCGTGCTGTATGTCGCAAACGTGGCCGAGGATATGGTGGATAAACCGAATCCCCTCGTGGACGAGGTCAGGAAAATCGCCGCGGAAGAGGGCGCCAGGGTGGTGGTCATCTCGGGACAGGTGGAGGGAGAGATCGCGCAGCTCCCGATCGAAGAACGGAAGGACTATCTGGCGGGCATGGGGCTCAAGGAATCAGGGCTCGACCGGATGATCCGGGCCGGTTATGAACTGCTCGGGCTGATCACCTATTTTACCGCAGGGGAGAAGGAAGTCCGGGCCTGGACGATCACCAAGGGCACCAAAGCGCCGCAGGCCGCGGGCAAGATCCATACGGACTTCGAGAAGGGCTTCATCCGGGCCGAAGTTTTCCACTATGACGACCTGATGAAACTCAAGAACGAGCAGGCCGTGAAGGCCGCCGGTCTGCTCCGGTCGGAAGGCAAGGAATATGTGGTCAAGGACGGGGACATTATGCTGTTCCGGTTCAATGTGTAGCCGACGGTCTTTCCGTCACTCCACGCTGATGGCATAGTAGGGGCAAATGGTCATGACGCCCCGGTTCTCCCCGAGCACGAATTTTTCAGGGTTAATGACCCATGCCTTGCCGTCCCGCATCTCGAAAAACTCCGGGAACGCCTCGGCGCAGCCGCCGCATCCCTCACATTTTCCGTAATCGATGTTCAAGTACATGCTGTCCCTGCCCTTTCCTGACCGCCTATTTCCTGGTGATCTTTACCTTCCACTCCTCCGGGCCCTCGGCCAGGTACTCCCACCCGAACAGGCCTTCCCGTTCGTGCAGGAACGAGTAATAGAGCGGCTTGGGGTCATGATCGTTCGTGATCACGAAGGATTCGTCCTGCTTCAATGCATCAAAGGTCTTGAAGATAAGCGGGTGCCTGTCTCGGGGAATGATCGTGGTGACGTTCAGTTCTTGCATGGGGGCCTCCTGTCGTTTTCTTGAAGCAGGGTCTGCTCCCTGCCCTGAACTCAGGATACTCTTTCCGACATGGGAAGGCTATGACCTGAATCATAGGGCTCCCGGCCGTTTTTTGCAAGAGCGGTTCGATTATGACTGTGATATAATCGGTTTCGTTCGCTGCAAAACAGAACAAACAAGAGGCCTAAAGCCGTCTCTCGCAGAGCACACAGTGACGCAGAGAAAAACAAAGCCATAAAGTTCTTCAGTAAAAAGAAAACCCAGTTATCACGCGAAGCCACAGAGATCGCAAAGAAAAGCTTTGAATTCTGGATTTCTTCGTGGCTTGTGCCTTCGTGTGAGACCGCCTTAGGGCTTTTCTCCGCGAACTCTGCTTGCGCCCAGCGTTTTACGAGTGTGCAGCGAGAGTTCAGGGCGCGCCTCTGCGAGAACTTTTTTTCATGCAAGAAGAATCTGGTAGAGCACTGCGGGAGGCAGCCATGCTGATCGAAAGAGGCACTCTCTGGTCGCGCATGAAAGAGACGACTGCAGCGGCGCTGGCAAGCGGAGCTCTCCTGCCCATACCGACGACGTATAGTTTCGTCGAAGAGCAGGGCGTGCGGTACTTTGTCCGCATACTGGAAGGGTTGAAGCGCAAGGACGAAGCTCGCAAAGAACAGGACAATGCCTCCGGCGCAGGGAAGACCGCCAATCCTTTTCTCCCGCCCGAACCTGCTCTCACCGCCGGAGACCTGACGGACACCCATATCGCGGTGCTGAACAAGTTCAACGTCGTTGAGCATCATCTGCTCATTGTTACCCGGCAGTATGAGGACCAGGATTCGCTTCTCACCCGGGGCGATTTCGAGGCCCTCTGGCTCGGTATCACCGAATATGACAGCCTGGGGTTCTATAACGGCGGCCGCGAGGCAGGGGCAAGCCAGCAGCATAAACACCTGCAGCTCGTGCCGCTTCCCCTTGCCCCGGAAGGGCCGGCCCTGCCGCTTGAGCCTCTCTTCGCGGATGCAGGCCCGAAGGAAGGTCTCTCGGAAGTTCCCGCTTTCCCTTTTTTGCATTCCTTTGCACGGTTTGACAGGGGGCTTGGAGCTGCTCCGTCAGCTGCCGCAGGGGAAACGCACCGGCTTTACGGAGAAATGCTGAAGCAGCTGGGCATGATCGGGTCCGGGTCTTCGTCCGTCCGCTCCCGTCCCTACTGCTTGCTGGTGACACGCGGCTGGATGCTGCTCGTGCCCCGCTCCCGTGAATTCTTCGGGGACATCTCCCTCAATTCGCTTGCCTTTGCGGGGTCTTTCTTCGTTCGCAGCAGAGACCAGTTGGAGCGGATCCGATCGCAGGGAATGATGAAGGCGCTCAGCGCGGTTGCCCTGGAGCGTCCCCGCCGCTGACCGGGCGAACCGTTCCTCAACGGTTCCTAAAGGCCGGAAAGCGGGAACGGACCAAAGTGGATGCGCTCCCCGGAGGTCCGATCCGTCACGACCATGCGGAGGTTCATTCGATCGGAAAAGATTTTTTCCACTTTACCGTAGATGCCGCCTTCCCTTTTCCTGACCTTATAAAACAGGAACCCCTGATAACTGTCGCCGGGTCGAACGATGGTCTCCTGCAAGGCTGTCTTCGTTCCTTCCCTGACGACCTTCTCAACAGGGACTGCATCGATCACACTGCTCCCTTCCGTTGCCAGGATGTCCGGCGGCCTTACCAGGAACTCGTCCTCACCGCGGTTCGAGATCACTACGTTGACAGGCAGGATGCCATCCCGCGTGAGATCGGAACCGAAATAATGACGGACACGGTCGGGGTCCCGGATCTCGTCGACCGCGATGGACAACCCTGCCTCGGTCTGTGCGCCCGGGTAAAGGTCGGCATCCCGGAGCGGAGGCTGAACCGGCGCATGGGACGAGGCGCAGGCCGCAATGCCGACTGCCATAAAGAGGATCACGAG
This sequence comes from Nitrospirae bacterium GWC2_57_9, assembly GCA_001805085.1. Taxonomy (GTDB): domain Bacteria; phylum Nitrospirota; class UBA9217; order UBA9217; family UBA9217; genus MHEA01. The sequence goes on from MHEA01000252.1 coordinate 13,099, forward strand.
GAGTTTTCGCATAGATCACTCGCCTTTCCTGAGGCAGGGAACCAAAATCGTCAACCAAGCCCCGCCCCGCTTTATCTTCTTTTAACCTCTTCCCGCCGCTCTTGTCAACCGGACCAAAGGATTACGCCCATGAGGCCAGGGATTTTGAGCGATAAAGATCATAATACGTGACAATCGGGGAGGTTTAGGGAGGAAGAGGGCTCTTCGCAGATCCCCGGCCCTTACACGGTCGGACCAGGCCTCTCCCCGGAAGCCTGGTTCACGGTGATGAAAATCCTGCCGATATAGTCCTTCAGCTCCCCGGAAGCCCTGATGAACGCCTCGATCACGGAAGGATCGTAGATACTGCCTGAAGCGGCAACGATCACATCAGTGGCGTCGTCCAGGGATAACGCGAGGTGATAGGGCCTGGTTACGGTGAGAGCATCGAGGGCATCGGCCACTGCAAAGATCCGGGCTCCGACCGGGATATCATCGCCCTTGAGGCCGCGCGGATATCCCGAGCCGTCGAAATGCTCATGGTGGGTCCTGATGATCTCGGCAGCTTTCTTGAAGTAACCGATCCTGCCGATGATGCCATACCCGATCTCGGGGTGCTTCTGCATGACGGCCTGTTCTTCAGGCGTCAGGGGACCTGCCTTCAGGAGGACCGAGTCGGGAACGCCGATCTTGCCCAGATCATGAAGCAGTGCTCCGCAATACAGGTCCACGAGGCCCCTGCCGCGCAAGCCGTATGCTTTGCCTATGACGAGCGAGAACTCCGTGACCCTGAGCGAATGATTGCCCACTTCATGTTCGCGCGCATCGATCGCCGTGACGAAGGCTTCGAGAGTGACGAGGTACGCCGTGTCGATGCTTTCGACGACCCCGTCAAGATAGGTGTCGGCGAAATAGCAATGCTCGCACCGGCAGGTGCCGTCGCCCCGCAGCACGTAGCGGTCCTCTTCGAGGGAAGTGCCGCAGTGCGGGCATACCTGCAATTGTTCGGCGCTCTCCTTCATCGTCTCACGTTCACACCCAGGGGTTGCTGTCTCAATGGCCGGTCCGGGCCAGGGAGGAGAAAAGACAGGTCCAGCGGGAGCCGGGAACAGAACGCGCTGAAGGATCGCTCCCTCAGCAGGTTCCCCTCCTGCCGGAAGAAAAGAAATAAGCAGTCAAAATGTGCTTGAACAGCTCATGTCGCTCCTTGAGCGGAAGCTCGAGATAGAGGTCGCTCTCGAGCAGGATCTCGAGGATATCCCTGTCCTGGCTTGACGGAAAGATGTCTTCCTGTTTGTCCATGGTGCACCGCCCTTCTTCCGCACTTCCCTCTCTAGGAAAGAACATAGCAGAGGAACCTGATGTGCGTCAACAAAGGCAGCTCCGGCCACATTTTCAGATGTAAAGCGTGAACGAAATTGCTGCATCCCGCGCCGAAGAGCAAGGAGTTGAAGCGTTTTCTTCTTTTCCGCACCACAGGAAGGCCAAGGTAGCAGGAAAAATGCCGGAGGAAAATCTCGATCCGCCCTTCGCCGGACGCTTCCGGAGGGGCATGCTCTTCTTTTTATATTGACACCCTGTGCCAAAACAGGTACAAAAGAGCCTGTCATTTTTGCGGAGGTCATCGAAAAGATCATGGCTGGTGAACCGAACAAGATCATCTACTCCATGGTGGGAGTGGGAAAATTTTACGACAAGAAGCCGGTCCTGAAGGACATTTATCTTTCCTATTTCTACGGCGCCAAGATCGGCGTGCTGGGTCTGAACGGATCGGGAAAGAGTTCGCTTCTTCGGATCATGGCCGGCGTGGACAAAGAGTTCGCGGGCGAGGTCGTCGTTGCCTCGGGCTACACGGTCGGTTTTCTCGAGCAGGAGCCGAAGCTCGATCCCGCGAAAACGGTGCGCCAGGTCGTTGAGGAGGGCGTGCAGCAGACGGTGGACCTCCTGAACGAGTTCAACAAGATCAACGAGTCCTTCGCGAACCCCCTGTCCGACGACGAGATGAACAAGCTGATCGCGCGGCAGGGCGAGGTGCAGGAAAAGCTCGACCATCTAAACGCCTGGGAGCTGGACAGCAGGCTCGACATGGCCATGGACGCGCTGCGCTGTCCTGCCGGCGACACGAGCGTCAAGATCCTTTCCGGAGGAGAAAAACGGCGGGTGGCGCTCTGCAGGCTTTTGCTCCAGAAGCCCGACATCCTGCTGCTCGATGAGCCGACGAACCATCTCGACGCCGAATCCGTTGCCTGGCTCGAGCACCACCTCCAGAGATACGAGGGCACCGTAATCGCCGTGACCCATGACCGGTACTTCCTGGATAACGTCGCGGGCTGGATCCTCGAGCTCGACCGCGGCCAGGGCATCCCGTGGAAGGGGAATTATTCTTCCTGGCTCGAACAGAAGGGCGAGCGGCTGAAGCTGGAGGAGAAGTCCGAGAGTGAACGCCAGAAAACGCTCGCTCGCGAGCTTGAGTGGATCAGGATGTCGCCCAAGGGCAGGCATGCGAAATCCAAGGCGCGCATCAGTTCCTATGAAGAGCTGCTCCGCCAGCAGACCGAGGCGCGCGGCAAGGAACTGGAGATCTACATTCCGCCGGGACCGCGGCTCGGCAAGATCGCGATCGAGGCCGACAACGTTACCAAGGCCTACGGCGACAACATCCTCGTGGAGGGCATGAGCTTCATGCTCCCGCCCGGCGGCATCGTGGGAGTGATCGGGCCGAACGGCGCGGGCAAGACCACGCTCTTCCGAATGATCACGGGTCTGGACAAGCCGGATAAGGGCACCATCAGGATCGGCGAGACCGTGAAGCTCGGGTATGTTGACCAGAGCCGCGATGTGCTCGACCCGAACAAAACCATTTGGGAAGTGATCACCGGCGGCCAGGAGCAGATCCAGCTCGGCAAGCTTCTGATGAACTCCCGCGCCTATGTTTCGCGGTTCAACTTCGGCGGTACGGACCAGCAGAAGAAGGTGGGCGTGCTGTCCGGCGGCGAACGGAACCGGGTGCATCTCGCGCGCATATTAAAGGAAGAGGCCAACGTGCTGCTGCTGGACGAGCCCACGAATGACATCGACGTGAATACCATGCGAGCGCTCGAAGAGGGGCTCGAGAACTTCGCGGGCTGCGCCGTGGTCATCAGCCACGACCGCTGGTTCCTGGACCGGATCGCCACTCATATTCTCGCATTCGAAGGCGAGAGCAAGGTGGTCTTCTTCGACGGGAATTATTCCGAGTACGAGGCGGACCGCAAAGCCCGGATGGGCGCGGCAGCCGACCAGCCGCACCGGATCAAGTACCGGCATTTGACGAGGTAATCTGAATGAGGAGTGTACCCGGCTCTCACGAAAGCGCCGGGCATAAATGGAATGCCGAGTGCGGAATGCTGCCCTGGCCCTTTACGCCGCTTTTTTTTCAGCAGCGTGCAGCAGCTCGACCACTTCCCGGTCCGTGGTCTGGTTGAAGTTGCGATAGTACTCGCCCACGGCCGTAAAATCCCGCGGCGTCTCAAGGCAGATCAATTCATCGACCATGCGGTCCAGCTCCGCGGCCGTCTCCTGGGGAGCGACGGGCAGGCCGACGACCAGTTTCCTGATCTCCTCCCGCTGAAGCATTGCGATCGCGGCCTTCATGGTTGCTCCCGTGGCGACACCATCATCAACGAGCACGATGGTCCTTCCTTTCATGCTGCCGAGGGTCCTCCCTCCCCGGTACAGACCGGCCCTTCGAACGATCTCCTCCTTCTGGCGCTCGATCTCAGCCTCGATATACCTGCCGGAAACACTGTGCCCGGCGATGATATCCCTGTTCAGCACAACCGTACCCGTTTCAGCAACCGCTCCGATGGCAAGCTCCGGCTGTCCAGGAAAACCGATCTTGCGGACGATGAGCACATCCAGAGGCGCCTGGAGCTCCTGGGCGACGGCGTAGCCGGCCACCACGCCCCCCCGGGGAAGGGCGAGCACCAGCAGACCGGCACGACCCCGATAGGCGCTCAAACTTCGGGCAAGTATCCTGCCTGCTTCTTCTCGATCATGGAACATTCCCTTCCCTCCTATTAAAATTTACGCCGCCGTAGATACGAATGTCAAGGCCGGGCGCCGCGCTTTTTGGGGTTGACATCACAGCCTGAGAAGTGTACAAAGAACGTTGCAGACGGGTCTTTGGCTGAGAACGCCCCGGGAAAATACCAGAAAGCCGAGGGGTCACAAAGCCGGACGTAAAGGAGTTTCCATGCCGGAGTTCAAGAATGTGACGGTGGTAAAAAAAGCCAATGTCTATTTCGACGGGAAGGTTACGAGCAGGACGGTGCTGTTTCCGGACGGCTCCCGGAAAACGCTGGGAGTCATGCTTCCCGGAGAATATGAGTTCGCGACCGGCGACCGGGAGATCATGGAGATATTCTCGGGCGATCTCGATGTGCTGCTGCCCGGCGAGAGCGCCTGGAGGACGATATCCGGCGGTCAGTCCTTCGAAGTGAAGGCAAACGCCAAGTTCAAGCTCAAAGTGAAGAAACTTTCCGATTACTGTTGCTCTTTCGTCAAAGGATAGGCGAGGGCGCAGTCATTTTACAGGGGGGGACATGAAAAGAACGCTTGTATTGATCGTGCTCGTTGTTATCGCGTTAGCCGGCTGCAATCAGCAGCGCCAGGACCAGAAGGGCCAGGTGCCTTACCCGGGCGGGCCGTTAATGAAATCGCCTGAGGAGATCCGCCAGCTCGAACAGCTCGCGAAACAGGCTCCCGACAATGCCGAGGCCTGGACCATGCTCGGCAATGCGCTGATGGATGCCAACCGGTTTGCGGAAGCGGTTGAGGCCTACCAGAAGTCCCTGGCCATCGACCCGAAGAATGTGAACGTCCGCGTCGACCTGGGCACTTGTTTCCGGAACTCCGGAAGACCGCAGCAGGCCGTCGAGGAATACAAGAAAGCCCTGAAGATCGACCCCCGTCACATCAACGGGAACCGGAATATGGGCGTCGTCCTGGCCTACGATCTGAACGACAAGAAAGGCGCGGTAAAGGCCTTTGAGAAGTACCTCGAGCTCGCCTCCACCGCTCCTGATGCAGGCGAGATCCGGCAACTGGTGCAGAACCTGAAGACGGGCAAATAGACAGAGAGAGCATCCGAAAGGCAGGCGTTGACGGCAGGAGTGCCGGAGCGCCTGCCTTTTTTATTCTTCTCCAGCGGCGTCTCTGCCGGAACTGTTCTGCTTCCCCTGCCTGATCGCCTCAAGGTTTTCCGTTCTTCCGGTACAGCGTGAAAACGTCCTTCGGGCGGATGCTCGGATGCCTGAACTCCCAGATCCTGCTCCATCCAGGCATATCTCCGGAAGGCTCCGCTTTTCCGGGCCGTTCGTCGAGCAGCAGGCCGCAGTCATCGGGGTCCGCGATCTCGATCCGGCGCGCCCGCAGGCCGGTAAAGTATTCCAGCATGCCCCGCTCCGACTCTCCTACGCCCCTGAGCGCCAGACAGGAGTATCCTTCCGGTACGGCCTTCCTGAGGGAAAGGAAGGCAGCGCGATGGCTGGTGCCTGAATTGAGCGCGGGAAGCCAGAGCGTCATGATCAGGGCCCAGGTGAGGATCACGCCGAGGGTCCAGTTCAGCACGACATGTTCCGGTCCGCGGGTGAAGCGCCAGACGACCACGAGCCAGGCAACGGTATACAGGACCGCCACGATCAGCAGGACCGCCTGGACCTGCGGGACGTAATCGGGCCGGAAACCCTGGAGCTTCCGTGCCAGGCCGGCCGGCGTTCCCGTCATGAGCGCAAGCCAACTGATCCAGAGCAGGACGGCGAGAAAGCCGAAGAACAGCACCGAGATCCTGTTCGCGATCGTTTTGGCGCGTACCGGGAGTTCCCGGGAACCGGCGGCCGCGATCATCGCGATCGGC
>MHEA01000252.1:19018-21334 GCA_001805085.1 Nitrospirae bacterium GWC2_57_9
CCTGGAATACCGGGTGGGTGCGCCAGGAGCGCCTGAAGTGCCAGAGCGTCCAGAGAGCGGGCAGAATGACCGGCCAGGCGAGCCAGACCAGGTTCAGGACATAGTAGCTGTGGGAATCGAGAGACGCCGCATTGAATCCCACGGAACCGTCATTGAATCCGAGGAACCTGCCGAAGTTCTGGCGCCAGAACCAGAGCGTGAACAGGTCCGTTGACCTGCGGTAAAGGGCGGCGGGCCAGATGATGAGCCAGGGGAGGGCGGCGGCAACGGCGGTTCCCAGGGCCACGAAATAGTCCCTGCGCCGCCACCGGGGAAACAGGAGCAGAGCGAGTCCCGCGACGCCGAGGATCCCGGGAGCGAGCAGGCCCTTGGACAGGAAGCCGAGGCCCGTGCCGGTCCCGAGCCAGAACCCACCGGCAAAGGGCCGCCGCAGAATGAGCGCATATCCGTAGAGCCCGATGGAAAAACCGGTGAACAGGGCCACATCGGTAATGAGCTTATGAGCGGTCACCTGCAGGTGCACGCAGCCGACCAGGAGGAGGGCGGCCAGAACGGCATATTCGCCCCCGTAGAGCTCCCGTGCCGCAAGCCCGAAGAACAGCAGGGCCAGGAACATGAAGACGACGGTTGCCAGGCGCGCTGCTTCGAACGGTACCAGCGGCGGGGAGAAGAGGCTCCCGAACACAGCGGCGGTCATGAAATAGATCGGAGGCTTTTCAAGGAAGGGTTCGCCGGTAAGGCGCGGGATCACCCAGTCGCCGGACTGGATCATGGTGTTCACGAGGCCGAAGGTGTACGGTTCGTCCGCTTTCCAGGGATCGCGGCCGAAGAGGCCGGGCGAGATCCAGAGAACGAACAAAAGAATAAGTATCGGCAGGGAACGGATGTCGAATTTCATAGGTCTCCAGCAAAGGCCACGTGGATGAGAGATGTTCGGGATCCGGCTTCCCGGTGGCTCGGGATGTGCTTTTATAGAACAGTGGACGATTGTTGTCAAGCCGGAAGTACATGATGCCGTGCCGGCCGGAAGGGGCCGGGTAAGGCGCCTGCTGCCGGCCTGAAGATCCTTCCTTTTTGAAAATTTTCTTGATAAGGTGCGGTAATTCTGTTAGAGTTTCGCAGCTTGCGCAGGGCGCACAGGGCGCAAGACTTGAGAATCGGCGATCCCCGCACTTTCCCGGATTGCGGTCGTTGCTACGAGGTCCTCTCGTTGAATTTGAGCAGCAGAAAATCAGTCCTCTACGCCTGGGTCGGCTGGGCATTGCTCTTCCTGACGGCCGCTGCCATCATTGCATCCGGCGGCACGCGCACGGTGGTCCCCTCGTACCGGATCGCGGCCTGGAACTGGATCGCGGGTGGTCCGCTCTATAACGGGGACGGTATCGGGGGATTCGTTTATTTTCCGCAGGCCGCTGTCCTTTATATTCCCTTTGCCATCTTCCCGCCTGTCGTGGGAGAGGTCATCTGGAGGCTCGTCATCATTGCCGTCTTTGCCGCCGGCGTCCGGAGCTTTTCGCGCCTGGCCGGCGAGAGGCAGGCAAAGGAGCTTTTTCCGCTCGCATCCATCCTCGCGATCGCCATGGCCTGGGACTGTGCCCGCAACGGCCAGTCAACGCTCATTATGGCCGGGTTCATGCTGCTCGCGGTCGTGGGCATGGCGCGGCGGCAGTGGTGGCGGGCGACTCTGTGGCTGGCGCTGGCCGTTGCCCTCAAACCGCTGGCGATCGTGCTCGTGCTCCTCGTTATGGCCATTGACCGCCATATGAGCTGGCGGGTCCTTCTGGGGATGCTGATCCTCGCGCTGTCTCCGTTCCTCCTGCAGCATCCCTCTTACGTGATGCAGCAGTACGTGTCGTTCGTGCAGAACTCGGCTGCCGCCGCGCACGTGGCTGTCGTGGGCCACGGCTGGACCTCACCGTTCACGGCGCTCCGGGTGGCGGGCGTGAACGTGCCCGAGCAGGTCCAGACGGTCATCAGGCTTGTTGCCGCCGCCGGGACGCTGGCCCTCTGTTTCGTGGTGCAGAGAAGACAGTACCCGGCGCGAACCGCCGTGTTCGTCTACGCGCTGGCCGCGCTTTACATCATCCTGTTCAGTCCCCGCACCGAGAACAATACCTACGCATTGCTTGGCCCGGCCATGGGATTGTTCCTCGCCGATGCCTTCGTATCGAAGAGGACCGCCGAGGGCATCTTTCTGGCCGTCATCGCGCTCGCCGATCTCGGAAGCCGGACCATCGAGCGCATGATCGCGCCCGAGGCCGATCCCGTATGGCTGTCGCCGCTCATGGCAACCGTCTTTGCCGGGTACGTGCTGGT
>MHEA01000252.1:21386-22915 GCA_001805085.1 Nitrospirae bacterium GWC2_57_9
CCTGTGTGATACGGACCTGCGATCATCCCTGCAGCAGGAAAAACAGGACTCTTCCCTGCCTGTTTAACCACGAAGACCGCGAAGGTCACGAAGAACGACGCTGCCCATTAACTTCGTGCGCGACCTGTTCTTCTTCGTGGTCGGATTCCGCTGTGAAGCCGTTCCGTATCGGAGTTATATATCCATGAAGATCGTGGTCATTTTGCCGACCTACAACGAAAAAGAGAACATCGCGCTCATCATCGCTGCGCTGCACGAGCAGTTCCGGAAGATCCCCCACGACATGCATATCCTGGTGGTGGACGACAATTCGCCGGACGGGACAGCGGAGATCGTGAGGGCCGAAGCTCAAAACCGGCCGCACGTTTCGCTCATCACCGGCCGGAAACAGGGCCTGGGCGCGGCCTACATTCGCGGCATGAAGCATGCCGTGAACGATTTGCGAGCCGACGCGGTCATGGAGATGGACGCGGACTTCTCGCACAAGCCCGGGGATGTGCCGCGGCTGATCGAAGCTCTGGACAAGGGGGCTGATTTCGTGATCGGCAGCAGGTATGTTCCCGGCGGGAAGATCCCGGAGGACTGGAGCTTCCTCAGAAGGATGAACTCCAAGTGGGGGAACATGTTCGCGCGCTACGTGGCCGGGATGTCCTCGGTCAGGGACTGTACGGCGGGGTTCCGCGCCATCCGCGCTTCCGTTATCAACAAGATCGATCCTGACACGCTCAAGGTCAAGGGGTACGCCTTCCAGATATCGCTCCTGCACGAAGCGCTCCTGAACCATGCGGTCATCAGCGAAGTGCCCGTGGAGTTCGTGGACCGGAAACGGGGCGAGACCAAACTGGGGATTTCGGACATCATCGAGTTCATGCTCAACGCCTGGTGGATCCGGTTCGAGCGCAGCAAGACCTTCCTCAAGTTTGCCGTCGTGGGCGCTCTCGGCGTGGCAGTGAACCTGGTCTCGTTCACGCTGCTTTTGAAAATGGGCCTGAACAAGTTCATCTCCTCTCCCATCGCGATCGAGATCTCTATCATCACGAACTTCCTTTTCAACAACTTCTGGACCTTCTCGAAAAGGGACATGAACGACCGGATCCACATCCGGGGGCTCAAGTTCAATATCGTTTCCTTTGTCGCCCTCGCCGTCAGCTACACCACCTTCCTTGTGCTGAGCATGCTCGATCCCGACGGCATTCCCCAACTCCACCAGGCCGCAGGCATCATTCCCGCCACGCTCATCAATTATTTCCTGAATTCCTACTGGACGTTCAAAGAGTAGTACAAGGAAGGTCCCGGTACGCGAAGCTTCTCGTTATTCCGAAGGAGGGAGGCGACTGAAGGATCTGTCAGGGCAGGCTGCGCGAGGGGCGTTCAACTATTGGAAGGGAAGATTTTTCACGTCCTTCGAAATCACAAGCTGGTCAGGTCCGGTCTCAAGGGGATAGCTAAGCCATCAATTTTGTCATCCCCGAGCGATTCCATCGGGGATATGGTTTCATCGATAAAAACCGTATTCCCGCTCAAAATCG
>MHEA01000253.1:0-237 GCA_001805085.1 Nitrospirae bacterium GWC2_57_9
GACCTGGAGAAAGAGAACCTGCGCGTGTTCAAATCCTCCTACGTCCCGGACGAGCTTTTGAGCAAGGCCCGGGTGAGCCTCAAGCGGCAGTAGGTACCGCTGAATTTCCAGTTGATTAAACCCGCCTTATTTCATATGATGATCCAGTCTTAAAGGATGGGTACATTCCGCGTGCTCTGCCAGAGACGCTGTTGATTTGATTTCTTGGTCTCGGCTTGTCCGGGTTAGAAAAAGGGG
>MHEA01000253.1:277-3006 GCA_001805085.1 Nitrospirae bacterium GWC2_57_9
CAGGCAGATGATGATCGAGGGCTGGGGCGAAAAAACGCAGCAGAAGCTTAAGGCATCGACGGTCTTCATCGCCGGCGCCGGCGGACTGGGTTCGCCGGTCTCCATCTACCTGGCCGTTGCGGGCGTGGGGAACATGCGCATCTGCGACTTCGACTCGCCGGACTGGTCCAACCTGAACCGTCAGATCCTGCACGACCATACCCGCATCGGCACGAACAAGGCCGTCTCCGGCAAGATGACCCTGGAGCGGCTGAACCCGGACATCGCCATCACGGCCTTCACGGACAAGATCGTGGAGGAGAATGTGGATAAGCTCGTGGGCGACGCGGACATCATCCTGGACTGCATGGACAACTTTCCCACGCGCTTTCTGCTGAACGAGTGCGCCATCAGGAAAAAGATACCCCTCGTGTACGGAAGCATCTGGGGCATCGACGGCCGGCTCTCTTTCATCCAGTCCCCGGAGACGCCCTGCCTGCGCTGCGTCTTCCCGGAAGCGCCGCCCAAAGAGGTCTTCCCGGTGATCGGAGCCACACCGGCCGTGATCGGGTCGCTCCAGGCGCTGGAGACGCTCAAATATCTCTCCGGGACGGGTTCGAACATCAAGAACCAGCTTCTCGTATGGGAAGGGGCGACCACGGACTTCAAGAAGTTCAAGATCCGGAAGGATCCCGATTGCCCGACCTGCGGGGGGAAATAGTCAAGATTCGAAAACAAACCCGAGAATTTTGACACTGATAACGGCGGATTTAATTATGACGGACACTGTTAAACCTTTCCTCTCAGTTAAGTCATATTTCTATCGGGTTTTATCTGTCGAAACACCACTTCCAGGACTTTGACATGATACCAGCCGATTTATGAAAGACACTGATCAATCTTGACATATTTTAATCCGTTTTTATCTGTGTCAACGCTTTTTTTCAAATTTCTGCCGTAACTTCCCCTTTAAATCAAAACTCCTGCCCAGTGTCCCTGCTATTCCCCGTCAGGGACTGATAAACTATTTCTCAAGGACAAACTCTGCCTCAGTAAGTCTTCTTTCTTATTAAAACAGACGGGACCACACGAAGGAGCATCTATGCACGAAGCATCACCCGAATACTCTCAGTTCCTGGTGACGCAAGAACCGTACTACCTTCCGCTCGCGAGGGAAGTGGACCTCTTCGAATCGGCCTACCGGAACCAGATCCCGGTGCTGTTGAAAGGCCCGACCGGCTGCGGCAAGACGAGGTTCATGTATTATATGGCGTGGAAGCTCAGGCGGCCGCTTATCACCGTTTCCTGCCATTACGATCTGACGGCCTCGGACCTGGTCGGGCGCTACCTGATCCGGGGAGCGGAGACGGTCTGGACCGACGGGCCGCTGACAACGGCCGTGAAAGCAGGCGCCTTCTGCTACCTCGACGAGATCGTGGAGGCGAGGAAGGACACCATCGTCGTGATCCATCCCCTTGCCGACGACCGCAGGATGCTGCCGGTGGAGAAGAAGGGCGAGGTGGTCAAGGCCCCGCCCCAGTTCCTTATCGCGCTGTCCTATAATCCGGGATACCAGAGCGTGCTCAAGGACCTGAAACAGAGCACCCGTCAGCGTTTTCTCGCGCTCGAGTTCCAGTACCCCGACAGGGACCGGGAAGCGGAGATCGTGATGCACGAGTCGGGCGTGAGCGAGGACCGGGCGCGCACGCTGGTGAGCCTGGCGGAAAAGACGCGGAACCTGAAGGACCAGGGGCTGACGGAAGGGGCAAGCACCAGGCTTTTGATCAATGCCGCGAAGCTCATGGCCGGCGGGATAGATCCGAGGAGCGCCTGCGAAACGGCTGTTGCCGAACCGCTTACGGACGACCGCGAGATGCTGGGGTCCCTGCGGGCGGTCATCGGCGCGTTGTTCTGAAACGAATGCGGAATGCGGAGTGTGGAGTGCGGAGTGGCCACTCCTGCCTTAATCCGCGGTTATCTGCCTCAATCTGCGGCTAAGTATAAATGCCTATGCAACAGCTCACCATAAAACAGTACGACGAGCTCTGCGAGGAACTGATAAACAATCTCGGACTGGATTTTTTCGAGGACGACGAGATCGACCATGTTCTGTTCGAGATCGAGTCCTACGGACCTGCAGTGCGGTCGAAGGTGCTCGCTCTGATCCTTGCGCTTTCCCATGCCAGTTCATCCCTGGTCCCCGGTGTGTTGCGGCATATCAGGATCGCGGCCGGTCTGCTTTCTCCTGCCGATCTCGACGAATGGCTCGGCGCGGCCTTCGAATTGCGCGATTCTCGCGGCATCGACCAGGCACTCCGGTTCATGAGCCGCGTCGATTCCGAAAGTCTCCGGGCATATCGGGCCCGGGACGGATTGTCCCTCCGGGAAGCCTCGCCCCTGCTTGAGACCTTCCTCCGTGCCCTGTCCGGCCGAGAACTCAAGATCACGGACGGCGACGCTGCTTCAACGGATACGGTCGTGATCACGCTTCCCGGTCACCTGAACCGGTTCGCGAGCCGGGAGGAGAATTTCGCGCTGTATAAGCTCGCGGCAGCCACGGCCTGGGCGCAGATCGCGGTCGGCACCCTCACCATCGGCCTTGATCCGGGAAAACCGGCGAATCCGGCAAAGGGACCGGAGGACATCGAAGCCTTCTTCAACCGGTTTCCCGAGCGCCGGCTGGCCCTGGACCTCTACACGATCATCGAGTCCTTCCGCACGGAATATTTTCTGATGAAAGAGCTTCCGGG
>MHEA01000253.1:3018-3221 GCA_001805085.1 Nitrospirae bacterium GWC2_57_9
GGCAGCCGCGACCAAGCATGCGCTCTACCGGGAACGGCCCTGCCTTGCCGGCCTGTCCTCCAAGGCCGCCTTCGTGGAAGGGCTGTGGCAGTACTATCTTGCGGGAAAGATCAAAGGGACGCCCGCCCTCAGGCTGACCGAAGCGATGTCCGCCCTCTACGGCATTCAGTACGAGACCGGGCCGGGGGAATCGATCAGGCTGG
>MHEA01000253.1:3444-3684 GCA_001805085.1 Nitrospirae bacterium GWC2_57_9
CATCGAGCCGTCACGTCAATATCTCCTGATCAAGGGCAGGCTGATCGAGGCGGACGAGCAGCTGAGCTCCCTGGTCGGGGAGAAGGGAGGGATCCCCGGCGGCATCCTCGTGACCGGCAGCGAGATGGGCGGCGGAACCCCGCTCAACCTGGAGGAGCTGATCGAGGAAGAAGAGGAGGGGAGCGAGGCGGCAGGAGTCCTGTGCTACGATGAATGGGACTACCGGCGCGCAGGGTACAA
>MHEA01000253.1:3791-8001 GCA_001805085.1 Nitrospirae bacterium GWC2_57_9
GCGAACGCAGGACTAAGCGCCGACAGAAGGACGGCGACGGGATAGATATCGACGCCGTGGTGGAGTACTTTGCGGACATGCGCGCGGGCATCTCGCCTTCGGAGGGACTCTTTACCAGGATCGAGCGCCAGGAGCGGAACATCGCGGTCCTGTTCCTCGTGGACATGAGCGGTTCGACGAGGGGCTGGGTGAACCAGGCTGAAAAGGAATCGCTGGTCCTCATGTGCGAGGCCCTGGAAACCCTCGGCGACCGCTACGCGGTCTACGGCTTCTCGAGCATGACCCGCAACCGCTGCGACCTGTTCCGCGTCAAATCCTTTGCCGAGACCTACGGGGAGACCGTAAAGAAAAGGATCGCCGGCATCGAGCCCCGCGATTACACCCGCATGGCGCCCTTCATCCGCCACGCCACGAACCTGCTCCGGTCCGAGGACGCCAGGACGCGGCTGCTCGTGATCCTGAGCGACAGCAAGCCCGAGGACTGGGACGGCTACAAGGGAGACTATGCGATCGAGGACACCCGCAAGGCGCTGATCGAGGCCGCAGGTCAGTCCATTCATCCCTTCTGCATCACCATCGACCGCGAAGCCCAGTCCTACCTGCCGCACCTCTTCGGCGACGTGAACTATATCTTCATCGACGACGTGCGCAAGCTGCCGAGCCGGATGACCGAGATCTACTGCAGGCTCACGACCTGAAGCACGCGCATCCCTGTATCCGATCTTGTATCCGATCTTCCCGCTTAATCAGATGTTTGGGTGGGCTCGTTTGACACCTGCAATTTTCTGTGCTAAGTTTGAATCAAAAGACAGAGAATAGCCCAGGAGGTGTAAGTATGAGACTTCCGCTTCAGGTAACCTTCAGAGACATCCCTCCCTCAGATGCAATCGAAACACACATCACCGAAAAAGCGGCAAAAATGGACAGGTTCTACGAGCGGATCATGAGCTGCAGGGTCGTGGTCGACCAGCCCCAGCGGCGTCATCATAAAGGGAAACTGTATGGCGTCCGGGTCGATATAACCATTCCCGGCAAGGAGATCGCCGTGAACCGCAGTGAGAACGAGGACGTCTATGTCGCATTGCGGGATGCCTTTGACGCGGCATACCGCATACTTGAGGAGCAGCGAAGAAAAGAACGCGGCGTGGTTAAAACGCATGAGGAAGTTCCTTCAGGCCGGGTTGCGAAGCTCTTTCCCGAAAGCGAGTACGGGTTCATACGCACAATGGACGAACGGGACGTTTATTTCCACCGCAACAGCGTGCTGAACGGTGATTTCAACAAGCTGAAGATCGGTACGGCCGTGTCTTTTCGCGAGGAGCAGGGACAGGAAGGTCCGCAGGCCATGCGCGTGGCGATACGGAAAGCGGCATAAGCGAACAATAACAGTGAACGTGAACGAGGGACAAAGGGCAAAAGGCCCCCGAGTCCCTCTTTTCATTTCGGGGCTCTCCCCTGGTGTTTGATTCTTCCTGCACTGCAGTTATTAGAGAGTCGTTATCATTGCAAGTTTCATCCTGTATTCAATGCCGCTTGACCGTCCCCCGCGTCAGCAAGTCGTTTCTCTGCCTAGCCGATTCTTCCCGTGGTCACTCCGTCACCCCGTCTTCGTCTGCGTTTTCTCCTTGCCGCTTTCGTTAGAATATAGTAGGCTCGCTACAAGTGACGCACTAAAAATGCATGACATCGTCACGCTGATAAGATCAGTAGACCTACTCAAGCATGCAAATGAACTATTATCCTACCTTGCAAATTATAAATTCTCGATACTTAAGGAAAATGCTTTTCTAATAGGCCAATAAGGTCTAAAATCTGTGAAGGTTAGAAAAACTGCTCAATCATTGGTTAATAGTACGTAGCTTCCTGAATGCCCATGAGAAAATCGCTTACATTTAATCTGGTAATAACAGTACTACTCTCTTCGTGCCAAGCCAGGCCTTTTGCAGAGGGCCATCTGACAGACGCTACTCTTGACTCGACACCAACGACGTTTATTCGGCATGTTTCGGGAAGTAGCCGCAAGATATGTCAATTAACGGGTGACTTCGACCGGGAACGAGACGAGCCCACGCTGAACGAGACATTTCAACGCTACAGCGTCCAGGGAACAGATCTTGGCTCATCGCTTGTTCACGAAGGGCGCACCTATTTTTTCTTTGGGGATACTGTAGGACTTTCATTTGGGTCCCTGTTCGGAGCCGACAGCATCGCATTCACAACCGACATCGATCCCGATAATTGTCTTAGCCTGCAATTCGTGGCATCCGCATCCGGACTTTTTCGCCCGACGCTCGTTCCCGGCGTTTCCCTGGGATCTTTTGAAGTCCCGACAGGAGGATTCAGCGCGAACGGCAGCATGTATGTTTTTTTTACGACCGACCATACTTCCTTCAAGACAATGGGCCGTTCCCTATTAGCCCAATCAACTGACCATGCGCGGAATTTTACGCATCTCTACGATTTCTCCCGCGATAAATTCATCAATGTCGCCCCGGTTGTTGTAGAGAACGGCGCTATCCCCGGACTGCCTGAAAGTTCAGGCAAGGGGGTGCTGCTGTGGGGAAGCGGAGTCTATAGACTGAGCGATCCCTATCTGGCATACGTTCCGCTGAACAGGGTGGAAGATCAGAATTCGTTCCGTTACTACGCCGGCCTGAATGAGAATGGAACCACGCGCTGGAGCACCATGGAAGCCGAGGCAATTCCCCTTTTCAATCAGGGCTGTCTCGGCGAACTTTCTGTAGCGTGGAATCCGTACCTTCACAAATGGCTGATGCTCTACAATTGCCGGTCGCCGCGCGGGATCAATTTTCGGGTGGCCGATTCGCCCTGGGGCCCATGGTCGGCGCCGCAGGTTCTATTCAATGGCTGGAGGGATGAGGGGTATTGTCATTTCATGCATGCAAGTTGGCTTAGTCGATGGTGTGATACCGTAAATGATTTTGGAAGAGGATTTACATGGGGTGGAGCATACGGGCCGTACATGCTTCCCGCTTTCTTTACGGGGGACGAAAATACTTCGACTATCTATTATGTGATGTCTACATGGAATCCTTATCAGGTAGTGCTGATGAAATCAACGCTCATTATTGAGGATTAATGGTCAGATAGCCGAGCAGAACGGAGTGAGGTCGGACGAAAGATTCTAACCATTCGGGCCGAGCGGTTGAACCGCTCACCCGACGCGTTCCTGCATGTCAACTCGAATTTCCGTAGGAACGTCGGCTGCAGCTTTGTAGGTGAAGTTGACGAACAACAATCGGGGAATGCGATTGGAAGCGATTCGCAAAAGCCTGAGTGGTACCATGCCATCACAAGGCGCTCGGGAGCCCGGTTTTTGAGGAGGATGAGGAAATGACTAAATTCAGCTGCGGCATCTGCAGCGCCGTATGGCAGAAGCAGGGAAAGACGAACTGCTGGAGCGCGGACCGCGCCCAGGCGCCGGTCAAGCCGGGGTACTGTCCCTCGCGGGAGCATATGCCGTTGATCGATGACAGCTTCCATGAATACCGCGGAAGCAGCGAGGATGCGAAGATCGCCCGCGTGGCAACGGTGGTCGAAGGCCTTTGCTACCAGCCCACGCCGGGAAGCGATACCATCAATGCCCGGTGGACGCGCGTCGAGGATACCATAGCCTTTGCAAAGCTCATGGGGTATCAAAAGATAGGCATCGCAACCTGCATCGGCTTGCTGGACGAGACGAACAGGCTCGCCCGGATCCTCGAGACCCAGGGCTTCGAAGCCCTCTCGGTCTGCTGCAAGACAGGCAGCAAGGACAAACTCGAGCTGGGGATAGCGGAGACCGACAAGGTGAGACCGGGCACGTTCGAGCCCGCCTGCAACCCTATCGCCCAGGCGCGCCTCCTGAACAGCGCGGGAACGGACATGAACATCATCGTCGGGCTCTGCGTGGGGCATGATATGCTCTTCAGCAAACATTCTATCGCCCCGGTCACGACGCTCGTGGTCAAGGACCGCGTGACGGGCCACAACCCGGTCAGCGTGCTCTACGGTCAGAACTTCTATTATAAGCGGCTCCAGTCAAAACCCTTGGAGGTGCCGAGTGGAAGAAAGGCAACGAAGAAAAAGGCCAAGAAGAAAAAAGGATGATCTCAGGGGCCGCGGCGTGTTCTGTCCATCATTTTAATGCTATAGGTACGCCCGGCCTTATTTAAAACAATCTCTCCTGCCCCATTGGACAATAAAAACG
>MHEA01000253.1:8025-15252 GCA_001805085.1 Nitrospirae bacterium GWC2_57_9
ATCCCGACAAAGCCGATCCCTTTCAGATGAGGGGAGCGGAAAGCGGCGGGTCTTGAAAAGACGGCCGAGCTGCCGAAGGATTCACTTCGGTAAAGCCCGGCCTTTTTTATTTCTGGAACAGCTCCCGGCGAGGCAAAGGGTACTGAAGAAAGGAGGATAGTATGATAGTAAAACAGCTGATGCAGAAAGAACTGGTAACATGCAATCCGTCCGATTCAGTCCACGATGCGGCAGCAAAGATGAAGGACTACGGCGTAGGCGCCGTGCTGATCGTTGATGAGGGCATGAACCTGCGGGGAATACTGACTGACAGGGACATTGCTTTGAGCGTGGTCGGAGATTCAAAGGACCCGAGAACGGCCATTGTCTCCGATATCATGACCCCCAACCCGACGTCGATCAGTTCCGATATCGATATCGAGTCGGCTCTCAAGACCATGAGCAGCGAGAACGTGCGGAGATTGCCGGTGACCCAGGATGGACGGGTGATAGGACTTCTCTCCACGTCCGATCTGGCCACTGAGATCAAAGAAGAGTTCGATCAGTTCCTGAGCCTGGAACAGGCCTTTGCGAAACAACATTAAAAAGTGCGACCCGCTGCCTCGCCGGGAAGCCCCCTTCCTTCTTGATTTTTCTTCACTATTATAATACTATTGTACCGCCTCGAAGCGAGTTCTTCTCGCGCCCGGCAGTTCCTTTTGTCCCAACATGACAAGCAGCGAGAGGAGCGATCCGCGTTCTTCTGAACCCCGACGAAGGAGACGGAAGCATAAAGCACATGCCAGATACCGTGAAAACGAACCGGCAGGGGAACGGACAGATCGTCCTGGTCGTGGACGGCAAACCGGTGCGCAAGTTCTATACCAGCATCTTCCTTCAGCACCTGAACTATCACGTCATTACCTCGAAGACGGCAGAGGATGCGCTCACCTACATGAGCCTGACCCTTCCGCTGGCCATTGTTGCCAACATTGACCTGCCGGACATGAGCGGAGCAGACCTCCTGAAGCAGGTCAAACAGAACCGCAGGACCCGCGGCGTTCCGGTCATCATTTATACCTCCAACACGGATCCCCGGATCCAGCAGGACTGCGAACAGGCGGGATGCGCCGCCTATCTCCGGCATCCTGCAACGCTCGAAGAACTGTATGCTGCTATTCAGACGGCCACCAAAAAGCCCCACCGCTTTGTCCGGCTGAAAACCTTCCTCGATGTGGCAGTGGGAGACCACGCAAGCGCGAACGCCCCGGCGAGGGATGACAGCATCGCGGTCCTGTCGGAGCTCGGCATGTTCGTAGCCACGAATCGCGCGCTGAGCTATGGCAGCATCCACCCCTTCACATTCCACCTGCCCAATGCGCCGGGCTGGTCCATCAGGACCGAGGGTCAGGTCATGTACTGCCAGCAGAACAATGACACGAAAAAGCAATCAGGCGTCGGGGTCAAGTTCCTGAAGATCGGTCACGAGGAGAGGGAATTCATAAAGAATTTCATCAAGGGAAAAATGACGGAAGGGAAGTCACGGATGGAGTGAAACCGGAAGACCGCGGCTTCCTGCTGAAGACGATTTATTAGATTCTGTGAAAAACCGGAAAGGGAGTGGAGAGATGAAGACAGTGGCGAATATCCTGCTGGGGTCCTGGCTGGTGCTGACCGGTCTGGTCAGGTTGGGCGGCATTCGGTTTCAGGGAAGCGAAGCGCTCCTCGCGGCTCTGGGCATCGCAACCGGCATCCTGGTGCTGCTGGCCGACCGGTCTGAAAAGCTCTGGACGAGGATGGGCACGGTCCTGCTCGCGATCTGGCTGGTCGCGTCCGGCCTTATGCAGCTCCTGCATATCCGTTTCGACGGAAGCGGCGTTGTCCTTGCGGTCATTGCCCTCGGCGCGGGAGTGCTGATCCTGATGCGGCGTTGACCGCTCCTTCTGAGAAGAGCGCTTGACATTTTCCGGACTTCCTGTACACTTAATTGCAGAAAAGTGCATTACCCGCAGCTTGCTGCAGACAGCATCAGTGAAGCGCTTATCCAAAGAAGGGGGTCCGCCATGAAGTTACGGTCCAAGTTCATCGTTTTTATCATTCTGATTACCGCGGTTGTTTCCGGCGTTGCCACGTTCCTCGTCACGCGCCATATCGAGAGAACAGCGCTGACCCGCGCTGAGCAGATGACGGCCCGGTATATCAAAGCCAAGGTTGCCGAACGCCTGGCCCTTTCGAACTTCAGCGATACCGATTTCTATCGCCAAAGGGAGACGTTTTCGACATTCCTGAACCTGATCAGGACGCCCGAGATCATCAAGATAAAGGTGTTCAACGCGCGGTTCGACATCGTCTATTCCACGAACGAGCAGGACATCGGCAAGAAAACGGACAGCGTGAATTATCGGAACACGCTCACGAAGAACGCCGTGGTGGCGCTTATCAAACCCCCGGAAACAGAGGCGGCCAACGTCGACATGCTCGGCTACCAACAGGTCATGGAAGTCTATGTGCCCATCGAATTCCAGGGGCAGGCAGCGGGCGTGATCGAGGCATATTTCAGGCTCGATGAGGTCAATAAGGCGATCGCCGAGACTTCCCGCTCCGTGATCGGCATCATTATCGGCTTTTCGCTGATTATCATCGTTGCAACCTACGTCCTGCTCACCTTCCTGGTGGTGCGGCCGCTCCTCGGCATCATAACCGCGGTGGACGGCATTGCGGCCGGCCAGCCGGGCGCGGAGATCCCGGAAACCGGCGGCAGCGATGAGATCGGGCAGCTTACGGCGCAGCTGAAAAAGGTTCTGGACCTGAGCAGCAGGGAGAAAAAGATGTTCTGACAGGGATAAGATGAGAGCGTGATAACAAAAAAAGAGCCCGGCATCTTGCCGGGCTCTTTTTTTTACGGCGGCCTATCGGCGTGAGAGCCCGACGGCAGCGTTCTGCGCGATCATTCCGTGAACCGCCCTGGTCGGATGGATCCCGTCCCAGAACAGGTATGCATCCGGCTCCCGGCACTCGAAAGGCGGAACGTTCGGGGTGACGCAGGCAGCATCGGCCACCACCAGACCGAACGCTGCGGGATCCCGGGCGAGGTCGCTCAGTATCCTCTTTGCATCCAGGCGTACGATCTCGATGCCCGGAAGACGCTGCAGATATCCGAGCAGCATATCGAGGTTGGCATTGAATGCTGCCGACAGCAGTGTCGCCGACTGGGCCACTCCGGGAGCGGCCTTGTCAAGGGTCCGCAGCGCCGGGGTGAGCCCGATGTCCGGCACGTTCCAGACGAGGAACCTCCTGGCACCCGAAGCATAGAGCCGCTCGAGGTTGCCGCCGATCGACGAAAGGGCGTCGGCGATGATGGCGCCGCCATCGCGGCCGGCTGCAAACGACTCGAGTGCGTCCTTCAGGTCATTGGAGCCTATCTCCACCACGTACAGAGCATCGGCAGGGGCCGTTCCGGAGTGATCGGACAGGAAGGCGCTTACCTGCGCCGGCAGATTGATGAATCCCGCAGTGCCCGCATCCTCGCGCGCCCGGGCGCGGCCGACGGCATAGTTGGATGCTTCGCCTCCTCTTGCTGCAAATGCCGGCCGGACGCTCCCGGCAAGGCCCAGCGGCCGGGAGAACTGTTCAATCCATGTGGCACCGTTGGTGTAATGAAGTCCGCTCTTTGCGTAAGGGTGGTCGGGGATGGCGAATTGATCCAGCGTATCGTAGGGCGGAGTGCTCTTCTCGTGCCAGATCGCAAAGGCGTTCCCGGGATCGGACAGACTGGTCCCGAAAACCACTATTCTGCTGAAAGTCCCTTCTGCGGATGCCGCGGGCGGCAGGGACAGCAGGAGCGGAAAAAAAGCCGCGATGATGAATATCAGACTCTTTCTTCCCCTGATCAATTCCATGACTGCCTCCTTGAGTGGTCACCGGTCCGGCCCCGGAACACCGCGAACAATGTTTACTGATGCTGCACAGTATAGACATTTCTGTCCTGTATCGCAATAGCAATGACGGGGTATTTTTGGGGTATTGACTGAAACTTTGTGCAAGTTAACGTGAAAAAGACCGGGGCCCGTTCGGCACAAAAAAAGAATGAAGGCAGTTGCTGTTCACGAAGGGGAAATGACGAGATGTTCCCGAGATCCCGGCCGCGATCAACGAAGATATCTATGCAGACTTTCACCTGCTTACCTTTCAAACGGGCCGAGCTCCTTTTTGAAATGATGCGGGAATAGGCCTCCTCACCGTCCGTACCGACCTTGATCGAAGCCGTTGTGGTCGGCCCCCGTGCTTTCAACGTGACGGCCCCCGGCTTCATGTCATCGGGCCTGGTGGCGAGGACGTTGGCTCCTGCTGCATCCTTGTCCGGGCTCCTGATCGTCATGGCAAGATCGGTCAGTGCCTTGACCGAAGCTTCATAGGTCCGGAGCAGATCAGCGTCGTAGGCCGCAGTCAGGACCCCTGTGCATAGTCCGGCGCTGCCGTCCCGGCCGGCCCCTCATTCCTGGTTGAGCACGTTGCCAAAGAAAAAGCGATCACCAGCATTCCTATCGCGCTATTTATCAGCCGCATAAAGCTATTCCTGGATTGAATCCTGGAGTGAGCGCACTCTCCGCTGCTGTAGCAGAGGCGTAGTCTGCCGCAAGCCCTCCTTAATTTCGCCTTCACCGTCTGTCTAAGTGTACCGCTTTCTTTATCAGGACCTTTCCCTCTTTTAGATCGAAACTCGTAGCTGTAAAAATAAACGCAAAAAGTGCAATAAAGCACGAGTTGGCAGATTCCTGAAAAATGGTGGACTACTTGTTGTATTCCTTGACTCGATGACTTATATTTCGTAAAACTATATGACCTTTAGTTACACTTTTTATATTCATTCAGGAGGCGTATATGAAAAAGCACCTTGTTGTGATGCCTGTCATCATGCTCTTGATCGGATGCGGAGGCGGTGGGGGCGGCACCGGAGGCCCGGATCTTGAAGCGGGCCGCTGGATGACCGTCAATGTTCAGAGCAATACAGAAGCGGCGACCACCACTACCTATAAAGGTGATATTACGACCTCACCCGTGCTTTTTGGCGAGGTGGTCTCATTTAGCACATTTACCCAGACGATCCTGGAGCTGTCGGGCCCGAGCCTACAGCTAAGTGTCTGCGCAAAAAATACCGCGGCCGACACCTATCAGATCGATCCAGGGTTGATGTGCACCGGCGTTCAGTATATTATGATCCATAACCCCACACTGCCACAACATATTTATGGCGCGATAAGCGGAACAGTGACCCTTACCAGCGACGGCGCTGTCGGCGAACCGATCACCGGTTCCTTCGATTCCATCGTTTCAAATAATACGGATACCAAAAGGGTCTGGGGAAGTTTTAGCATTAAGCGAGTCATGTAGCGCCGGCCCGTCATTGGCAAATACGAGGGATGGTCTCGCTATCGAGGCCGCCTTTTTTTTCTGGTTGTCTTTCGAGCTTAGCGAGAGATCCCGGTCCCCCTTCTGTAACCTGTTTTGACATTCCGCCTGTTTTTTGGTACCGTCCCTGAGTGCGTGATAGGAACCATATGACCTGTCCTTTATGTAAAGCGGGAAGGACCAAGGAGTTCGCGCGAGACGGCCGGAGGACGTTCTATCAATGCCCGGTCTGCTGCCTGGTCTTCGTTCCGTCCTCGCAGTTCCTTTGCGAAGCGGATGAAAGGAAGCGCTACGATCTGCACCGGAATTCGCCTGACGACCACGGCTATCGCAGCTTTTTAAG
This sequence comes from Nitrospirae bacterium GWC2_57_9, assembly GCA_001805085.1. Lineage (GTDB taxonomy): Bacteria > Nitrospirota > UBA9217 > UBA9217 > UBA9217 > MHEA01. Next base: position 13,757 of record MHEA01000253.1, read on the forward strand.
CCGGCTGTTCGTTCCTCTTGAACGCTGTCTGGCCCCGGGAAGCAGCGGTCTTGATTTCGGCTGCGGTCCCGAACCCGCGCTTGCCCTTATGTTCCGGCAAGCGGGTCACCGAATGGCGCTCTACGACCAGTTCTATGAACCAGATCGCGCGGTCCTCCAAATCCAATACGACTTCATAACCGCGAGCGAGGTGGTGGAGCATTTTCGGAACCCCAGGCAGGAACTGGAACGGCTCTGGAACTGCTTGAAGCCCGGGGGCCGGCTGGGCATCATGACAAAATTCCCCGTAGGGCGAGAAGACTTCCCGGGCTGGCATTACAAGAACGACCTGACGCATATCTGCTTTTTCCCGCAAGCGACCTTTGCCTGGCTTGCAGGACATTGGGGCGCGGAGCTGATTGTTCCGGACAACGGCGTGGCATTGTTTCAGAAGAAACGATAGGCGTACCGGGCCTCATCCCGTCAGGCCTGGAGAGAGATGAATCTGCCATGAATTCCCTACCCGTGCTGTATCAGGACAAGCAACTGGTTGCCGTGAATAAACCCGCGGGCCTTTTGATCCACCGGAGCGATATCGACCGGCATGCGACCGAGAACGCCATGAAGATCGTCCGGGACCAGCTGGGGCAGTGGGTCTATCCCGTCCACCGCCTCGACAAGGCGACGTCGGGCGTGCTGGTATTCGCCCTGGATAAAGAGACCGCCCGTGCGATGATGGGGCTGTTCACCACAGAAAAAGTCTCCAAATCTTACCTCGCGATCGTGCGGGGTTACACGAGTGACAACGAGCGGATCGATCACCCTCTCCGCGAGCGCTGGGACCGGATGACGGATCAAAAGGCGGACAAGGACAAACCCGCCAAGCAGGCGGTCACCGAGTACCGGCGCCTGGCGACGATCGAACTGCCCCATCCCATGGGGCGGTATTCCACGGCGCGCTTTTCCCTGGTTCAAGCAAACCCCCTGACGGGCCGCAATCACCAGATAAGGCGACACATGAAGCATATTTTTCATCCGGTAGTCGGCGACACCACCTACGGCGACGGGAAGCAGAACGAATTTTTCCGCGGCAATCTCAAATGCCGCCGCCTGCTGCTGCATGCACATTCGATCGAGTTTCCCCATCCCCGCACAGATCAGCCTCTTAGGATCGCGGCGCCCCTGGACCGGAGCTTCGGCGCCCTGCTCGACGAATTGCCGTGGGATGGGGACATGAGGCAGGTGCTTGAGCAGCGGGAAGGATGACCGTGGGGCCACCGCTTGCCAGCGAGCCGGTCATCATCAGTACAGAACAAAAAAGGGGAGAGACCTGAGGTCCCTCCCCTTCGCATTTCACCGTGCTGTCCCTACTTCGCGGCAGTATGTTTCTCCGCTCTCAACTGCACGGCCTCATCCTTGATCTTCTGAAGCGTCTCCTTCATCGGGGCCCAGCCGTACCAGTGCATGTAATCCGGGTTCATATGGAAGGAGCCCTGGAAGGCGCGCATGCGGTACTC
>MHEA01000253.1:15288-20761 GCA_001805085.1 Nitrospirae bacterium GWC2_57_9
CTTTGCCTCGTAGAACTGGAGCAGGTCCGGCGCCATGGTCCAGCCAGCCGGCTTCACGAGCACGCCGTCCTTGTAGAGGCCCTGGACCACGCGGATCGCCTCGGCCATCAACTTGTCCGCTTCCTTCACCACGAGGTCGGCCTCGTCGAGCTGCTTCTTCGCATACGTGGCGCCATGGCACGTTGCGCAGACAGAGGTCATCCGGTCGCGCTCCTTCTGGAATTCTTCCGCCGTGAGTCGCGCCACTTTTCCGGCCTTGACCAGGTCCAGCCGCGCCGTGGGTTTTCCGGCTTCGTCCAGAACACCCAATGCCTGCAGGATCGCCACGCGGTCGTTCATCCAGTCCTTGTCGTTCTCGGGCAGGCGGACCGCCAGGAAGCCCCAGGAAGTCATCACGTTATGATCGCCGCCGGACATATGGCAGGTCTGGCACGTGGGAGCGCGCTTGCTGTCCTTGCCCTCGATCTGCCAGATGGTGCCGTGCTTGGACGTGGACCACATCTCCCACTGGGGATGGTCGAAGCCCATGTGGCAGGTCTGGCAGGCCCGGGGATCGAGCGCTTCCGACTTTTTGAACGAATGGCGCGTATGGCAGGCGTCGCACTGGGCGTGGCCGTACCGCATCTGCGCCTTTTCGGCATCGGACTTGGCGCCGATCTTGTGGCAGCTCGAACAGCCCTTATAGCCTTCGCCGGAGACCGCTTTGGGCTGGTGCCCCATCATGGGCATCGAGCTTGACGCCACCCAGGCTGCGTTATGCTTGCCGGCCGAGAACTGCTCCACCTGGGTCTTGTGGCAGCCCGCGCACGTTGCCGGCGTCGGCATCTTGGCCAGCTTCGCGTCGTCCTTTGACTTGTGAGCCGAGCCGTGGCAGGCCGAACAGTCTATCCCCGCCTTTCCCATCTTCCCTTCCAGGTGCTGCCGGACCACGCCGGGCGTTGCCTTTTCGTGGCACGTGACGCAGGCGCTTTTTTTAGCCGCCCATGCCGAGGTGCCGAATAACAGAATAAGACCGATTACCGCCGCGATTTTTAAATGCTTCACTCTTTGTTCCTCCTTTTTTGAATTATGATTCCTCACGAATAAGCCATGAGCGTCAGTGGTATAGCATGCAGGGCAGTGGATTGGTATGACCTGCATCATAGTATAGCATTATAAATCGGTGCATACTGTTTTCCATCCATGAAAAGGGGTCGAATACTGTACAAGATTTACAGAAAATTTACATTCATTAACGCCAAATTTACCTACGCCAATGGTATTGTTTGGACGCGAACGGTGTTCTGAACTCGAAGCAACGTCGATTTTTCCCTGATCATTTCGTTATTACAAAGGAGGCGGAGATGAAAAGAAGTGTTCTTTCAGTTGGTGCAGCAGCGGCAGCGGTCGTTCTCATGATCGGCCTGGCCGGCCTGACGGCGGACGCGCAGTACAAGAAGGCAGCAGGAGCGAAAGCAGCAGGCGAGAAGGACGTACAGGTGAAGACCTGCTACGAATGCCATGATCCGATCCAACAGCTCCATACCATGGGCAGGCACGGGAAGGTCAATTGCGTGAACTGCCACAGCGGTCTGGCAAAACACGTGGCGAACCCCGGTCCCGACACCCGTCCGGGAACGGACACGTCCTGGGAAGCCTGCGGCAAATGCCACAAGGACCAGTATGACAGCTTCATGCAGGTGGCCAAGCACCGTCCGGCCCGCGACGAGAAATCACAGCTGACGAACCGGTCGCCCAACCCCTTCTGGGACAAACTGATGGCAGGCCACGGGTTCACGAAGGAGCACAGCCTGACCCGGAGCCATGTGAACATGCTGGTGGACCAGTTCGTGGTGGACCGCGCCTTCGGCGGCCGGTTCCAGCCCAAGAACGGATGGCAGTACGTGAACGAGAAGGGAAAGGTCTGGGACGTGCTGACCGATACGCATCAAGAGACCAAGGAGCACAAGGCGTTCATGACCCAGAGCGCGGCCGCGGCCAACCCCACCTGCCTGCAGTGCAAGACCCAGGACCATATCCTGAAGTGGTCCTACCTGGGCGAGCCCGTTCCGGGCGCAACATGGTCCCGCATTTCGAACGTGGTGGAAGTGGCCAAGGACGTGAACCACGGTCTGAACTGCTTTGTCTGCCATGATCCCCATGCCGCAAAGCCCCGGGTGGTGCGCGACGGTTTGATCGCGGCGCTGACCCGGCCCGAGGCGGATACGCTCTGGCACAAGGACCCCAGGCACACCAACATCAAGGTCATCGACATGGGCACCCGCGGGTTCACGCGCAAGATAGCCATCCTCGAGAAGTATGACACCAAGCTCCAGTGCGGCCAGTGCCACGTGGAATACAACTGCAACGACGGGTACGATCCGCGCAATCCCGACACCTCGAAGAAGACCGTGGGTTATAACAGCCCCCTCACAAACCACTTCCCCTACAAGGACGTATTCGGGCTCTATGACCATTACGTGAAGCAGGTAAATTTCCTCGACTTCAAGCATGCCATCACCGGCGGTCTGCTCTGGAAAGCACAGCATCCGGAGGCCGAAGCCTTCTATAATTCGAAGCATGCGAAAGCAGGGGCCGGCTGCGATTCCTGCCATACTCCCAAAATGAAGAACAAGCAGGGCAAGGTCTTTACCTCGCACTTCGCGGTGACCCCGAAGGAGCACATCAAGGAGAGCTGCCTTACCGCAAAGTGCCATCCGGGCTGGACCAAGCAGGACGCGGTCTACGCCATCGATTCCGTGAAGGCACACATCAGGGGCAAGATGCGCAAGGCCGAGTTCCGCCTGTCGGCGCTGATCGACAAGATCGTTGCGGCCAAAGCGGCCGGCGTGGACTCCGAGGTCATCAAGAAGGCCCAGGACCAGCACCTGAAGGCGCATATCCTGTGGGAGTTCTGGACCGCGGAGAACTCCGACGGGTTCCACAATCCCGATATGGCCAAGGAGGCGCTGCTGAAATCGGCGGATGAGGCTTTCAAGGGCATCAAGATGATCGACGACGCCATGGCGCCGAAGACGGCTTCTGCTGCTCCGGCCCGGTGACAGGTCTCACGACGCCAGGCTCCAGTGTCAAAGAAGCCTGAGAAAAGTTTTTTTACGCTGCAGCAGAAAGCGTAACGGAGCTTACCCCCGCCCTTCCCGCCCTGATGTCACCTCCCCCGACTGACGGGCGGGACGGGCTCCTTTATGAGAATGCGGCCATTCCATGTCTATTGTGAGCGTAATAGTAGAAATGCGGAGCGGTGCCGGTCAAGCTGTTCTCGCCCGGCTAAGGTCGATCCCGAAGGTCAGGGTATTCGGCTGGACCGAAAAGCAGGTCGTGGTCGTTGTCGAAGACGACGACGCGAAGGTCCTGGCAAGGGCATTGAAAGAAGTCCGTACGATCGAAGAGGTGACCGCGGTCTATCCGCGTGAAACCCCGTAAGAAAAACCGGCGAAACGATAGGGACCGGGACGGCAGACATTATGATCAGCTCCGTCACACGATATAACAGGCGATCAGGCGATCAGACGACATCAGTGACTGACCCTTTTGACATCTTGCAGGATCGTTAAAGACAGCTGGCCGGCGATGAACGCCCGCCAGCTTTTCAGCTTCTCCATCAAACCTATGCCGCAAGCGGCAGCTTGACCTCAAGCAGCTGCCCCGTCTCTCCGTGGATCAGTTTCTGGACAAAGCCCGAGCACAGGAAATCATGGGGGAAGCCGAGCTCGATCGCGCTCGCATCATCCAGCCGCTTCATATGCCCCGGCGAGAGCTCGAAGCTCAGGCAATTGAGGTCGTCCTTGAACTGGTCAACGCTCCGGCCGGCGATGATCGGGATCATTTCTGCGAGGTTCCGCTTTTGCCGGATCCAGTTGATCGCGACCTGCGAGGGTGAATGGCCGATATCGTAGGCTATATCGATCGCCGCCTGCGCGATCTTCAGGTTCCGATCGGTCACGTAAGCCGCACTCATGGGGCTTTCATGGACCCAGCGTTTCGGCTCGCTTGTCGGCGCATTATACTTTCCGGTAAGCAGCCCGCCCGCAAGGGGCGACCAGACCGTCACCCCGATGTCGAGAGCCCGGGCCATGGGCAGCAGCTCCCGCTCCGCGGTCCGCTCCACCAGGTTGTACTGCACCTGGATGCTGGTGAAGGGCGTCCAGCCTCTCAGCTGCGCCATGGTATTGGCGCGTGCCACGACCCAGGCGGGAGCATCGGAAAATCCCGCGTAGAGGACCTTGCCGAGCCGGACCTGGTCGTCGAGCGCCCGCATGATCTCCTCGATCGGGGTCAGGCCGTCCCAGGCATGCACGAAGTAGACGTCGATGTAGTCCGTTTCCAAACGGTCCAGGCTTTTTTCAAGGGCCCGGATCATGCTCTTGCGATGGTTCCCGCCGGCGTTCGGATCGGTCGGATTGTCGTTCAGCGAGTACTTCGTCGCGATCACGAAGCGGTCCCGTTCGGACCTGATGAACTCGCCCACGAACTGTTCGCTCGTGCCGTTGGTATAGGTTTCGGCCGTGTCGATGAAATTGCCGCCCGCTTCAGCGAAGGCATCGAACATTTTCGCGCTCTGCTCCTTGGAAGCTCCCCAGCCCCAATCTTCTCCAAAGGTCATGGTTCCCAAAGCAAGTTCGGAAACCTTGAGCCCGCTCTTACCTAAAAGTTTGTATTTCATTGGCACCCTCCTCGTTTGGTAAATGTTTTCATTATAGTCCATTGCCTGGCAGAAGCGGTGCCGGAGATCATAAAATTTCTGCATCGACCCGTTCTAAAAGTGAGCAGAAAGTTTACGTTTCTCCCTCGGCCGGCCCCTCACCCACACTGGAACATTTCTATTGGCGGCGGCAGGGACATGTCTGTTCTGGGTTGACAGAGACCCGTTTCTGAGTTGACAATATCCGCCTGTTTTGCTACAGTTGGCGCCGGTATAACAGCACTGATAAAGACCGAAAGATCGCAACCATGAGGAGGAATTATGGGAGGAAAGCTTGCAGTGGTGGTGGGCGGCGGTCCGGCGCCGGGGATCAACGGCGTGATCAGCGCGGTCACCTTCGAGGCGGTGAAGCAGGGCCTGGAGGTGATCGGGGTATATGACGGGTTCAAGTGGCTTGCCAAGGGCGACAGCACGCAGACCCTGACGCTCAGCCCCGATGATATCTCGCGCATCCACACCCGGGGCGGTTCCATCATCCGCACATCCCGAGAGAACCCGACCAAGAGCCCCGAGAAGATGGCCAATGTGGTCAAGGCGCTCAACGACCTGGGAGTGAAGTATCTGGTAACGATAGGCGGCGACGACACTGCCTTCACCGCCACGCAGGTGGAGAAGGCCGCGGCGGGCAAGATCGCCGTATGCCACGTGCCCAAGACCATTGACAACGATCTTCCGCTCCCGCACGGTGTCCCGACCTTCGGGTTCGAGACGGCGCGCCAACTGGGCGGCCAGCTGGTGGCGAACCTGATGGAGGACTCCCAGACAGCTTTC
>MHEA01000253.1:20805-20995 GCA_001805085.1 Nitrospirae bacterium GWC2_57_9
GGCGCTCGGCATGGGCATGGGCGCGGGCGCAACGCTGACGCTGATCCCCGAGGAACTGGGCAACAAGATCTCGCTGAACAAGGTCGTCTGCATCCTGTCGGGCGCTATCATCAAGCGCATGATCACGGGCAGGAACCACGGCGTGGCTGTCATCGCCGAGGGCGTGGCAACACGGCTCGACCCCGAGGAG
>MHEA01000253.1:21007-21670 GCA_001805085.1 Nitrospirae bacterium GWC2_57_9
GTTCCCCGCGACGACCACGGCAACATCAGGCTGGCCGAGGTGCCGCTCGGCGACATGCTGAAGCAGAGGGTGCTCGCCGACCTCGAGTCCATGGGCCTCAAGATGACGATCATCGCCAAGGACATCGGCTACGAGCTGCGCTGCCAGCCCCCGATCTCCTACGACCGCGAGTACACGCGCTACCTGGGCTACAGCGCGGTCACGTTCCTGGCAGGCGGCGGCACGGGCGCCATGATCATGCTGAAGGACGGCAAGTGCGAGCCCATCAAGTTCGCGGACCTGATGGACCCGAAGACGGGCAAGACCCGCATTCGGACCGTGGACATCAACGCCGACGATTACCATATGGCGCGGCGCTACATGATCCGCATCGAGAAGGAAGACCTGGAAGGGGTGGCGCTCAAGAACCTGGCCAAGGCGACCAAGCTCTCGCCGGAGGAGTTCAAGAAGAAATTCAACGTCTGCGTGGAGTAAGGCGCAACAGTTCAAAGGAAAATAAGAAGGGGGCATCCGAAACGGGGTGTCCCCTTCTTTATTCAAGCAGGGCTGGATCAAGAGGCAAACCCGTTCACCGCGAGGGCGCGAAGGTCGCTAGTACACCGTCAACTTAATTGTTAATGGTTCCACGTCGTCATTCCGGCGTGCTTTAATCCGGACAAGACG